>CAYXBJ010000093.1:0-28263 GCA_964463175.1 uncultured bacterium
GCACGCCGTTCAAAGTGGTCAAGGGACTGCTGGAAGAATTCGGCAGGGACCGCGTTGTTGACACGCCGATCTCGGAGGCAGGGTTTACCGGGCTGGCCGTCGGCGCCGCTATGGCCGGCATGCGGCCCGTCGTGGACATCATGTTCGGCGACTTCCTCGCGCTCATCATGGACCAGGTGGTCAACCAGGCCGCGAAGATCCACTACATGTCGGGCGGCAAGTGGAAGGTGCCGATGGTCATTCGCGCGACGATGGGCGCGTCACGACGGTCGGCGGCGCAGCACTCGCAATCGCTGCACGCGTGGCCCAGCCACATCCCTGGCCTGAAAGTGGCGATCCCCTCCACGCCGTATGACGCGAAGGGGCTGCTGAAGGCGGCAATCCGTGACGACAACCCCGTCCTGATCTTCGAAGACAAGATTTCGTACTCGAAGGTCAAGGGACCCGTCCCGAGTGAGGAGTACGTGATTCCGCTGGGCGTGGCGGACATCAAGCGCGAGGGGCGCGACATCTCGCTCGTGGCGACGAGCAGCATGGTCCAGGTGGCGCTGGGCGCGGCCAAGCTCCTCGATGAGCACGGCATCAGCGCGGAGGTCATTGATCCGCGGACGACCGCGCCGCTCGACAAGGAGACGCTGATCGCTTCGGCCAAGAAGACCTCGCGCGCCCTGGTGGTGGACGAGGGCTACGAGCGTTACGGCGTCACCGCCGAGATCGCCTCGGTGATCGCGGACGGTGCGTTCTACCACCTCGACGCGCCGGTCCGGCGCATGGGCGCGATGGACGTTCCGGTGCCGTTCTCGCCGGCGCTGGAGGACCTGACGGTGCCGACCGAGAAGACCGTTTTCGAGGCCGCTCTGGCTCTCTGCAAGGGCGCCTAATGCCGGCCCGCGTCATCATGCCGGCCCTCGAGCTGGCGCAGGATTCGGGAAAGGTCCTGCAGTGGCTCCGGGCGCCGGGCGACACGGTCCGGAAGGGTGAGCCGCTCCTCGAGATCGAGACCGACAAGGCGACGGTCGAGATCGAGGCCCCGGCCTCCGGCGTTCTCCGTGAAGTGACGGCGCAGGCGGGCGACGTCATCCCAGTCGGCCAGACGATTGCGCTCATCTTCGGAGCCGACGAGGCTGGCGCGACCTCCACGGCCGCCCCGCCGGCTCCGGCTGGGACGCGGCCGGCCGGCGCCCCCGCCGTGCCGGCGGCCGCGCCGGTGGCACCTGCCGCGGCCCGGCCGCGCATCACCCCCCTCGCGCGGAAGGTCGCCGAGCAGCACGGCGTCGACCTCGCCCAGGTGGCCGCGGCCGGCGGGCGCATCGAGAAGGCGGATGTGCTCTCCTTCGTCGAGCGCCGGTCCGCCACCACGGCGGGCAGCGGGCCGACCCCGCGCCTCGTGCCGGCCTCGCCAAAGGCGCGGCGGCTCGC
Organism: uncultured bacterium; assembly: GCA_964463175.1. Classification (GTDB taxonomy): domain Bacteria; phylum Methylomirabilota; class Methylomirabilia; order Rokubacteriales; family DASRDR01; genus DASRDR01. Next base: position 1,420 of record CAYXBJ010000093.1, read on the forward strand.
TGCCGAGCGCGGCATCGAGGTGGCCGGCCTCCGCGGCTCGGGGCCGGACGGCGCCGTCCTGGCCGTCGACGTCCTCGCCACGGCCCCCGCCCGCGGCGCCGCGGCCGGGCCGGCCTCGGCGCCGGCCGGCTCGCCGCGCGTCGGGACCATCTGGCGGGTCATGGTCGAGCGCATGACCCAGAGCTGGACCACCGCGCCCCAGTTCCACCTGGTGCGCGAGGTCAACGCGAGCCGCCTGGTCGCCTGGCGGGAGCGCGCGGTCAAGCGGACCGGCGTCCGCGTCACCTACACCGACCTCCTGGTGAAGCTGGTCGCCGCCGCCATCGCGCAGCACCCCGGCGTGAACGCCTCCTGGCAGGACGGCGGGATCGCGCGGCAGGATGACATCAACATCGGCCTCGCCGTGGCCATCGACGACGGACTGGTCGTCCCCGTGATCCATCACGCGGACCGTCTCGGGCTGCCCGAGCTGGTGGCCGAGCGTGAGGCGTTGGTCGGGCGCGCCCAGGCCGGCCGGCTCCGGCCCGCCGACATCACGGGCGGCGGCTTCACCATCAGCAACCTGGGCATGTACGGCGTCGACGGCTTCACCGCGATCGTGAACCCGCCCCAGGCCGCGATCCTGGCCGTGGGCCGGATCGCCGACCGCGTCGTCGCCGTCAACGGACAGCCGGCCGTACAGCCGATGATGGTGCTGACCCTGTCGTGCGACCATCGGGCGCTCGACGGCGCCCGCGGCGCCCAGTTCCTCGCCACCCTGGCCGAGCTCGTCGAGGAGCCCCTCGCGCTGCTGACGTAGCGAGCGAATCTGGCCGGCGAGGGTTGCCGGCTGTTCTGACCGCTGGTCCGCGCCGCTTCAGGATGTCGGAGGCATCAGCCCGGCGGCCAGCGGACCGGCGACCGGCACCCCGCCCTTCATGACGAGTGCGCGATGCTTCGTCTCGCGCAGCACGCCGATGTCGGCGAGCGGGTCCGCATCGAGGACGATGAGGTCCGCCTCCTTGCCGCGCGTGAGCGTCCCGACCTCGTCGGCGATGCCCATGCACTCCGCGGACCGCCGGGTGCTGACCTCGATGGCCTGGGCCGGCGTCATGCCCGCCTCCACCATGAGGGCGAGCTCGAGGCCGTTGTCACCGTACCCGTAGCCGCCGGCATCGGTGCCCATCGCAATCCGGACGCCTGCGCGCTGCGCCCGGCCGAAGCTGTCCACGTGGTGTTCGTGCATCGCCCGGGCTCGCTCCTGCTTGAACTGGGGCCCGAGCGTCGCGTGCCAGCGATAGACCGCGAACGTCGGCACGTACCACGTGCGGCGCTTGACCATCTCCTCGATGCACGCGTCGTCGAGCCAGCCACCGTGCTCGATGGTGTCCACGCCCGCGCGGACCGCCATCATGACGCCGGGCCCGCCGAGGGCGTGACAGCACACCGGGACGCCCGCGATGTGAGCCTCGTCGACGATCGCCTCGACTTCCTCGGGAGTGAAGATCGGCCGCTTCGGGTGGAGCTTGGCGGAGCTGACACCGCCGCTGGTGGCGATCTTGATGACATCGGCACCTTGACGCAGGACCTCGCGCACCTTGGCGCGTGCGCCGTAGGGGCCGTTGCACTCCGGGTGCGGCATCCCCGGCACGACCGGCGACGGGAGCCCCTGGGCAGTGGTGGTGTCGACGATCCCGTTCGTCGGGGACACGATCACCAGGCTGCAGTGCAGGCGCGGCCCCGGGATGAGGCCCTTCGTCACCGCCTCGCGGAAACCCGCGTCGAGCCCGCCGAGATCCCGCGCCGTCGTGCAGCCAGCCTCGAGCGTGGTCTTGAGCGCGGCGACCGTCTCGGCGGCCAGGAGCATGAGGCTCTGCTGCTGATGGGCGATCAGGTTCATGCCCCAGTGGGCGAAGTGGATGTGGCAGTCGATCAGCCCCGGCATGACGGTGCGGCCACCGAGGTCCAGGACCCGCACGTCCCGGCCGAACGAGCGCTGCGGGCCCACGTCGACGATCTTGCTGCCCTCGACGAGGAGGGTGGTGTCGCGCCGGGGCGGGCCACCCGCGCCGTCGATGAGCACACCGCCGATCAGCGCCGTTCGCATTCGCGCTCTCCCTTCGGGTGGCCATCCAAGGTCTCGATGGCCGTTCCACCATAGCCAAGCGGGCCGCGGCGGACAAGGCGGGCCCGGCGTTGCGCCAGCCCGAGATGGACTGAACGCGGTTGGTCGTCCGGACGACGGGGGAGTGGCCGTTCGGACCGGCGGGCCCGGAGGCCCCCGGGTACCATCAGACCTGGGACGCCGACGCCGATGTCGATTCGCCGGGCCTCTCGACGACCAATGGGTGAGGCGCAACGGTCGGGCGCACCCCGCGAAAAGATCGGGGTCTCGGCCCCATCCCGCACCACAGGCACAGGGAGACGGCAGCCATGCGATTCATGATCATCGTCAAGGCCACCCGCGAGTCGGAGGCCGGCGTCATGCCGGAAGAGGCGCTCATCGGGCAGATGGCGACCTACCACGAGGAGCTCGTCCGGGCGGGAGCGCTCGTCGACGCCTCGGGTCTCCAGTCGAGCGCGAAGGGCTGGCGCGTCCGGTACTCGGGCGGCAGGCGCACCGTCACGGACGGGCCCTTCGCCGAGACGAAGGAGCTGATCGCCGGCTACACGATCATCCAGGTGAAGTCGCGCGAGGAAGCGCTCGCCTGGACGAAGCGCTTCCCCAATCCTGCCGGCGAGGGCAAGGACGCCGAGATCGAGGTGCGCCAGCTGTTCGAGCTGGACGACTTCGGCCCGAGCGAGGCCGTCGATCGCTTCCGCGATCTGGGGGTGGGGCCGAAGAAGTAGGCGCACTGCTGCCGGCGGCCGAGGCGGCCCGCGCGCGCGGCGGGCGGCCACGGCGCCCGATCCCCGGCCGGCTGGCCGGACGCACATATATAAGGAGGGCCCCCGAGCCGGGATTTGGTATCAAGGGGGAAGATGACGTTCACGCAGGCCGAGCCTCGCGCGTCCGCGCCCGCTCCCAAGACCCCCGCTCCCGTCTCCGCCGCCGAGATGGGCGCTCGACAGCGAGAGATCTCGGTCTCCGAGTTCTTCACCAAGAACCGCCACCTCCTCGGCTTCGACAGCCCGCGGAAGGCGCTCCTCACCTGCGTCAAGGAGGCGGTCGACAACGCCCTCGACGCGGCCGAGGAAGCCGGTATCCTGCCCGACGTCACCGTGAAGATCGAGGTCGTGCCGAGCAACGGGTCGCCGGCGCCCCCGGCCAGCCAGGCGACGCGGTTCCGGGTCACCGTCGTGGACAACGGTCCCGGCATCGTCCGGCAGCAGATCCCGCCGATCTTCGCGAAGCTCCTGTACGGCTCGAAGTTCCACCGGCTCCGCATGAGCCGCGGCCAGCAGGGCATCGGGATCTCCGCCGCCGGCATGTACGCCCAGCTCACCACCGGCAAGCCGGTGCAGATCACCTCCCGCACCGGCGCGCGCGCTCCGGCTCACTACTTCGAGGTGCAGATCGACACCAAGAAGAACGAGCCGCGGATCTTCGAGAGCAAGAAGATCCAGTGGGAGATCCCGCGCGGCACCCAGGTGACCCTCGAGATCGAGGGGCGCTACCAGAAGGGCCGCGCCTCCGTGGACGAGTACCTGGCGCAGACCGCGATCGCGAACCCGCACGTCCGCCTCGTCTACCTGACGCCGGAGGGCGAGACCAAGGAGTACGCGCGGACCATCCACGAGCTGCCGCCGCCGCCGAAGGAGATCAAGCCGCACCCCTACGGCATCGAGTTCGGCATCTTCCTCCGGATGCTCCAGGACACGAAGAGCCACTCCCTCGCCGGCTTCCTGGCGAGCGACTTCAGCCGCGTGTCCGCCGCCGTGGCACAGGAGATCTGCGGGACGGCCAAGCTCTCGCCGAACGGCAAGCCCCGCAACGTCCACGGCGAGGACGCCGAGACGCTCTACAAGGCGATCCAGGCGACGAAGATCATGGCGCCGCCGTCGAACTGCCTCTCGCCCATCGGCGAGAAGGCGATCCTCCACGGCCTCTACCAGCAGATCAAGGGCGACTTCTACACGGCGGTCACGCGCCCGACGGCGGTGTACCGCGGCAACCCGTTCGTGATCGAGGCGGGGCTCGCCTTCGGAAAGGGGCCCGAGCAGGCGGCAGCCTCCGACGCGCCGGCCGTCCCGCTCGCCGAGGGCGAGGACCGGGAGGGCGACAGCGAGCTCGCGCGCGTCATCCGCTATGCGAACCGTGTGCCCCTTCTCTACCAGCAGTCGGCCTGCGCGACGTTCAAGGCCGTGCTGGAGACCGCCTGGAAGAACTACGGCATCTCCCAGTCGCGCGGCGCACTCCCGGCCGGCCCGATGGTGGTGTTCGTCCACATGGCCTCGGTCTGGGTGCCGTTCACCAGCGAGTCCAAGGAGGCGATCGCCGACTACGACGAGATCCGGAAGGAGATCAAGCTCGCGCTCCAGGAGTGCGGGCGGCGGCTCGGCGTGTTCCTCCGGCGGCGCGAACGGGCCAAGACCGAGTTCCGGCGGCGCAACATCTTCGAGCTCTACATCGAGGAAGTCGTCGAAGCCTGTGCGCGGCTGAAGGGCGCCCGGCTGCCAAAGGAGCGGCTCAAGGGTCAGCTCCTGAAGATCGCGGTGAAGCGGACGGGCGGGACCAGGACCGACGAGATCCTGGGCCACGACAGCGGCCCCGAGGGGCTCCCCCACTCGATCATCGTGACCGCGGAGGGCACCGAGGGCGAGGCGCCGGACCTGCCCGCCGCCTCGACCGGCAGCGCCACCGCGGCCGACGAGGCCGACGCCGCCGGGGACGCCGCCAAGCGCGCCAACGGCGGCCCGCCGGCCCGGCGCCGGGGCAAGACCGCGCCGGCCCCCCCGGTCAAGACGACCCCCGCGAGCGGCCGGCGGAAGCGAGGCTAGCGAGACCATGGCGGTGACGAGGACGAAGGCTCTCGCGGCGGTCGAGAAGAAGCTCGTCGGCGTGGCCGACCTCGTGATCCTGGCCGCCGAGAAGAGCAAGGACCCGACCCTCTCCATCCCGGTGCGCAGCCTCGCCAACGTCAGCTTCAACGAGAAGCGCGGCATCATCGAGATGGGAAAGGCCAAGCAGGAGCGCACCTTCTTCAACGTCGGCATGGCCAAGAAGTTCATGCAGACGGTGCTGGTGGCCGACGCGCTCGTCGAGCTGCAGCGGTCGGACCTGACCACGTCGCTCCGCGAGATCTACTACCGCAGCAAGCACACGATGAAGGGGTCGCACGAAAACACGTTCGACGCCCAGAATGAATCGGATCCGCTGATCGAGGACCTCGAGGTGACGCTCTCCGCGCTCCGCGAGGAGCTCCACGTCCGGGCCGAGAACCGCGGCAGCATCGTGGGGCCGCTCGTGCTCACCGACGACGGGGACCGCGTGGATTGCGCGCGCCTGGGGAAGGGCGGCTACTCGGTGCCCTCCATCGTCGAGCCCGAGTTCATCCAAATCCGGCGCTGCACGGCCGACTTCGTCCTTCTCGTCGAGAAGGGCACTCAGTGGAACCGCATGTCGGAGGACAAGTTCTGGCGCCGGTACAACTGCGTGCTCCTCACCGGCAACGGCCAGCCGCCCCGCGGCGTGCGGCGGCTGGCGCGGCGGCTCCACGAGGAGTACTCGATCCCGGTCTACGTCCTCGTCGACAACGACCCCTGGGGTTACTACACCTACTCGGTCGTGAAGCAGGGATCGATCAACCTCGCCTTCGAGAGCGAGCGGATGGCGATTCCGAAGGCGAAGTTCATCGGGCTGTCGAGCGCCGATCCCGACCGCTACGGCCTCCCGCGCAACGTCGGCATCAAGCTGAACGACAAGGACATCGGGCGGGCGAAGGAGCTTCTCAAGTACCGCTGGTTCCAGAAGAAGCCCTGGCAGGACGAGATCAAGCGCATGCTGGGCACCGGGCTCAAGTACGAGCTCGACGCCCTCGCCAACAAGGACTTCCGCTACCTCACCAAGACGTATCTGCCCCGGAAGCTCAAGGAGCGCGACTGGCTCGACTAGGCGCGCGCGGCGTCGCGGGGCCCTTCCCGGTCGCACACGGGGGTCGAGGCCGCTGAGGTCGAACTTCTCCTTCCGCGCGTTCCCTCACCCCTGGCGGCGATCGGCCGTCCCGCCCGGAAGCAAGGCCCGGTGCGCGAAGGCCGACCCCGCTCAACGGCTCATGCGGTCGAAGATGTTGCGCGTGATGCGCTCGACGAAGAGGTCGTGGCCCTGGAGCCCGTACGACCACTCGGTCGAGCCGCAGTTGAAGACGGTGCCCTTGCCCCGGGTGAACGTGACCATCGCGGCGGTGCCGTAGCGGTACTTCTCGAGCCCCGCGGGCGTGACCCGGCCCTCGAGCTGGCGCACGACCGCCTCCAGGTCCCGCTGGTCCCACATCGTCTCGCGCTCGGCGGACGACCGCTCGCCGAGCGACGCGGGCGCGAGCGCGAGGATCTCCGTGCTCATGGGCGCGCCGTCCCTCCCGGTCGGATACGGCAGGCCGTTTCGCGTCACGAAGTCGAGCCCATCGCACTCGTAGCCGACGATCTTGTCCTTGTCGCCGAACACGTCGCCGTACTCGAGGTGCGTCCCGGCGAACACCCAGTGGCCGGGGCGATAGACCATGTAGCCGCCGGAGGACCGCGGCATCACGTAGCCCAGGCGGTGATAGCCGCCGCGCGTGAAGGACACGCCGAACGTGGAGTTCTCGGGCCGCCCGGTGCGCGGGTTCGACCACATTCCGGTCAGGTACCTCTCGCGCTTCGTGCCGTAGACCGGGTCGAATTCGGGGACGTACTTGTAGCAGACCATCACCCGACCGTCCTGCTCGAGGCGGACCTGCCAGAACGCGGCGTTGCCGATGAAAAAGGCCGCGTTCCCGCCGGCCGCCACGAAGTCGTCCACCACATCGCGCTCCCGCGACGACCAGTACTCGTCGTGGCCGGCCGACGTCAGCATGCGGTAGCCGTCGACGACCGCGGGGTCCCGATCCAGATCGCCCTGGACGCAGTAGTCGAGCGCGTAGCCCTGCGCCTCCATCCACGGCAGGAAGATCGACTCCCAGGTATGGAAGCCCGCGAACCGCGTCCAGTGGTGGTAGCCCTGGCGGACGTGGCGGGGAAACGCGTCGACGAGCGGGCGCTCGCCGAAACCCGGCGTGCCGGTGTTCGTGTTGCGGATGGTGCTCTCCACCCGCCGGAGGAGGCCCCGCTGCCACGGCCGCTCGAAGGAGAGCCGGCACGCCACCGAGCGGTCGTCGCTCGCGTAGAGGCACTTCCCGCCCCACGTGTTGTAGGCGGCGTAGGTGTTGGTGGAGAGGATCATCAGAATCCGCGCCCGGCGCCTCCCGGCCGGCGCCCGCACGACGAAGAAGTGGTCCCACTCGAGGGGCTGGCCCTTGCCGTCGTCCGCCCGGAGCGTGACCGCGTAGTAACCGGAACGCCAGTCCTTCGGGATGCGGAGGGCCAAGCCATCCGGCCAGCCGCAGCCGCGGCCGTACGCCTCGGGCGGCGTCGGGTGGAGCGTGCCTGGAATCCCGCTCTTGCTCCACACCACCTCGCGCCGGGCGCCGACGCGCGCGATCTCGACGGAATAGCGCGACGCCGTGGTGGACGTGTGGAACCGCACGGTCTCGCCCGGCGAGTAGCTCAGACGGTCCGTGTAACAGAAGAGGCCGCGAGCGCCGGGCCGGGTCAGGCGGTCCTGGTCGGTGCCGACCAGCTTGATGATGAGGGACAGCCGTCCGGGCGGCGGCATGTAGGACACCGCGTCGGCCGGCGGCCGCTGAGCGAGGAGCGCCTTCGCGCGGGCGTCGGGTTTCCGCTTGGTCATCGTGGGCTCCTCGATTCTCGACCGCCGGGGGTGCACGCCGCGGGCCGTCACGTCGCTTCTACCCGCTCCCACGAAATGGCGCAAGGGCGGGCGCGCCGCCTCGCTCCGCCCGCGCGACGCCATCCGACGCCCGGCGCACGGCCGGCTTCGCCGGTAGCGCGCGGTGCTAGCATGGGGCCCGGGAGGCGCGCGATGAACATCCTCAAAGCGATGGCGGTCCGGAACGTCGAGGAAGCGACGCGCGAGATTCCCGTGATCGACTTCGGCTCCGCCCTCCGGAACGAGCCGGGTGGCCTGGACGCGGTCGCTCGCCGGGTGCGGAATGCCAGCGAGGCGGTCGGCTTCTTCTACCTCGCGGGCCACGGCGTTCCGCCGGCCGTCGTCGACGCCGCGTTCGAGGCGTCGCGCGAGTTCCACGCGATGCCGCTCGACGAAAAGCTGCGTCTCCGGATCAACGAGAACAACATCGGCTACCTGGGTGTGAACCAGAGCATCCAGGGCGCGTCGACCGTGCACAAGGCGACCCGTCCCAACTACAACGAGAGCTTCTTCATCAGCCACGACCGGGGCGCCGATCATCCCGACGTCCTGGCCGGCACGCCCCTCCGGGGCCGCAACCAGTGGCCCCCCGGGCACGAAGCGATGCGGGCCGCGATGGTCCGCTACTTCGTCACGCTGGTGGCGCTGGGCGAGCGGATGCTGCCGGTGCTCGCCCGCGCGCTCGACATGCCGGTCGACGGCTTCGCGCGGTTCTTCGCCGACGAGGCGCACGTGAACCTGCGCTTCCTCCACTATCCGCCGCAGGACGTCGACGACGACGAGCAGTTCGGCCAGGGGCCGCACACCGACAACTCGTTCATCACGATCCTCGCGCGCACGGAGGTACCCGGTCTGGCCGTCCGCCTCCCGTCGGGCGAGTGGCTCGCGCCGCCGGTCATCGACGGGACGTTCCTGGTCAACCTCGGCAACATGATGAAGCGCTGGTCGAACGACCGCTTCCTCTCGACGCCCCACGCGGTGCTGAACGACTCGGGCGCCGACCGCTACTCGATCGCCTTCTTCTACAGCCCGAATCCCGGTGCCGTGATCGACTGTCTCCCGAGCTGCACCGGCCCCGACAATCCGCCCCGCTATCCCCCGGCGGTGTACCGCGACCTCGTCCTCGCCTTCTACAACGCGAACTACTTCCACCGCCGGGGGTACGCCGGGTAAGGACGCCGGCCGCACGCCGCGACCCTCGGGCCCGGAGGCGGCGGGTCGCCGCACCGGGATCGGGGGCGCGCGAGGAACCAGGCGCTTCACGAGCGAACGCGACGATCGCGGAGGTGCGTCATGACGCAGATCCAGCTCAACTTCGTCAAGCAGCAAGGCTTCGGCGACGCGACCGCCCGCACGTGCGACGTCCAGTATCCCGGCCTGATGTTCCAGCCGCGGGTCATCGGCGTGCTCCTGCTGGTGGGCGTGCTGCTCCAGGCGCCGTGGCTGTTCCTGGCGGTGTCGGCCGTGCTCTGGTGGAACGTGGCCGTGCCCGCGCTGAATCCGTTCGACCGGCTGTATGGCGCCCTCGTCGGCGCCCGGGCGGGCCATCCGCCCCTGCCGCCGGCGCCCCCGCCGCGCCGGTTCGCCCAGGGCATGGCGGCGACGTTCACCCTGATCATCGGCGCGTCCCTGCTCGCCGGCTGGAGCCCGCTCGCGTGGGTCCTCGAGGCGATGCTGCTCGTAGCAGTCGGCGCGCTGGTCTTCGGCCAGTTCTGCTTGGGCTCCTACGTCTACCACCTCGTCACCGGCCACGGTGACTTCGCCCGGCGCACGCTCCCCTGGAGCCGGGGCGCGTGAGAGCGCCGCCAGGCCGGAGGCCCCCGGACTCGCGCGTGTCGGGGCGCCGCGACACCTCGCCACCGTGCGGCTCGGCTCGAGATCCCCGGACTCCGCGCGGAGCGGGGACTGTGTCGCCCCTGGCTGGCCGCTACCGGGAGGCTCGAACTCGCCTGGCCCCGGCGGCCGGCCGTCCCCGGCGCCGCGGCGCGCCGGTGGTCTCCGGCACGGTCATGATCTCGAGCAGGTGGCCGTAGGGATCCTCGAAATAGAGTCCCCGCCCGCCGCGACGCGTGTTGATGCGCGCGTTGGTGTGGCTGAAGGGATCGCTCCCGTACCGGAGGCGCTTGGCCTTCACTCGGCCCAGGATCGCGTCGAACTCCCTGTCGCTGACGTGGAAGGCGTAGTGGTGGCTCCGTCCCGTCCCGGGGTCGAATCCCGGACCGCCCCACGCTTCGGGCTCGTCGGCGAAGAGGAAGGTCAGGCGGTCGTTGACCTGCACCTCGGCGAAGTGGCCGGTGTCCGGCTCGACCGTGAGGCCGAACATCTCGGCAAAGAACCGGGCCGAGGCGATCTTGTCCTTCGCGGGCACGATGGTGTGGTCCAGGCGAATCGTCATGGCTCTCCTCCCGCATCGCCGAGGGCCTGGCGCGGCCTCGTCGAGCGACATCTTCAGTGTAACCACGTACTCGTCGGCTTTCCATGCGGGGCCCGTCCCCGGGGCCGCAGTCGGGCATCCTGCAGGACGTCGACCCCATTTACCGTCACCACGATGAGCAGCAGCACCGTGGCCGCCTCGCGGTAGGTGCCCCTCCACGCCGTCGATGGGGCGCTGGCCGCGTCCGCGGAGCGAGGCGCGCTGCGCCCGGCCGTGATCGACAGGTGACCGATCCGTCACGGGAGAGCAAAGCGGGAGAGCTAGCCTGACAACGGTATCGCTGGTAACTCCCGTAGCCTGCAGGAGGAGGACATGGTTCGACCGCTGGTCGCTCCCACGACGATGCTCATACCCGACAACGAGCTCGACGCGCTCCGCCGCGAGAACGCGGTGCTCCGTCAGGCCCTCGAGGCCCGGAAGGTCATCGAGCTCGCCAAGGCGCTGCTCATGGTGCGGGACGGGCTCTCCGAGCCGGCCGCGCACCGCTACATCCAGAAGTCCAGCATGGACGCGCGGGTGCCGATGGTGGAGATCGCGCGCGGCTTGATCCCGGCGCCGCCGGGTCGGGTGACGACCGCGCGGGTCCGCGCCACGGCCTTTGCCGCCGCCGCGCCCGGGCCTGGGGCTGCCTGGACTCCGCCCCGGCGCCTCGTGGGCCGTGCATCGAACGGGCACGCGCAGGTCACACTGATGTAGCCGTCCCGCCCGTCCCGCGCCGGCGAGAGGGCGTGTGGAGACGCCCTCGACCGGCACCGGCGCGTCCGATTCGCCCCGCCCGCTCGTTTCCTGCACCTGTCGCCGCGTCGTGGGCGACGGCGACCGCGATCCCCTCCTCGGCGGGACGCAGCGCCGAGGCACGTTGAGACGGATGGCGACAACGGGGGATCTCGGCCTCCTCTCCTGCGGACTAGGACCAGCGGGATCGTAGGAGGCGAGTACGAAGGTGGGGCGAAGGTCCGATGAAACGTCAGCGACGGAAGCGCAATGGAAGCGTCACGGGCGGCGAGGTCACTGCCGGAGTCTCAGCGATGCGGAACGGCGCGGGCGCGTCAGTCTGTCGAACCCGTCACACCGGCTGCTCGTCCTCCTCGGCCTAACGCTTCGAGGTCTCGACCTCGCGCCGCCACTCGGCGTCGAAGAGCGGTGGAGCGATGCGCCTTCTCCTTGCCACTCACCGCGCTCCTTGACTATCATCGCATCGTGGTCGGCCCCTGGACCTCGAGCGACGACCCGGCTTCCATTGGAGCTGACCCGGGGAGCGGGCTCGCCCGCGGCTCCGATCTGACCCCGCACCAGCTCTTGATGTGGCTGGCGCACGAGCTCTATCCCGGCGTACCGCTCCACAACCTGGCCACGTTCTTCACGCTGGCCGCTCCGATCGAGGTGGAGCACTTCCGGCGGGCCATCCAGACGCTGGTGGATTCCAGCGACGCGCTGCGCACGGTGATCGAGACTGTCCACGGCGTGCCACGCCAGCGCGTCCTCGAGTCGATGCGGCGGCCCATCGAGTACGTCGACCTCTCGGCGACGCCCGATCCCGAGGCGGCCGCGGATGCGCTGATCCGGGCGCGGGCCCGGACGCGATTCACGCTGTCGGAGTGTCTGTACGACGCCGCCCTGATCCGGACGGGCCAGGCCCGGGTCCTGTGGTTCATGCGCATTCACCACGCCGTCTTCGACGGGTCCTCGGCGTTCCTCCTGGCGCGCCAGGTGGCGCGTTGCTACGAGCAATCCCTGGCCGGGACCTTGCCCGCACGGCTGCCGCTGCCGAGCTTTCACGACTACGTCCGCGACGTGCACGCCTACGCGCGCTCGCCCGAGGCCGAGCGCGCCCAGGCGTACTGGAAGGCGCGCCTTCCGGCCGACGGTGAGCCGCTACTGTTCTACGGGGACACGCCTCGCAAAACGTCGACCGCGGCCACGCGCGTCTCCCGGACCCTCACCTCGCGCCAGATGCAACAGCTCGACGCGCTGGCCGCCCAGATCGGCCGCTCCTTTCGCCGGATCACGACGCTCGCGGCCTTCGTCTCCGTGCTGGCCGTCTTCCTCCATCGCGTGAGCGGCGCCCGCGGACTGTGCATCGGGGTCCCGCTCCACAACCGTCGCACGCCGGCTCTCCGCGACACGCTCGGGCTCCTGATGCAGGTGGTGCCCTTGACCGTCCGCATCGAGAACGACGACACGTTCCTGTCCCTCCTGGAGCGGATCGAGCTGGACGCGATGGAATCCTGGCGGTACGCCCAGCACACGATTCCGACCTCCGCCCATCAGCCCCTGTACGACGTCGTGCTCAATTTTCACTCCTCGGCAGACGTTTCGATCGGCGGCGCTCCGGTCCCCTCGGTCCTCCTGCATTCCGGCCATCAGCTGGAGAGCCTCGGCGTACACGTGCACGACATGCCGCGAGCGGGCGCGCTCATGCTCGAGTTCGACCTCCACGACGAGGTGTTCCCGCCGGAGCGACGCCGGCTGGTGGTCGACCAGTTCTTCCGCGTGCTGGACGCCGCGCTCGAGGACCCGCGGCAGGCCGTCGCCGACATCCGCCTTCTCTCGCCCGACGAGGAGCGCCGCTTCCTGGTCGACCTCAACGCGCCGCAGCTCCCCTTGCCGGATGGGCTCACCTACCCGGCCCTCTTCGAGGCGCAGGCAGAGCGGACGCCCGCCGCCGTGGCCGTCGTCCACGAAGGTCAGACGCTCACGTACGCCGCGTTGAATGGGCGCGCAAACCAGCTGGCGCGCGAGCTGCGCCGCCGCGGCGTCGGACCGGAGACGCCGGTCGGCGTGTTCATGCAGTCCTCGCTCGACGTCGCCGTGGTCGTCCTGGGCGTCCTCAAGGCCGGGGGCGCCTACGTGCCGCTCGACCCCGGCAACCCGCGCGAGCGGACGGCGTTCATGCTGCGCGATGCGGGCGTACGACATCTGCTCACCCAGGTGCGCTTGCTGGACGAGCTGCCCGCGCACGAGGCGCAGATCCTCTGCGTCGATCGTGACGCGGCGGTGATCTCACGCCACGGGGAAGACAACCCGCGTGGCGAGGTGACGCCCGATGATCTCGCCTACGTCGTGTACACCTCGGGGTCCACCGGCACGCCCAAGGGCGCCATGCTCACGCATCGGAGCCTCTCGACCCGTCTGCTCTGGGGGACGCGGGCGTTCGGTGTCGACCAGTCAGAGTGCTACCTGCAGAACGCGTCGTGGGCCTACGACGCGGCGGTGTGGGCGCTCCTCGAGCCGTGGATCGCCGGGGGGCGGTGCGTCATCGCCCGCTCGGACAGCCGGAGCGACGGCCGCTATCTCGTCCGGCTCATGCGGAGCGCCAAGGTGACGTTCGTCGCGACCTCGCCCACGCTGCTCGAGCTCCTGCTCGACGCCGGCGGGATCGAGAGCTGCACGGCCCTCAGGCGCGTGTTCGCGTGGGGCGAGCCGCTGACGCCCGCCCTGGCGGACCGGTTCCTCGCCCGCTCCACGGCTGCGCTCTACAACGCGTACGGGCACACCGAGACGTGCATCAGCGTCACGCACTGGGAGTGCCGGGCCGGGGCGTCGGCGCGTGCGATTCCCATCGGACATCCTCATGCCAACGCCCGGGTGTACATCCTGGACCCCGCGCGGCGCCCCGTCCCCGTCGGGGTGCCCGGCGAGCTGTACGTGGGCGGCGCCGGCGTGGCGCGCGGGTATCTCAATCGACCCGACCTGACAGCCGAGCGCTTCGTTCCGGATCCGTTCCACGACACGGGTGCGGGTGTACAGACCGGTGCAGGGGCGCGCCTCTTCCGGACCGGCGACCTCGCGCGGTTCGCGCCCGACGGGGTGATCGAGTGCCTCGGGCGGATCGACCGGCAGGTGAAGATCCGCGGCAACCGGGTCGAGCTCGGCGAAATCGAGACCGTCCTGGCGCGGCATCCCGGCGTGCGCGACTGCGCGGTCGTCGCGCGTGTCGACGGAGCCCGGGCGCCCGGCGCGCGAGCCGAGCCGCGGCTGGTCGCCTACTACGTCGCCGAGGCCCCGATCCCCGCGAACGACCTGCGCAGCCTGTGCCGGGACGCCCTCCCCGGTTTCATGCTCCCGGCGGCCTTCGTCCGGCTGGACGGGTTGCCGCAGACGAGCAGCGGGAAGCTCGACGAGCGGCGGCTTCCCCCGCCCGGGCAGGGGGCGCAGGAGCAGGCGGACGAGTTCTTGCCGCCGCGCGATCCGATCGAGGAGACCGTCGCCAGGATCTGGGCCGACGTTCTGGGCGTCGACTCGGTCAGTGTCGACGCGAACTTCTTCGACCTCGGCGGCGACTCGCTCCGGGGCGTCCAGCTCATCGCCCGAGTCGAGGATGCGTTCGACCTCGACGCGCCGACGCGCTGGCTCATCGAGGCGCCCACGGTCGCCGGGCTCGCCGCCCGGGTGCGCCAGGCGCGTGACGCCCGCCCGGTACCGGGCTCGGCGCCTCGTGCCGACTCTGCCTCGGCGGTGGTCGCGATCCGGCGGGACGGCTCGAGACGGCCCTTCTTCCTGGTGGCCGGCGGCACCGGCGGGCAGAGCGAGCTCTTGGGGTACGCGAAGCTCGCGCCGCACCTGGGCGCCGAGCAGCCCTTCTTCGGCCTGCAGGCCCGCGATCTCGGCGGCGGGAGCGCGCGCGTCACGGTCGAGGAGCTGGCCGGCCGGCTCGTGCGGGACGTCACCCGGCTCCAGCCCACCGGGCCCTACCTTCTGGGTGGCGAGTGCACCGGGGGGATGATCGCGTTCGAGATGGCGCAGCAGCTTCGCGCGCAGGGAGAGGAGGTCGCGCTCCTCGCCCTCCTCGACACGCTCGCCGGGTATTCGGCGCCTCCGGGCGTCGGGTCGCTTTCGTGGACGATCGACTGCCTTCGACGCGCGGCGGCCAAGGTGCGCGGAGCGGCGGCCGGCGTGCCGCTTCTCACCCAGCACCCCGAGGGCCTGCGGCGGCGCCGGCTGGTCGTCCGACGCGCACTCGCCGCGGTCGCCGCGTATCGTCCCGGACCCTACGACGGCCCGCTCGACGTCGTGGTCAGCGAGCTGTGGCACCGCAAGAACGCCACCCTCGGCTGGGACGCGCTCGCTCGCGGGGACCTCCGCGTGCACGTCGTCCCCGGCGATCACACGCTGTACATCCGGAAGCACGCCCAGGCCACGGGGGAGGCTCTGAGAGCCTGCCTCCACCGGGCCCAGGAGGCGGCCGCGGCGCCCTGAGCCGTCCCGACGCGCGCCGTTCCCTGACGCGCCGCCGTCAGGCCCGCTCCTCGTCCTCCTGCGCCTGGCGCTTCGAGGTGTCGACCTCGCGCCGCCACTCGGCGTCGAAGTCGGTCCCGGCCTGTCCGCCGGGCTTGCCGACGCGGTTGGCGATCCGCGACGCCCAGGCCGGCGGCTTGTCCGGCAACGGCTCGTCGTGGGCGAGCGCGCCGCCGAGGTCCACGAGCGTCTTCAGGCCCACCAGGACGAAGAGCAGCCCGTACGGCGACTCGGTCATGGCGATCGCGAACATTCCGAAGATGATCGTCAGGTGCAGGATGAGCACCCGGCTCAGGCGCGCCTGCGCATAGGCGCGGAGCCGCGCGAAGCTCCACGTGGGCAGGCTCGGCAGATCCGCCACGAGACCCAGGCCCAGGAACGACGCGACCGCGGCCACGCCGACGCGGAGCTGGGGAATCGAGATCTGCCAGCGCGGGTCGCCCGGATGGTTCGAGGCCAGGATCAGCGGGAGAGCGACAACGAAGACCCCGTGCGCCAGCGTGAAGATCATCGCCGCGGTAGCGTACTCGCCGAGGAAGGTCCGGATCGGCCGCGCCGACTTGCCGCCCACCGTCACACCCAGCTGGCCGCCGTGGTAGTGCCCGCGCTTCCGCGTCCAGCTCCGGTGGACCGCGATCCGGAGACAGGTCGCGATGGCGGTCAGGAGGTTTTCGATCCAGTAGAGGACCAGGATCGTCGTCGCCGACCAGCCCTGCACGGCGACGCCGTACACGGGCACGGCGTTGATCAGTAGCGCGAAGAGGACGCTGGCCCAGCGCACCGGACGAGGATACCGGCGACGGCGAGAACAGGCCAGCCGGGTGCTACACTGCGCGCGGCACGCATCCCGCGGAGGACAGAGGCAGAGCGACCGTGACCGACGAGCGGCATCCAGCGTCCGATGGGTCGCGCGACGCGCTGGCCCGGGGCAACCCCGGCGCCGGCGCGTGGCTCGTCTGGGCGCGCGCGAACCCGCTGCTGGCGGGGATGGTCCTCGTCTTCTGCGTCGGCGCCCTCGCCGCCTTGCTGCTCAGCCTGCCGGCGGGGTTCCTCCGCCCGGGGGCGCACGGACCATCGCGCGCCGCGGCGCGGCCCCGCGCGGGCGACGAGTCGCCGGCCGCCGCGTCCTCGTCCACGGGCGGCACCGGGTCCTGGCAGCCCGAGGCGGCGCCATCCGATGCGGCCGGTACCGGCCCCTGGGTGGACGGCGGCGCGCCGTCGCCGCCCTCGGCGCGTGGCCTCTCTCTCGTCTATCACTACCGGACCCTGCCGCCAGGCGGCGAGTCGCGCTACGACTGGATCGTCCAGGTCCGCGGGGAGATCAGCGTCCTCGAGGGCGTGGATCTCGTGACGTGGCACATGGACCCGCCTCCGAAGGACGGGGGCGAGCTCGTGTCGCGGAATCGCGCGCGCGACGGCTTCCCCCTGTTCGGGGACGGGCCGGGCGGGTGGTTCGGCGTCTCGGCCGTCGTCCGCTTCAAGGACGGCAACACCGAGACGATCAGCCACCGCGTCGAGCTGCCCGAGCCGTCGTAGCCGTCAGGGCGCGGGCGGGTACGGCGCGCCCTTCCGCCGGGCGGCCTCGGCGATCGCGCCGTGCGCGCGATCGAGCACCGGCCGGACGGCCTCGCCACGCTGGAGAATCCGCCGTACGGCCTCGTTCATCGCATCGCTCACCTCGGGCCAGTACGGGACGCCGGGCCGGTGCCAGCCGTCGGCGAGCGCCCGGCGGACCGCCTCGAAGGTCTCGCGCTGGGCCGCCGGCACCCGCGCGTACCCGTCGCCGCGGATGGACGGCCAGGCGTTGCCGGCGACGAGGCGCTCCTGCGCCTCCTTCGACATGAGGAACGTCGCCAGCCGGACCGCGTCCTCGCGACGGCGTCCCGTGACGCCGCGCGGGATCCCCAGGACGTCACCGCCCACGACGTGCGCGGCGCGGACCGGCCCCCGCCAGCCCTCGTAGACGTCGAAGCGGTCGAGCAATCCCTGCTGCGTCAGCACGCCGGAGGTGAAGGGCCAGTTCTGCGCGAGCCACGCCGTCTCGCTGACCAGGTGGTCCACCTGCGTGTCGTACTTGGCGACCAGGCTCTCGCGAGCCAGGAGGCCGTCCCGCCAGAGCCCCGCGAGGAGCTCGAAGGCCGCGATCGAGCCGGCGTCGTTGAGCACGAGGGGATCGCCGCCGAAGCCCAGCACGAACTCGGAGACCGTGATGGCGGCGGGCGCGCCGTCGGCCAGCGCCAGGGCGAGCTTCGGCGCGCCTCGCGTCGCCTTGAAGGCCTGGGCAACCGCGCGGAGCTCCGCGACGGTCCGCGGCGGCGTCACGCCCGCCTGCTGGAAGCGGGCGCGGTTCGCGTAGGTCACCTGCACGTTCGGGCGGAACGGCAGGAAGTAGCGCGTCCCGTCGAAGCGGGGCGGCGTCATCGCCGGCAGCACCGCATCCGGCACCGGCACGTCGTCCAGCGGCTGGACCAGCCCCGCGTCGACGAGCGGCCGGAGCCCGAGGTTGTCCTGGGCGAAGAGGTCGATCGTCGGGCGCCCGGCCGCGACCTCCACCTTCAGCTTCTCGGGGAGATCGGCCGCGGTGACGGCGACGAGGGTCACGCGGACGCCGCTCTCCGCCCGGAAGTGCTCGAGCACCTCCCGGACGGCCGGTTTCTCGTCCTCGGCGAGGGACGCGCTGAACGTCACGCCCGAGCGCGCGGGCTGATCGGCCCGCCCGCACGCGCTCGCCGCCAGGATCGCCAGGCTCAGGACGACGATCCCGCCGGGCGCGTGGGAGCCGAGCCGCATCCTCACGCGTCCCTCAGCCGCGGATCGCGCCGGCTAGCGCGCCGGGGCGAAGCCGCCGCTGCAGCACGCCCACGATGCCCAGGATCGGCAGCACCAGCACGATGGCCACCGCGGCCATCTGCTGCCGGGTGCCGCGGTCGATCGCCTGGAAGACCTGGAGCGGCAACGTGTTCTGCGAGGTCGTCAGGAGCCGCGCGTAGAGGAACTCGTTCCACGAGTAGAGCCATGCGAAGAGGGCCGCGACCGTCAGCCCGGGCCCGGTGATGGGAATGACGACCCG
This sequence comes from uncultured bacterium, assembly GCA_964463175.1. Classification (GTDB taxonomy): domain Bacteria; phylum Methylomirabilota; class Methylomirabilia; order Rokubacteriales; family DASRDR01; genus DASRDR01. Next base: position 20,047 of record CAYXBJ010000093.1, read on the forward strand.
GCGCAGCGTCTCGAGTCGCGAGGCCCCGTCGATCGCCGCCGCGGCCTCCACGTCGCGGGGCACGCCCTCGAAGGCGCCGACCAGGAGCCACGCGACGAACGGCAGGACCCCGGTCACATGGGCGAGGGCCAGCCCCAGGTACGTGTCGACGAGACCGAGCTGCGCGAATCGCGTCGCGACCGAGACGCCGATGGAGAACTCCGGGAACATGCGCGTGACGAGGAGCCCCACCACCACGCCGTAGCGGAGGCGCGGCGGCAGTCGCGCGATCGCGTACGCGCCGGGCGCGGCGATGACGAGCACCAGGGCCGTGGTCATGACCGCCACCGCGACGCTCTTCGCGAGGGGGGCCCAGAGATCGCCCCCCTGGAGGACGATGCCCCAGAAGCGGAACGTGGGCGCGGTGACGACGAGCGCGGGCCGCTCGCCGAAGAGGGCGGTGCCCGGGGCGACCGAGACGGTGAGCAGCACCGCGATCGGCAGGAGGGCCACCGCGACGCAGATCGCCACCCACGCCGCGAACAGGAGCCTTGCGAGCCGCGGTCGCGCCGCCGGCGGCCGGGGGTCTGGCGCCGCGCTCACGCCGTCACCTCCCCGCGCCGGGCGACCACGCCGAGATAGAGCAGCACGAAGGCCAGGATGAGGACGAACAGCACCACGGCCGCGGCCGCCGCCGTGAAGGGATCGTTCGCGGGCGGCGCGTACCGGCTCCAGATGAACGTACCCAGCACGGGCTCCACCCGCCCGGCGAGGACGAGGGCGATCTCGAAGATGCGGAACGCGTCGATGGCCCGGAGGATCACGGCCGCGGTCAGGTAGGGCGCCAGGAGGGGCAGCACGACGTGGAGGAGCCGACGCCAGCCCGTCGCCCCGTCGGTCCGCGCCGCCTCCTCGACCTCCCCGGGGATCGCCTGGAGGCCCGCCAGGAGGATGAGAGTGACTACCGGCACGACCTTCCACGTGTCGGCCACCGCCACCGTGAAGAGCGTCCGCCACCCGCCCGCCACCGTCCACCCGACCGGCTCGGGGCGCCAGGAGATCCCCAGAGCGGCGAGCGCGTCGGCGGCGTCGAGCATCAGTGCGTTGAGATACCCGGCGCGCGTGAACACGAGGAGCATCACGGCGGCCGACACGACCGTCGGCACGCCGAGCGGCACGAGGACCAGCGTGCGCACGAGCCCGCGGCCCGGGAACCGCGCGTGAAGCGTCAGCGCCAGCGCGAGCCCGAGGCTCATCTCCAGCGTGACGGACAGGGCCGCGACGACGACGGTGTTCCGGAGCGCGGCCCAGAACACGTCCGACGCGATCAGCGCGCGGTAGCGGCCGAGGGACGGGAATCCACCGTCAAGCGGCCCGCTGACCGAGAGCCGCAGAGTCTCGCCGATGGGCGCGGCCGTGAGCAACCCGAGATAGAGGATCAGCGGAAGCGCCAGCCCCACCTCGAGGCCGTGGGCGCGGAGCCAGGAGCCGCCCAGGCGTCGTGTCCGAGTCGGGCGCGCCATCCCCCGCTCGCCCATGTCCTGATTGTCGCCCGGAAGACAGGACTCACGAAGCGCGCCAGACGATGCGGCGGCGCGGAACAGCGCGACAGGTCATCCGGCTCGAGCGTCCCATCCCGGGACGCCAACTGAGTCAGTCCCCGGTCGCCGCGCCATCACGTGACCGGTAATCGCATCATCGGATCCGTCGACGGTGGCCGCCACGGAATGTCACAGGTGTCACATCCGTTGGCGAGCCTCGCGACGCCGCGCCAGAAGACAGCGCTCACGGCACGACCTATACTCGCGATGATCGGTCGCACCGGGAGGACCTACCATGCCGATCCCCTTCGATCTCTGGAACCAGTTCGGCGGCAACCCGGCCGGCAGCGGATTCCGCCTGGTCAACAGCGCGGGCCTGACCAGCGCCTGGCACACTGTCCTGCCCGGCCCGGTCGGGATCTCGAGCCCCGTGCTCGGCCCGGACGGCACCGTGTACATCGGCACGACGGGCGGCCAGCTGGTCGCGATCGGCGCCCGCGGCGTCGTCAAGTGGACGGTGACGATCGCGCCGCCGCCCTGCGCCGTCTCGACGCCTGCGGTCGCGGCCGACGGCGCCATCTACTGCCTCTGCATCAACAACATCGGTGCGGGGAGCGCGATCGTGCGCGATCACCGGACGCATCCGACACCCTTCCTGCCGCCCGCGCCTCCGCCGGCCCACTTCATCGTGTCCGTCAATCCGGACGGCACGATCCGCTGGACGGTGCCCATCCGCGTCCAGGGCAGCGAGCTCGGCTGGGACACCGGTCACATCGGCGGCGCGCCGCGGATCGTCTCCCAGGCTCTCGGCGGTAAGGCCCGCGTGATCTTCGTGATCCGGTACACCGTCCCGATCCGCTACCCCGAGGTCAACGGCACGGGGCCGGAGTTCCTCGCCTATCTCGCGATCGTGGACGAGCACGGCACGTTCCGGCTGTTCAACCGCTACGAGGAGGAGAAGCTGTTCATCGACGCCCACGGCAGTGGCGGCTTCGGGAGCGCGACGCTCGGCGACCCCCCGCTGCCGAACATCCCGCGCCTGCCCGACAGCATCAAGGCGTGCGAGGACACGCCGGTCGTGTTCGGCTCGTTCCCGGCCACGTCGCCGTGGACGATCCTGGCCTCGGGAAGCGAGGGCTTGTACGCGATCCACTGGAGCGAGGAAGAAGGCGCGATCACCGGCGCGCCCCGGCTGGTCCCGGGCGCGAGCGCTTTTCCCGCGCCCGTCGCGTTCTCCAACGGACTGCTCGTGGCGATGTCCAACGGCCACGCGACCTACCTCGACAGCGACACGCTCACCCCGTACCTGCCAAACCCGGTGAGCCTCGACAGCAGCGCGACGGTGGCGGGCGGATTCCGTCAGATGTACTTCTTCATCCGGCGGACCGGCACCCTGCTCGCCCTCGACACGAACGGCACCGTCTGGAAGAGCGCGGAGCTCCACGCGGACAGCGTCGCCTACCCCGCCGTCACGGCCAACCGCGTGTACGTCTCGACGATGACGCGCGTCTGGTCCTTCGACCTGGACCTGACGCTTGCCGGCATCGCCGACTACCCGACCGGGCCCCCGGGCGGCGTCTCCTCCCCGGCCGTCGGGCCGGACGGCGGCGTCTACTACGTGAACCAGTTCCAGGGCGGAACCCTCCTCTACGCCAGCTTCCCCGAGGGGGTCATCGCCGCCCAGCGCCTGCACGGCCTGTCCGGCACCGTGGGCACCGCGACGTTCCACCCGACCACCGGGTGAGCGCATTCTCGATTCCGAGCGTCTGATCGCAGCCGACTCGGCTCACCGGTGCTGACCCGAGCGCGACCCGGACGCGCCGGCCGTCGGCCGCGAAAGTAGGATGGCCAGGCGCTTCCCCCGGGCCGCTTGTGCGACGCCGGTGAATGGCCCGGGGGCTCCGCCGGGCGATGGGCCGGAATGAGAGAATTCTCATCTTCGTTTCATGGAGGTCTCATGCTGACCGGCTAGCCTCGGACCCTGGGAGGGTCCTCGAAGGGCATCGCAGGTGCGGTGACCGGGCCCTCGACACACGAGGAGGAGAGCCGATGAAGACCGCTGCTGCCCTGATCGCCACGTCCCTGACCGTGCTCGCGCTGTCGAGCGCGGCCCCGGCCCAGACCGGCGGCACCACCACGACCACCCCGGCCACCACGCCGGCGCCCGCCGCGCCCGCGACGCCGGCCACCCCGGCCGTCAAGCCGGCCACGACGACCGCCCCGAAGACGGTCGCGCCGAAGCTCAAGTACGTGAACGGCGAGGTCGTCTCGGTCGACGCCATGGCGAAGACCCTGACGGTCAAGCACACCGTGAGCGGCAAGTCCGAGGACACGACCTTCGGCGCCGGCGAGAAGGCCGCCGCCGCCCTCGGCACGCTGAAGGCGGGGGATCACGTCCGCGTGGCGTATGCCGACGTGGACGGCAAGCCCACCGCTTCCTCGATCCACGTCGTCAAGAAGTAAGGGACTCGCGCGTCGCGAGTCGACCACGGGGCCGCTCCATCGGGGCGGCCCCGTGACACTTCATCCGGGCCCGACGTGATCACGGGCGCGCGGGCCCGCGCCGGGGGAGGTCCACGCCGATGGGCGGTGCTACCCTGGAGGCCACGATGCGGTTGCTCGTGGCCGAAGACGACCGCAAGGTCGCGAGCTTCATCCGCCAGGGCCTCGAGGAGGAGGGCTACGCCGTCGAGGTCGCTCCCGACGGGGCGGCGGCCCTCGACACGCTCCTGGCCGGCCCGCCGTTCGATCTCGTCGTCCTCGACGTGATGCTCCCCCGCCAGGACGGCTTCTCGGTGCTGAAGCGGATGCGTGAGCGCCGGATCGAGACGCCCGTCCTGTTCCTGACCGCGCGCGACACCGTGCCCGACCGCGTCGCCGGCCTCGACCTCGGCGCCGACGACTACCTCACCAAGCCGTTTTCGTTCGACGAGCTCCTCGCGCGGATCCGCGCGCTGCTCCGCCGCGGCCACGGCCAGCGCTCGTCGCTCTTGCGGGTCACCGATCTGACGCTCGATCCCGCGACGCGCGAGGTGACGCGCGGCGCTCGGAAGGTCGAGCTGACGGTCCGCGAGTACGCGCTGCTCGAGTTCCTCATGCGGAACGTCGGACGCGTCCAGACCCGCTCGATGCTGACCGAGCACGTCTGGGGGCTCAACTTCGATCCCGAGTCGAACGTGGTCGACGTCTACGTCGGCTACCTCCGCCGGAAGGTCGACGGACCCGGCGAGCAGCGGCTCATCCACACCATCCGGGGAGCCGGCTACGTTCTCCGCGACGGGGTCTGAGCGCCCGCCCGCTCGACGCGGCTGGGTCCGGCCGCTCTCGGTCCGGACGCGCCTGACGCTCTGGTACAGCGCCCTCCTGCTGGCCATCCTGGCTGGCATGGGCGCCCTCTCCTACCGGGTGCTCGCGTGGAGCCTCGTCCGCGACGTCGACGCGACGATCCTGGCCGTGGCCGAGGTCATGCGCGCGACGGGTCAGGCGCGCACCGGGTTCCTGATCAACCCGGCGCCCGAGGAGCTGCGCGAGGTCCTCGGCTCGAGGCTTCTCGACACGTTCTTCCAGCTGCTCGATCCCGAGGGCCAGCCGGGCCGGCGCTCGCCGCGCCTCTCCGGTCCCCTGCCGCTGTCGACCCAGGCCCGCCGGAACGCCGCGCGCGGGAAGGAGACGTTCGAGACGCTGATGCTGCCCCAGGGCGAGCACGTGCGACTGGTGACGCTGCCGGTGCGGCGCGAGGGCCAGCCCGCGGGCCTCGTCCAGGCCGGCATGACGCTCGCGGGCGTCGACGCGGCGCTCAGCCGCTATCTCCAGATCCTGTTCGCGCTGCTCCCCGTCGGTCTAGGCCTCGCCGCCGTCGGCGGCGCGTGGATCGCGCGGCGGGCGCTCGCGCCGGTCCGTGCGATGGCGCGGCAGGCGCGTGAGATCACGGCCGCCGATCTCGCCCGCCGGGTTCCCCGCCGCGGCGCGGAGGACGAGCTCGACTATCTGGCCGACACGCTGAACGTGGTGCTGGCGCGGCTCGAGGCCGCCTTCGCCGAGCTGCGGCGGTTCACCGCGGACGCGGCGCACGAGCTCCGCACGCCGCTCACGGCGCTGAAGGCCGGCCTCGAGGTCGCGCTCCGGCACCCGCGGACGGCCGACGAGCACGCGCGGACCTTGAAGGGCAGCCTCGAGGAGGTCGACCGACTGGTGCGGCTGGCCGAGGACCTCCTCCTGCTGTCACGCGCGACCGCCGGCGCCGGGCTGGCGCGGCGGCGGGTCGAGCTGGAGCCGCTGCTGCTCGAGGTGTTCGACATCGGCCTGCGGCTCGCGGACGGGAGCGGCGTGACGGTCCGCATGGGCGACGCCGAGCCGGCCGCCGTCATGGGCGACGCGATCGCGCTCCGCCGACTGCTGCTGACCCTGGTCGAGAACGCGGTGAAGTACACCCCGGCGGGCGGCGTGGTGGAGCTCAGCCTGACGCGTTCCGGGAAGGCCGGGCTGGCCGAGGATGTCGTGGAGGAAGTCTTCGTGTCCGTCCGCGACACGGGCATCGGCATCGACCCCGCCGATCACGCGCGCGTGTTCGAGCCGTTCGTCCGGCTCGACGACGCCCGCTCCCGCGAGACCGGCGGCGCCGGCCTCGGCCTCGCCATCGCCCGCTCGATCGCGCTGGCCCACGGCGGCGCCATCACGCTCGACAGCGCGCCGAAGGCCGGCAGCGTGTTCGTCGTGCACCTGCCGGCGGCGTAGCGTCCGGCCAGGCCGCTCAGCCTCCGGACTCGCCGGGCCACGCGCGGGTCGTTCCTGGGTACCGGGCCGGGAACGGGGGGGGGGGCGCGCCTTGAGCGCGGCCCACCCAGCGCACCCATGACGGCGTGTTTACGACTCTTGCGCCCAGCCTCTCAACCTCGCTAGGATGGCGCGCGCTGTATGTCTTCGATGCAGGGTGGAGCCGTTCGGCCTAGCGCCCAGACCGCTGGATCCCGCCGATCACCGCGCCGTCAGGCAGGCTTGAGGGAACGCGAGCGATGACCGAGGGCCAGGTGTTCCAGGGGCGTGAGGCGCGGGTGCCGTCCGGCCCGTGGGACGTGATCGTCGTGGGCGCGGGCATCTACGGCCTGCCGGTCGCGTTCTTCCTGGCGCGCCGAGGCGTGAGGGTCCTTGTCCTCGAGGACAACGCGATCCCCGGCGAGTGCATCACGGTGAACACCGGCGGCATCATCCGCATCTCGTACTCGAACCTCGAGGTCCTGAAGGTCGCCGCCTTTGGCCGCCGGATCTACACGCGGCCCACCGAGGCGCTCGAGCTCCGCCGCCCCGTGCACCTCGGTTTCGCCCGGACCGGCTGGGGCAGGTTCGTCCACGAGGGCGAGCGGCCGGGGATCCTCGGCCAGATCGAGCGCATCGCTCGAGGCGCGGGCCAGGGCCTCCGCGTCCAGACGCGGGATGAGTATCTGGCCAGCCTGACGGCACCGCGCCGCGCGAACCTCGAGAAGATCCTCGACCCCGACGACTTCACGCACGTGCTCGTCGACGACGGCGGAGGCTTCGCGGACGGCGGCACGGCGCTCACCGGCTTCCTCGACGCTTCTCTCCAGGCCGGCGTCGCGGTCAGCCTCTACTCGCGCGTGGTCGACTTCGTGCGGAGCGGCGACCGCGTGACCGGGGTGGTGTTCGAGCGCTGGACCCAGGAGGGCCCGGAGCGCCGCGTACTGGAGCGGGTGACGGCACACGCGCCCCGCGTAGTGCTGGCAGCGGGCCGCGGGAACGCCGCGCTCGTGCGACAGATGGCCGGCTGGGAAATGCCGACGTTCACGAGCTTCCACCAGCTCCCCTACATCCGGAACTCGCCGGATCTCGACTTCGCGCAGGCGCGCGTCCGGATCGGCGAGCCGATGGTCGGCTGGCGGGAGCTCGAGCTGATCGACGCACCGGTCATCTCGCACTGGCGCAACATCTACTTCCGGCCGGAGGGCCACGGCCTCGTCTGCGGCAACCACCATCACGCCCTCCAGCCGGACGACTACCAGCCCACGGGCGGCGTCCTCGATGGAATGCGCGTGGGGCTCGACCAGGTGATGCTCGACGACGTGGTGGCGCTCATGCCCCGCTTCCCGGTCCTCACGTCGAACGGTTTGAACCTCGGGCGGACGCCGGCCGACATCCCGGGCGGCGCCTACTACATGAACCCGGAGGAGCTGCCGTTCGAGGGCGAGGTGCCGGGTACGGGTGGCTCGGTCCTCTACGCGGGCAGCGGGTGCGGTACCGGATTCAAGCTCGGTCCCGGAGTGGCGTGGCTCGCGATGGAGCGATTGATGGGCGTGCCCCGCGAGGATCGTCTGATCGCCTCCATCTCGCTCTCCGTCGAGCGCGCTGAGTATTTCTACCCGCCAGGCACGAGCCGGGAGGAGCTGCTCCGGCTCTTCCGCCCGGTCAGCCAGGGCGGGCGGCTCATCGAGATCGGGGCCGCCGGCATCGCGCCCGGCGCTCCGCGGTAACCGAGAGGGCGCGTCCGATCGCCGGACGGCCGGCGCGCCGGTGCCCCTCCGGACGACGAGACATGGGTGACCCGTATGGTCCCTCGGCCGACGCCGTGCGCTCGACGCTGCTTGCGGTCTCACCGCCGCGATAGTCATCTTCGTCATGCTTCTACTGCCCGTGGTCGGACTGGTGGCCGCGCTCGTGGTCGGGTTCGTCCTGCCTCGCGAGGAAT
>CAYXBJ010000094.1:0-2283 GCA_964463175.1 uncultured bacterium
ATTTCCCCGATGAACGGGCGCTGCCCGCGCCCGAGCGAGTGCTAGTCCTGCTGGGCGCGTTTTGGCAAGGGTTCTTGGGCTCAGTGTCCGCGGTTCGACTCCGGGCGCCGGAAATCTCCAGCTCCCCCCGGCCGCGCTGCCTCCCCCATTTTTTCTTCCCGTGCGAAGGAGGGGATGTGATCCCCAGTCCACGCCTTCCCGCTGTCAACTTTGACTTTAGGGGAGTCACCCCAGCGCGTGCGGCGGCTCGTCGGGCACCGCGACATCGGGACCACGACTCACGCCTAGGGGGACCACTTCGACTTCCCCGCGAACGGAGCCCCGGCGCGTTTGGACGCATTTCTCGTGAGGCCCGAATCGGCTCACTCGGCGGATGAACCGCCCTCGGATGGGAGAGTGTGATGTCTGCCGTGGAGTCGGCTGCGACCGAGACGACCCGTGGCGCCGCAGGGCGCAGACGGGTAGGACCGTGCCATGGATCGCAACACCGTCCTCGTGACCGGCGGGAACTCCGGCATCGGCTTCGAGTGCGCGCGCAGGCTCGCCGCCGAGCACTGGCGCGTCCTGATCGCGAGCCGGAACCGCGAAGCGTCGGCGGACGCCGTCCGACAGATCACGCGCGAGAGCGGGAACGACGCGGTCTCGGCAATGAGCCTCGACCTCGGCTCCCTCGAGTCCGTGCGGCGGTTCGCCCGGGAGATCGAGGCCGCAGACGTTCCGCTCCGGGCGCTCGTCTGCAACGCGGGGCTCCAGGTGAGCGGCAGACTGCAGCGCTCGGTCGACGGCTTCGAGCTCACATTCGCAGTGAACCACCTGGGCCACTTCCTGCTTACCAACCTGTTGCTCCGGCGCTTGGTCGCTAACGCCCCCGGCCGAATCGTCATCGTCGCCTCCGGCGTGCACGATCCGAAGCTCAGGACCGGGATGCCGAAGCCCAGGATCACCGACATCGCGACGCTCGCCGCGACGGACGGTGGGGGCCAGGGCGACTTCGACGGCCGACTCGCCTACGTGCACAGCAAGCTCTGCAACTTGTGGTTCGCCTACGACCTCGTGCGCCGGCTCGAGCGTGCGGGCCTTCGCGGTCTCACCGTGAACGGCTTCGATCCGGGCCTGGTGCCCGGCTCGGGCCTGGCGCGCGACTACCCACCAGCGCTGCGATTCATCTGGAATCGGATCCTCCCCGGCGTCGCGCGGGTGCTCACGCGCGCGGTCCCCACGATCAATCCGGCGCCGAAGGCCGGCGGTGCGCTCGCGCGGCTCGTGCTCGATCCTGCGCTCGCCGGCGGCTCCGGGAAGTACTTCCCATCTCACACGCGGTGGCAGGAAGCGCCGTCGTCGGATGCCTCCTACGACGTCGAACGCGCGCGGCTTCTCTGGGAGGAGAGCGTCCGGATGAGCAAGCTCACACCCGAAGAGTCTCCTCTGCTCGGGAGTTGACCCGCCGAAACGCACTTGAGTGAATCGGTCGATGGCCCGCGAACGTGGCACGGACCCGCGGACGGGCACGGCCAGCCGACCAGGAGCGCGCCGAGCCGAGCGGGCCTGGCAACGGCTTGGCAACAGGCTCCGTCCGTCCTCACGGGACCGCGCACTGAGAGAGCACCATCACCCGCTCAGTTCCCGCACAGGCGCTGAGAACCTCCACCGTGCGTCGAAGTCAGACCGACCCCCGGCGACGACTGCAGTTCGCCCATCGGCGAGAATTCTACCAGGCTCAAATTTCTTCCCGTGTGTGAAAAGGGATGTGGTCCACAGTCCACGCCGCGCTCCAGTCAACTTTAAGTCTGTCGGCGTGCCGCGCTGCGTTCGACGTGCGGTCGTGACGGTGATCGTGGCGCGGATGCTGGTCGGCGGCTGACGCGCTCAGCGCGGCTTCAGGTCCGCGGCCTCGCCCACGACCTCGAGCGCGTGCAGGAAGATCTGCTCGCGCTCGGTCACGAACTCGTCCCAGACCGGGGTGACGACGTAGGCGAAGAGCTCGATCTCGAGCGCCTGGGCCCCCAGGCTGACGAAGCGGGCGCGCGCGGAGGGGACGTCCACCTTCGGCTGCGCGACGAGCATGTCGTGGAGCGCGGTGAGGACGCGGCGCACCTCCTCGGCGCGCGTGTGCGCGGGGAGCGTCACGGTCGCGCGCACCGGGATGCGATCGCGGCGACTCAGGTTCTCGAGCGCCAGGGTCGAGAACTGGGCGTTCGGCACGGTGACGACGGTCCGGTCGACGGTCCGTACGCGCGTCGAGCGGAGGCCGATGTCCTCCACCGTCCCGACGGTGTCCCCGAA
>CAYXBJ010000095.1:0-15777 GCA_964463175.1 uncultured bacterium
TTGGTCACGTAGGCGTCGCAGCCCGCCTCGAAGGCCTTCACGTCGTCGCCGGAGAGCGCGTACGAGGTCACGACGATGAGCGGGACGGCGCGGAGTGCCGGATTCGCCTTGATCCGCCGGGTCGCCTCGTAGCCGTCGATCCCGGGCAGCTGGATGTCCATGAGGATGAGATCGGGTCGCTCCGTCTCCGCGAGCCGGACGCCGTCCTCGCCGGTCTCGGCCTCGATCAGCTCGAAGCCCGCCTTGGTGAGCAGCAGGCGTAGGATGCGCCGGTTCTCCTCGTGGTCCTCCACGACCAGGATGCGCTGGCTCATGACGTCGCCCCTGCGCGCTCGACCCGCATCGGCAGCGTGAACCGAAACGTCGAGCCCCGGCCGAGCGCGGACTCCACCCAGATCCGGCCCCCGTGCATCTCGACGATCCGCTTGGCGATCGCGAGCCCGAGGCCGGTCCCGCCTTTCTTCCGGGTACTGGAGCTGTCGGCCTGCTGGAACTCCTCGAAGATCCTGGTCTGATCCGTCTCGGAGATTCCGGCGCCGGTGTCGGCCACCGACACGAGGAAGTGCCCGTCCGAGACGGTCACGCCGACCCGAACCTCGCCGACTTCCGTGAACTTGATCGCGTTGCCCACCAGGTTCAGCAGCACCTGGGCGATGCGGCGTGAGTCACCCTTGCCGGGCGGCAGGTCGGGCGGCACGCTCACGTGGAGGGCGAGCTTCTTCTCGGTCGCGAGCGACTCCACGTTCGTCACGACGGCCTGCGTGACCTCCTCCATGGCGTAGTCGGCCAGAGACAGGGTCAATTGACCGGCCTCGATCTTGGACAGGTCGAGGACGTCGTTGATGAGACCGAGGAGGTGCTGGCCACTGTTCCTGGCGCGTTCGAGACTGTCCCGGATCGGCTCGGGGACCTCGCCGAACGTCTCGTCGAGGATCAGCTCCGTGTAGCCGAGCACGGCGTTGAGCGGGGTCCGGAGCTCGTGGCTCATGTTCGCCAGGAACTGGGACTTGTGCTGGCTCGCGACGGCGAGCTGGCGACCTTTCTCCGCGACCTCGCGGAAGAGCCGGGCGTTCTGGATGGCCAGCGCCGACTGCGTGCCGAATGTTTTCAGGAGCTCCACGACCTCGGGGGCGAACTCGCCTGGGGTTCGTCGGTTCACCACGAGCGCGCCGATCACCTGGTCCTCCCGCAGGAGCGGCACCGCCAGCAGAGCGCGGTAACCCATCCGGAGCAGAAGGTCTCGCATGTGGCCCTGGTAGGCCGCCTCCGGAAGCATGTCGGACACCTGCACGGGCTCCCGTTGCTCGGCGGCGCGCCCCGACAGGCCCTCGCCCATCCGGACCGGCATGGCTCGGAGGGTCTCGATGAGCTCGGGCTCGAGGTTGTGGGCGGCCCGAAGCTGGAACGCCCGCGTGGTCTCGTCGTACTCGTAGACCGAGGCGCCGTCGGTGCCCGCGAGCTGGGCCGCTTGCGACACGATCGTGTTGAGGACGGTGTCCAGGTCGAGCGTGGAGGCGACCGCCTGGCCGACCTCGCCGAGCGCCCGCAGCTCCGCGACCGAGCGCGTGAGCTGGGCCGTCCGGGCCTCGAGCTCCTGGAACAGCCGCACGTTCTCGATCGCGATCACCGCCTGATCGGCGAAGGTCGTCACCAGCTTGATCTGCGCCTCGGAAAATGGCCGCGCCTCGGATCGCCATATCGCCACCGCCCCGATCGGCGTGCCCTCGCGCAGCATCGGCACCGCCAGCACTGCCCGCTGGTTGAGCGTCACCCGCTCGGGCATCCGGTATTCCGGATCCTGCATGACGTCGTGGACGTGAATGACCCGGCCCTCCACGAGCGCCCGACCCACCATGAACTCGCGACCCGGCCGCCGTGGAAAGGCCGTCCGCAAGACCTCGACCTCCGTCGGTGTGAAGCCGAAGGCCGCGGCGTGCACGACAAGCTCTCCGTCGAAGCGGAACAGATTGGCGCGGGCGGCCTGGCAGAGGCGGGCCGCGCTCCGGACGATCGTGTCGAACACGGGCTGGACGTCGGTCGGGGAGCTCGAGATGACGCGCAGGATCTCGCTGGTCGCCGTCTGCTGCTCCAATGACTCGGTCAGCTCGCGGTTCCGCTCCTCCAGCTCCGTGAAGAGACGAACGTTCTCGATGGCGATGACCGCCTGGTCGGCGAACGTCTTCGCTAGCTCCACCTGTTTGTCCGTGAAGGGTTGCACCTCCGTCCGCCGCATGAAGATCACTCCAATGGGCACACCCTCGCGCAGGAGCGGCGTGGCCAGCATCGTCCGAGCCGGGATACCCTGCTGCGCGCGAGTTTGCCGCACGCGCCCCATCGTCTCGGGGAACTCAGTGTCGGGCAGCGCGAGGATGTCCTCGACATGGATCGGCTCGCGATCACGCACCGCGCGCCCCATCAGGCTCTGAGGGCTCGCGGTAATGGTCGCGCCAATCGGCATGATTGCAGGCATGGACCCATGTGCTGCCACGAGTCGAAGTGATTCGCCTTCAAGGCGCCAGATCGCGGCATTGGCCGCACCGCAGAACCGGGCGGCGCTTGCGGCCACGACGTTCATGACAGGCTGGAGATCGGTCGGCGAGCTGGAGATGACCCGCAGGATGTCGGCGGTGGCCGTCTGTTGCTCCAAGGCCTCGATCAGATCGCGGTTCCGGGCCTCGAGCTCCTGGAACAGCCGCACGTTCTCGATCGCGATCACCGCTTGGTCGGCGAAGGTCGTCACAAGCTTGACCTGCTCGTCAGTGAATGGCCGGACCTCTTTCCGACTGACTCTGATGACGCCAAGCGCGACCCCGTCCCGCAGGAGCGGTACGGCGAGCAGCGATTGAACTCCGTACTTGGGCGCCGTAGTCTCGGGGAACTCAGCTAGGGCTTGCGTGAGATCCCGGATGTTGATCGTCTGTCGATCGATTACCGCCCGGCCCACCAAGTGCCCGCGAGTGACCCGGCGCACCGGGGGCATCGAGGGCGACCCGAAGGCGGCGACGAGAAGGAGCACGTCCCCGTCCACGCGAAGCACCTGAGTATCGCTGGCGCCGCAGAGGCGCGCCGCGTTTGCGGCAATGGCATCGAACACTGGCTGAGTATCGGTCGGCGAGCTGGAGATGACCCGCAGGATCTCGGCGGTGGCCGTCTGCTGCTCGAGGGCCGCGGTCAGCTCGCGGTTCCGCTCCTCCAGTTCCGTGAAGAGACGAACGTTCTCGATGGCGATAACCGCTTGGTCCGCAAACGTTTTGAGAAGGGCGATCTGCTTGTCAGTGAACCGCTGGGCCTCGATGCGTCGGATGGCGATCGCGCCGATTGCGATACCCTCGCGCAAGAGTGGAACGCTCAGTAAGGTCCGGTAGCCGAACTCCTCACCGAACGCCCTGCTCTCCGGGAACTCCTCCGACTCGGCCTGGACATCCACCGCCTGCACCGTCTGCCGATCGCGAACCGAACGCCCCGTGACCGAGCCTTGGAACGCACGGATACCGAGGCCCAGACGGTTGGGGATCGGACCATGGTGGGCCACCACCCGGAGAACATCGCCGTCTAGCCGAAGGATGCTCGCGTCATGGGCGGCGCACAGGCGGGCTGCGCTCGTGGCCATTGCGTCCAAGAAGGGTTGGAGGTCAGTCGGGGAGCTTGCGATCACTCGGAGGATGGCACTCGTCGCCGTCTGCTGCTCAAGCGCCTCGGTTAGCTCCCGGTTCCGCGTTTCCAGCTCCGTGAAAAGACGGACGTTCTCGATCGCGATCACCGCCTGGTCCGCGAAAGTCCTGACCAGCGCGATCTGCTTGTCTGTGAATGGCTGGACCTCGAGCTTGTACAGGATGATGATGCCGAGGAGGTCGTTGCCTCGGAGCATCGGTACACCGAGCTCGGTCCTGATGGGCTCGCCGTCGCGCAGCGCGTAATCGTACTCGGGATCGGCCTGCAGATCGACAACGTGAACCGTCTGTCGTTCAAGCGCCACTCTGGCCGTGATCGTGTGTCGTCCAGCTGTGACCGGGTGAGTCTTCAGGAAATCGATGAGATCCGGCGACACGTTGTAGAAGGCCACGCCGCGATAGGAGTCCCCGTCCCGCTGCATGATGGCGCCGCGCTGGGCGCCGCACAGGCGCGTAGCGCTTTCGATGAGTGTGTCGAGTACGGGCCGGAGGTCGAACGTCGACCGGCTGATGACCTGCAGCACGTCGCTCGTGGCCGTTTGCTGCTCGAGAGACTCGGTCAGCTCGCGGTTCCGGGCCCCGAGCTCCGTGAACAGGCGCACGTTCTCGATGGCGATTACCGCCTGGTCGGCGAAGGTTTGGAGGAGCCTGATGTGTGTGTCCGTGAAGGGGCGGGCTTCCCTTCGGCGGAGATGGATCACACCGATTGGCACGCCTTCCCGCAGCAAGGGGGTACTGAGCGTGGCCCGAGAGCCGACCTGGCGTCCGAGAGCGCTTCCCTCCGGATACTCGTCGTGCTCGGCCTGGACGTCGGCCACGTGGATCGTACGCCGCTCGATCACCGTGCGGCCGGCGACCGTACCGTGGATGATCGGGACCACGTCGACCGGAAGTGCGATGGGGCCATGGTGGGCCACGACTCGCACCCCGTCCTCTTCGACACGGGCCACCCAGGCGTCGTAGGCGTCGCACAGTTTCGTCGAGCTTCGGACGATCGCCTCGAAGACGGGCTGCACATCCGTGGGGGAGCTGGAGATGACGCTCAGGATCTCGGCAGTGGCGGTCTGCTGCTCGAGGGCCTCGGTCAGCTCGCGGTTTCGAGTGCCGAGCTCCGTGAACAGACGGACGTTCTCGACGGCGATCACCGCTTGATCGGCGAACGTGGACAGGAGCTGGATCTGGCCTTGGCTGAACGCCCGGACCTCATGCCGCCAGGTCGCAATCACGCCGATCGGCGCCCCGTCCTTGAGCATCGGCACGAAGATCGCCGTGCGAGCGCCGAGAAGCTCCACCGTTTGCAACCGGATAGGATCGCCCTCGCCATAGGCGCGGTCGCCCATCAGATCGACGATGTGGACGGGCCGCCGCTCGGCCGCGGCGCGGGCCACGCCGGTGTGTGGACCAAAGTGCTGCGGCTGCTGCCAGGCCTCGACCACGGCGCCGGGCATGCCGCGGTGGGCAACCAGCCGGAACGCTTCGCCGTCGAGAAGTATGAGGTTGCCGACGGGCGAGGCGCAGAGCCTGAGCGCGCTGTCGAGGATGGCGTCGAAGACCGGATCGACCGTCGTCGGCGAGCTCGCGATGACCCGGAGAATGGCGCCCGTTGCCCGCTCGCGCTCCAGCGCCTCGGTGACCTCGTGAAAAAGTCGCGCGTGCGCGATGGTGATGGCCGCCTGATCGGCGAAGCTCTCGAGGGCGACGATCTGCGCGGCGGAGAATGGACGCGCCTCAAGACGCCGGATGACGATGACACCGAAGGCACGGCCCTCGCTCACGAGAGGGACGGCGAGGACTGTCCGGTGGCCGCTGCGACGATACAACTGGAAGGTGGTGGGGTACTCGCTCGCAGCGGCCTTGATGTCGGGGATGTGCACGGCGCGCAGATCCCGGATCGCTCGCCCGGACGCGGCGTCCGGCGTGAGCGGAACGCTGCCGGTCACCCCAATCGACCCGTGGTGAGCCATCATGTGGAGGCGGTCGCCATCGAGTCGAAGAATGACGCTGTCGGCTGCGCCGCAGACCAGTGCCGCGTGCTCCGCCACGGCGTCGAGGACAACCTGGGGATTCTCGGGGGCGCTCACCAGCGCTCGCAGGATCTGGATCGTGGCGGCGAGTTGCGCCCGGACTCCCGCCGCACCCGGAGTCGCCGACGTCCGGGCCTTACGAGCCGAGCGAGCTGGAGCCTTGCGGCGAGACGCCATGCACGATCCTCCGGCGGGCGACCAGCGCGAGGATTCTAGCATCGTGCCGCCGGGCCGCGTGCGGGAAGTGGGTCAGCGGATCTCCGGGCTCACCACGCTTGATCTATCCGGTGGGTAGGCCCTGTTCACGGCACGGGATCCGGCCGGATCCGGCGGTACACCGCTGGCGAGCCTGGGTCGAGGCGCATCTGAGGACGGATGCGGCGGCTCCAGGGGCTCGACTCCCGGGCGGTGTGCCACGCCTGGCTGTCCGGCACGTCGGCCCGCTCGAACTCGTAGACCGTGAGGTACTTCGGCTGGGCGTCGACCGCCAGGTACCGTCGCGCGCGGATGACCCCGGGTACCGTGAGATAGGTCGGGATGTACACCCAGTTGTACCAGTCATTGAACTCTTCCTCGATCGCCGCCGGCACGTCGATGCGCCCCATCTGGAGATAGGGCGACGGGCCCATGGTGAGCTCGATGGGATCCGTCCGTGCGGGAAGTATCTGGCGATAGCCGTGCAGCATGAAGTTGCGCCCGACGTGGGCGCCCGACGCCCGCTGGCGCTGGGGGGACGGCCGGAAGCGCAGGTCGTCGAGGAACGCGGCCGACCGCAGGACGCTCACATCGTCCAGCTCGTACATCGCGAGATACCGGGGGCCGCCCCGGATCGCCATGTAGCGCGCGGCCGAGAGGAAGCCGGGCACCGCGAGGAGCCGCTCCAGGTGTTCCTCGTCGTACCAGCGATTGAATGCCTCCTCGTACTCGGGATCGATGTCCGTCCAGAGCATCAGGAGACCGGTTCCGCGCGTCTTCTTTGCCATGCCTCGCTCCGTGTTCAGCGGGCGGCGATCCGGGAGACCGCCGTCCGGCCGTACGACCGTGATCTGCTACGTGACCTCCGCCACTGACCTGACACGCTCCTCCTGTTCGTGGCACGCGCACCACCGGCGACCTCAGGCCACGTAATGACAGGCCACGGCGTGGCCCGATCCGAGGTCGCGGAGCGGGGGATCGACGGTGTCGCAAACGGCCATCGCGTGAGGACATCGTCCGCGGAACGGACAGCCCGCTGCCGGCAGGGCCGCCGCGAGCTCGCCGTCGAGCTGACCGGTTCGCGCGAGCCACCCCGGCTCGAGGCGTGACCGCGCGGACAGCAGGGCCTCCGTGTAGGGATGGCGCGCGCGCTCGAGCGGCACCCCCGGCGGTAGCACCTCCACGATGCGCCCGCCGAACATCACCGCGATCTTGGGCGCGATGTACCGGACGACGTGGAGATCGTGGCTGATGAAGATCATCGAGAGCCTGAGCCGGACCCGCAGGTCCGCCAGCAGGTTGAGGATCTGCGCCTGGATCGACACGTCGAGCGCGCTCACCGGCTCGTCGGCGATCAGCACCTCTGGATCGGCCGCGAGCGCCCGCGCGATGCAGATCCGCTGGCGCTGGCCACCCGAGAAGTCGGATGGATATCGCTCGACGGCGCGAGCCGGCAGGCCCACCTGGTCGAGGAGCTCCGTCACGCGCCGGGGGATCTGGTCCCGGGGCACGAGGTCGTGGACCGACAGGACTTCGCGGAGCGCGGAGCCGACCGTCAGCCGGGGATTGAGCGAGGAGTACGGATCCTGGAACACGACCTGGATGCGGCGCCGCGAGTGTCGGAGCTGGCGGCGGCCGAGCCGCGTGAGATCGACGCCTTCGAGCAGGACCCGTCCGGCGTCCGGGCGCTCCAGGAGCGCGAGGCAGCGCGCGAGCGTCGACTTCCCCGATCCACTCTCGCCGACGATCCCGATTGCTTCCCCACGCTCGAGAGAGAGCGACGCGTCGGCGAGGGCCGGGCGCGCCGCCCCGCGGGGACCGCTGGCGCCCGCCCCGCCCAGCCAGCCCCGGCGATGGGCGTAGGTGCGCGTGAGGTGCTCGGCGACCAGCAGCATCTACGCGCCCGCCGTGCCCACCGCTACGAGGCCGCGGCGGAGCTCGTCGAGCTGATCCCGCCGGATGCATCGCGCCCAGTGGCCCCGCGCGGCCTCCGCCATGGCGATCGGCGCCGTCGTGCAGCTGTCGCGCGCGAGCTCGCAGCGCGGCGCGAACGCGCAGCCCGGTGGGAGCGATCCGGGCTCGGGCGGCGCTCCGGGGATTGCCCGGAGCCTCTCCCCGACGACGGCCTCGGGGAGGCTGTTCATCAGGCCGATGGTGTAGGGATGCTCCGGGCGCCGCAGCACGACGTCGGTTCGCCCGACCTCGACCAGCTCCCCCGCGTACATCACACCCACGCGATCGCACAGCCCGGCGACGACCCGGAAGTCGTGCGACACGAGGAGGAGGCTCATCCCGTCCTGACGCCGGAGGTCGTCGAGGAGGCGCAGTATCTCGGCCTGCACGACGACGTCGAGCGCGGTGGTGGGCTCGTCGGCCAGGAGGAGGGTCGGCCGCGCCGCGAGCGCCATGGCGATGTGGATGCGCTGGCGCATCCCGCCGCTGAACTCGTGGGGATAGGACGGCGCCCGCCGGCCCGCGTCGCGGATCCCGACGCGCTCCATCATCTCGATCGCCCGCATGCGGGCCGCGCGGCGGCCGAGCCCGCCGTGCGCCTGGATCACCTGGGCGATGGAGTCTCCGACCCGCAGGACGGGGTTGAGCGCGGTCAGGGGGTCCTGGAAGACCATCGCGATGCTGGACCCGCGGAGCGCCTGCATCTCGCGGTCGCCGAGCGCGAGGAGGTTGCGCGACCCGTAGCTGATCCGCCCGCTGATGGTAGCGCCCCGCGGCATGAGCCGCAGGATGGCGCGGCAGGTGAGGCTCTTGCCCGAGCCGCTCTCGCCGACGAGGCCGAAGGCCTCGCCGGGCGCGATCGTGAACGACACGTTCCGGACGACAGTCCGCCCCTCCCGGGCGAACGTGACCGTCAGTCGGTCGACCTCGAGGGCCTCCTTAGGAGCCATGGACCCGGCGCACGATGTCCGACGCGCTGTCGCCCACCAGGCTCACGAAGAAGGCGGTCACGATGATGGCGAGCCCCGGGAAGGTCACGACCCACGGCGCAGTCAGGATGAAGTTACGACCCTCGGCGATCATCACCCCCCACTCGGGCGTCGGGGGCTGGACGCCGAGCCCGAAGAAGCCCAGCGAGGCGCCGGCCAGGATGTCGAGGACGAAGTCGCTCATCCCGAAGACGAAGGCCGGCACCATCACGTTCGGCAGCAGATGGCGGAACATGATGCGGAGGTCCCCGTACCCGAGGCTTCGGGCGGCGAGGATGTAGCCGCGGCCCCGGGCGCTCAGCGCCTCGCCGCGCACGATTCGGGCGTACGCGACCCAGCTGACCAGCGTGATCGCGATGTAGAAGTTCGTCAGGCCCGGTCCCAGCATCGCAACGATGGCCAGGACGAGCACCAGGAAGGGAAACGCGGTCACGACGTCGACGATCCGGCCCAGGATCGCGTCGGACCATCCCGCGTAGTAGCCGGCGAAGAGTCCGAGCACGGCGCCGATGAGCAGGGGGATCGTCACCCCGATCGTGCCGATCTGGATATCGGTCCGCGCCGCGTGGAGTACCCGCGTCAGGATGTCCCGCCCGAGCTGATCCGTGCCGAACCAGTGCTGAGCGTTGGGTGGCTGGAGCCCGTCGACGAGTCCGAGGGCGGTGGGATCGTACGGCGCGATCCACGGCGCCAGGAGGGCGAGGAGGGCGATCACCGCGAAGCCCACGAGCCCGACGCGAAGGGGCCAGCCGCCCGCCACGATCCACTGGAGCCTGCGGGGCCGCGCCACGGCGAGAGTGGACACGCTCATGCCCGGAACGACACCCGCGGGTCCAGGAGGGCGTAGGTGAGGTCGGTCAGGAGGTTGACGACGATCACCAGGAAGGCGAGAACCAGCGCCACGAACTGGATGATCGAGTAGTCGCGCGTCAGGATCGACGTGATCAGGAGCGATCCGACCCCCGGCACGCCGAAGACTTGCTCGATGATGATCGTGCCGCCGATCAGCCAGCCGACGTTGAGTCCGAGCGTCGAGACGAACGGGGTCAGGCCGTTCCGGAGCACGTAGCTGACGAGCCGCGTGAGGGGTCGGAGCCCCATGGCCACACCGGTCGTGACGTAGTCGGAGCTCATCACCTCGACCAGGCTCGACCGGAGGGCGCGCACGAGGGTCGGCGAGATGTGGAGCCCGATGGTGAGGGCCGGCAGGGTGAGGTGCCACAGGGTATCGAGCCGGCTCACGCCCACGCCGCCCAGGGGCAGCAGCCTCCATCTGACGCTCAGCAGCAACGCCAGGATGATGCCCATCCAGAACGTGGGGATGCCGATGATGCCGGTGAACACGAGCCGGATGACGTGATCGGCCGGACCCTCCCGCCGGATCGCCGCCCAGGTCGCGAATGGCACCGAGATGATGAGCCCGATGACCATGGCGTAGGCGATGAGCGACAGCGTGACCGGGATGCGCTCGAGCGTGAGCGTCGAGACCTCCTGCTTGTAGAAGTACGACGGCCCGAAGTCGAGGCGCGACGCGTTTCCCAGGAAGTGAAGGTACTGGCGCCAGATGGGGAGGTCGAGGCCAAGCTGGTTCTTCACGCGCTCGACCAGCTCGGGCGTCGCGCGCTCGCCCAGGATCGAGATCGCCGGATTGCCGGGGATGAGGCGGATCAGCAGGAAGACGACGATGCTGACGCCGAACAGGACGGGCACCATCGCCAGTACCCGTCCCGCTGCGTAGCGAATCATTCTGGCGTCGCGCTCGGGGACCCGGTCAGGGCACGATCACCCGCGGCCACCGTCCCGGCAGGACAGGGTGGCCGCGGGTGACGCGTGCCGCGCGGTCACTTCTTGGTCACGTCCTCGAAGCTGTACTTTCCCTGCGAGTTCGGGGCGAACCCGGCCACTGCCGGAGTGGTCGCGTAGAGTCGCGGCTCGTGCACCACGTAGATCTGCGGGCAGTCCTGGTTGACGATGCGCTGGAGCTCCGTCACCAGGGCCTGGCGCTTCTTTGGGTCGAGCTCCCGGCGCTGCTGGAGGAGGAGCTCCTTGGCCTTGGGGTTGTTGTAGAAGGTGTGGGCGGCGTGCTGGGACGCGAAGTCCAGCGCCACCCCCAGGAGCTCGTCGGGATCCGGCGTGTCGTTGGTCCAGGCGGCGTTGTAGATCGAATACTTCTCGGCGTTCCGCATTTGGATGAGCGTGGTCGTCTCGAGCTGCTCGATCTTCAGCGTGATCCCGATCTGCTTGAGGCCGGCCGCCCAGATCTGCGCCGTGTCGAGCCGGTGCTGGTTCCCGGCCGGGACGTTTACGCTCACGGTGAAGCCGTTGGGCACGGAGCTCTTCGCGAGAAGCGCCTTGGCCTTGGCGATGTCGTACGTGACCGGGTCGGCGTTCCCGTCGTAGTAGAGCGTGCTGCTCGGCAGGAGGGAGCGGGCCACGGTCGCCAGCCCGAAGTAGAGGTTCTTGGCGACCGCCGCCCGGTCGATCGCGTGGGCCATCGCGCAGCGCACGTTGGCCTCGTCCAGCGGCTTGACGGTCTCGTTGAGCGTGTAGCGGAGGGTTGCGGTTCCCTCCACCTTCTGGATCTTCTGGCCGGCGCCCATCAGCTGCTGGACCTGGTTCGGCGGCACGAAGTCGATGATGTCCACCTGGCCGGACTGGAGCTGCAGGACGCGCGTGTTGTCGTCACCCACGACGCGGAACACGATCCGGTCGATCTTCGGCTTGCCGGGCTGCCAGTAGTTGGGATTCTTGACCAGCGTCATCTGGGCGCCCTTCTGCCAGTTCTCCAGCGAGAAGGCGCCGGTCCCGAGCGGATGCTGGCCGGCGTCCTTGCCCCACTTCTCGAAGTTCGCCTTGGAGTAGATGCTCCCGGCGAAGGTCGACAGCGCGGGCAGGAGGGGCGCGAAGGGCTCCGACATGTTGAGCCGGATGGTCTTGTCGTCGACCTTGGTCACCGACTTGACCGGGGAGAAGAGGAAGCCCCACGACCCCTTCTGGTCGATCGCCCGCGTGAGCGAGAACACCACGTCCTCCGCGGTCAGGGTCGAGCCGTCGGAGTATTTCACGCCCGGGCGGAGCGTGAACGTCGCGCTGAGGCCGTCGGGCGCGACCGTCCAGGACGTGGCGAGCTCCGGCTCGACGCCGTTGTTCGCCGCGTTCAGCTTGACGAGACGGTCGAAGATCTGCAGCTCCACGAAGATGGAGGGATCGTCCTCCGTGGAGTAGGGGTCGAAGGTCAGCATGTCCGCGTTTCGCGCCATCGTGATGGTGACCGGATCCGCGCCGAACGAGGGGCGGGCCCCGATCGCGAGCACGGGAATGACGAGCGCGAGTGCCGCGAGCATGCCCAGGCGGCGCAGCGCGCGGAAGCGGGTATCGGTGGGGCGGCGATCACTCATGAGTCGCTCCCTTCTGCTTGGGGGATGCAGTCGACAATCGGGATTCGAGCCGTGACTTCGGCCAGACGGCGTTTGCCCTGGCGGAATGCTGGCATACATCGCTTTTCCAGGCAACCGCCGGGCACCCCGCCGCGCGGGCCAGCCGGCTCGCCTACCGCGTGCCGATCGCCGGCAGACTGCTCTCGTGCACGAGCGCGTTGAACTGCGCGACTTCGGTCGCGACGAGCGCGTCCAGCCGGTCGAGCTCCCGGCGCGCCAGACCGGCGAGGTGCTCGTACACGAGGAACGCCTGGCGGGGAGGGGCCGCATCGGCGCTCGACAGGACGCTCATCAGCGATGTGAGCCGGAGGTTGATGCGGGCGGGTAGGCGGAGCGCGTCCATCGAGTTTCGCGCCGATGTCTGGATGAGCTCCGTCTCGATCTCGGCGATCCTGGCGAGGAGATGCTCGGCCGCCGTGACGATCGCGGCGGCGCGCCCGGCGTCGGGGGCCGTCGCCCGCGCCGGCGGCGCCGCGCCGGATCCCGCGATCGATGCGCCGGCGGGGCGCCCCTCTTGCGAGCCGGCCTCACGCAGGCGCTGGGACCACTCGCTGACCTGACGGCGGATCCGCCGGAGGCGGTTGACGCCCGCGTGCGTCTCCGACAGCGTGTCCCGGATCTGCCGCCACAGGCCGAACTGCGCGTCGAAGTCGGCCTGGGTGGCGGGGACCCGTGGATCCTTCCGCACCTCGAACCGGTGGGTCCACGACCGATCGCCCACCGTGAGGCGAGCCTGGTAGCGCCCGGGCGGTGCGAGCGGGCCGGTCAAGGCCTTCTCGGTCGACACGTCGCCCGGCACCCGCTCGGCACCGGGATAGCGGAGGTCCCAGACGAAGCGGTTCAGCCCCGGCCTTGCGGTGAGGAACCGTTCGTCGGGCGGCGGCGAGGTCGCGGGCGAGGGCGCCCCCGGCGCCTTTGCCGCGTCCGCGGCCGGGGCTGCGGCCGGCTTGGTGGTGAAGGTGCGGATCAGCGCGCCCGTGTCGTCCAGGAAGGCCAGGGAGACGGCGCCGGGCGGCGCCGCGCCGAGGACGTAGTAGACGATCGCCCCGACGGGCGGGTTCTCGCCGGCGTCGAGGAACGTGCGCACGCGCTCGCCCTCCGGCGTCCGGTCCTCGTAGAAGGTGAGCCCCGTCCCGAGCGCCATCATGTAGTTCTTGTAGGACTTGCCGGGCCCCCGGAAGAGATCGACGCTCCAGTTCTGCCAGGGACGCACCGTCGGGCGGGGCGGGAACAGATGCGGCGCGTCCGTGGTGGCCTCGCGGTTCAGCTCGCGCAGCGGCGTGATGTCGTCCAGCACCCAGAACGATCGCCCGTGGGTCCCGGCCACGAGGTCGCTGCCCTTGACCGCGAGGTCGTACACCGGCGCGACGGGCAGGTTCCACGGGCACTGGTGCCACGCTCGTCCGTCGTCCCAGGACACGACGATGCCGGTCTCGGTCCCGACGTAGAGTAGCCCCGGCCGGACGGGATCTTCCCGGACCACCCGGCTGATCTCGCCCGCCGGGAACTCTCCGGCGAGGCTGCGCCAGGTCTGGCCGTAGTCCTCGCTCTTGTAGAGGTAGGCGTGGTAGTCGTCGATCTTGTACCGCGTGGCGGCGACGTAGACCGTGCCGGCCGCGTGGGGCGACGCCTCGATCGTCGCGATCAGCGCCCACTCCGGAAGGTCGGGCGGCGTCACGTTCTGCCACGTGCGACCGTCGTCCCGCGAGACGTGGACGAGGCCGTCGTCGCTGCCCGCCCACAGGGTGCCCCGCTCGCGCGGGGACTCCGCGAAGGCGTAGACCGTGCCGTAGTGCTCGGCCCCGCTGGTGTCCTTGGTCAAGGGGCCGCCCGACGCTTCGAGCTTGGTCACGTCCTGCCGGGTCAGGTCCGGGCTGATCGCCTCCCAGCTCGATCCCTCGTCCCGCGTGCGGAAGACCAGGTTCCCCGTGGCGTAGAGCGTTCCGGGATCGTGAGGGGAGAAGACGATCGGGAAGGTCCAGGCGAAGCGGTACCGGAGGTCCTTGGCGCCCCAGCCGTAGTAGACCTCGGGCCAGACGGTGACCAGGCGGATCTGCCGCGTGCGGTGATCGTAGCGCTGGAGCGCGCCCCCGCCGCCGGGCGAGCTTCCCACGGCCCCGACGTAGACGATGTTGGGATCGCGCGGGTGAACCGCGATGTACCCGCTCTCTCCGGTGCCGGCGGGATAGCAGTCGCCCCACGTGATGCCGCCGTTCTCGGAGGCGCTCGGCACGCTGACGCTCGAGTTGTCCTGCTGCGTGCCGTAGACGCGGTAGGGGTGCTGGTCGTCGATCGACACGTGGTAGAACTGCGCGGTCAGCTGGTTGTAGATCGTCGACCAGCTGTGTCCGCCGTTGAAGGACACGCAGGCGCCGCCGTCGTTGCCCTCGATCATCCGCCGGGGGTCGCGCGCGTCGATCCAGAGGTCGTGGTTGTCGCCGTGGGGCGTCGTGACCTCCGTGAACGTGCGCCCGCCGTCGGTCGACTTCCACATCTTGAGGTTCGTGACGTAGACGGTGTCGGCGTCCACTGGATCGGCGAACACGTGGCAGTAGTACCAGGGGCGATGGATCAGATCGCGGTTGTCGGAGACGAGCTCCCACGTCCGGCCCGCGTCGTCCGACCGGTAGAGCCCGGCCTTGTCGGCCTCGATGATGGCCCACACTCGATCCGGACGCGCCGGCGACACCGCCATGCCGATCTTGCCCTTGATGCCGGCCGGAAGCCCGGGGTGGTCGGTGATGTCGACCCACGTGTCGCCGCCGTCGGTCGACTTGTAGAGCCGGCTGTCGGGGCCGCCGCTGGAGAGCGTCCAGAAGTGGCGGTACACCTCCCACGTCGAGGCGTAGAGGATGCGCGGGTTCTTCCGGTCGAGGGCGAGGTCGATCGCGCCGGCCCGCTCGCTGCGGAAGAGGATCTGCTGCCACGTCCGCCCGCCGTCGCGCGAGCGGAACACTCCGCGCTCGTGGTTCGGGCCGAACGCATGGCCGAGCGCGGCGACGTAGACCAGATCGGGGTCCTGGGGATGCACCTGGATCTTGCCGATGTGGCGGGTGTCGGCGAGCCCCATGTGGGCCCACGTCTTCCCGCCGTCGGTCGACTTGTAGATGCCGTCTCCGTAGACGACGTCGATCCGGATGGTGGCCTCTCCGGTCCCGGCGTAGACGACGTTGGGATCCGACTCGGCCACCGCGAGCGCGCCGATCGCCGACGTCCGGAAGTAGCCGTCCGAGACGTTCTCCCAGTACGTGCCTCCGTCCGTCGTCTTCCACACTCCGCCCGCCACCGCGCCGAAATAGAAGACCATGGGCTCGGTGGGATGTCCGGCGACGGCCACCACGCGACCGCCCCGGGGCGGACCGATGCAACGCCAACGGAGACCCTGGAACCAGGCTGGATCCATCGACTCGGACCTCGTCTTTCGCGGGTATCGCGTTCGCTCGAGCGCGAGCTCGAGCCGCCTCGCCGTCGCCGATCATAGGCCTGGCGACGGACCGCCGCAATCAGG
>CAYXBJ010000096.1:0-28464 GCA_964463175.1 uncultured bacterium
CGAGGTGCTGACCCGCGCGGCGGGGGTCGAGGTCGGCGAGCGCGTCATCGTGCGCCTGCACGAGGGCCTGCTCGGCTGCCGGGTCGAGGACGTGCACGCTCCGGGGTCCCCGGCCCCTCGCCGGGGGGAGGGCGGCTGATGCCCACCGCGCCGGATCCCCAGCCGGCCCGCGACGACGGGCCCAAGTTCGAGGCGGCGATGGCCCGGCTCGAGGAGATCGTGCACGCGCTCGAGAGCGGCAACCTCTCGCTCGACGACTCGCTCCGTGTCTTCGAGGAGGGGACCGGGCTGCTGCGCCTCTGCACGCGCCGGCTCGAGGATGTCGAGCGCCGGATCGAGATCCTGATGCAGGATGAAGGAGGGGGCAAGACCGAGCCGTTCCGGTGGGAGGAGGGGCAGGGGTGACGGCGTTCAACCTCGAGGCGTACTTCGCCGAGCGTCGGCGGGCGGTCGACGAGGCGCTCGATCGCCATCTGCCGCCGGCGACCGCCGTTCCCACCGTGATCCACGAGGCGATGCGGTACAGCGTCTTCGCGGGCGGCAAGCGTCTCCGGCCGCTCCTGGTGATCGCGGGCGCGGAAGCGGTCGGCGGCCAGATGGACGACGTCATGCCCACCGCGTGCTGCTTCGAGCTGATCCACACCTACTCCCTGGTCCACGACGACCTGCCGGCCATGGACGACGACGACTACCGTCGCGGGCGCCTCACGAACCACAAGGTCTTCGGCGAGGCGATGGCCGTGCTCGCCGGGGACGCGCTCCTGACGCACGCGCTCGGCCTCGTCGCCGTCAACTTCGGCCTCGGCAAGGCCGCGCCGGAGGCCTTCCCGCGCGTGCTCGCCGAGATCACCGGCGCGGCCGGCACCGACGGCATGGTCGGCGGCCAGGTCGTGGACGTGCAGTCCGAGGGGCAGGCGGTGTCGGCCGAGACGCTCGAGTACATCCATACGCGGAAGACCGCGGCGCTCATCCGGGGCGCGCTCCGGTCGGGCGCGCTCCTGGCCGGCGCCTCGGAGCCGCAGCTCGGCGCGCTCAGCCAGTACGGCGACCGGATCGGGCTCACCTTCCAGATCGTCGACGACATCCTCGACGTCGAGGGCTCCCTCGAGACGCTCGGGAAGACGGCGGGCAAGGACGAGCGGCAGCAGAAGGCGACCTACCCGGGGCTCCACGGGCTGCCGGCGTCCAAGGCCCGGGCCGCCGCGCTCACGCGCGAGGCGCACGCCGCGCTCGCACCGCTCGGCCCGGCCGCGGAGCCGCTCCACGCGCTGGCCGACTTCATCGTGGCCCGGAAGGCCTGAGCATGGCCGAGATCGTCGACGTCCACGCCCGCGAGATACTCGACTCGCGAGGGAACCCGACGCTCGAGGTCGAGGTCCATCTCGACAGCGGCGCCGAGGGCCGGGCGGCGGTGCCCTCCGGCGCCTCGACCGGCAGCGCCGAGGCCCTCGAGCTTCGCGATGACGACGGTCGCCGCTTCGGCGGCAAGGGCGTGCTGCAGGCCGTCCGCAACGTGGAGCGTGTCATCGCGCCCGAGCTCAAAGGCATGGACGCCGGCGAGCAGGCCCTGATCGACCGCGCGCTCTGCGAGCTGGACGGCACCCCCCAGAAGGAGACGCTGGGCGCCAACGCGATCCTCGGCGTGTCGCTGGCCTGCGCCCGCGCGGCGGCGGACGACCTCGGGATCCCGCTCTTCCGGTATCTGGGCGGCCCGAGCGCCCGGACGCTGCCGCTGCCGCTCATGAACGTGATCAACGGGGGCGCGCACGCCGACAACCGGCTCGACATCCAGGAGTTCATGCTTGTCCCGGCGGGCCTGCCCTCGTTCGCCGAGGCGCTCCGGGCGGGGTCGGAGATCTTCCACGCGCTCAAGCGGCTCCTGAAGGAGCAGAAGCACGCGACCGGCGTCGGCGACGAGGGCGGGTTCGCGCCGGATCTGCCCGGCGCGGAGGCGGCGCTCGGCGTGCTGGTTCGCGCGATCGAGGCGGCCGGCTACCGGCCCGGCGAGGACGTGTGGCTCGCGCTCGACGTCGCGGCGACCGAGCTCTGGCGCGAGGGCCGCTATCGCGCGCCGGGCGAGGGCGCGACCTGGACGACCGACGAGCTCATCGACTTCTACGAGCGGCTCGCCGATCAGTTCCCGCTGGTGTCGATCGAGGACGGCCTCCGGGAGGACGACTGGGACGGCTGGACCCGGCTGACCGCGCGGCTCGGCGATCGGCTCCAGCTCGTGGGCGACGACCTCTTCGTGACGAGCACGGAGCGGCTGGCCCAGGGCATCCGGGGCGGCGCCGCCAACGCGATCCTGATCAAGGTCAACCAGATCGGCACGCTGACGGAGACGCTCGACGCGGTCGAGCTCGCGAAGTCGGCGGGATACGGCGTCGTCGTGTCGCACCGGTCGGGCGAGACCGAGGACACGTTCATCGCGGATCTCGCGGTCGCCGTCAACGCCGGCCAGATCAAGACCGGCTCGCTGTCCCGCAGCGACCGCGTGGCCAAGTACAACCAGCTGCTCCGGATCGAGGAGTGGCTGGGCGAGGCGGCGCGCTGGCCGGGCACGACGCTGCTCCCGGGGCGACCATGACTCGCCTGACGCGCCCCGGCTGGATCGTGGTGGGCGCGCTGTTGATCCTCGCGGTCATGGCGGTCTTCGGCGACAACGGGGTCCTGGCGCTCCGGCGGCTCCGTGGCGAAGTCGACACGCTGGTGCGCGAGGTGCGGACCCTCGAGACCGAGAACGAGCGCTTGTCGAAGCAGATCCTCGAGCTGCAGGAGGATCCCGCCGTCATCGAGCGGATCGCCCGGGAGGAGCTCGGCCTGGTACGGCCCGGCGAGAAGGTGCTGCGCTTCCCGAAGAGCGCCCGGCCCGGCGAGTCGGCGCCGGCGCTTCCGTCATCACCGCCCCGGTCCCCGTAGTCGCGGCGGACCGGAGGCTCCGAGGAGACCGATGCGCTGGGCGTGGCTGCAGCCGTACACGGGCTGGCTGTTCGTCGCCACCTTGCTCTTCAACCTCCGGGCGGCCTGGAAGCTCGCGATCGACTGGGCCGGCATGCGCACGACCGTGCGGTTCGTCCGCGCCGGCTACGCGCGCCGCAGTCAGCTTCCGTCGGAGGAGACGCTCGGCCTCACGCCCGCCGCGCCCGTGTTCCTGACGCTGGTCGCCGCCTACCAGGAGCCCGGCATCGCCGCGACCATGCGCGGGCTTCTCGCCCTCCGGTACCCGGGGGAGCGCGCGCGCTACGCGGTGGTCACGAAGGCGGCCGAAGACTCGGCGCCGCATCCGGCGATGCCCGCCAGCACGGGCGCGCTCTGCCAGCAGTTCCTCGGCGACCTGCCGCCCTACGATGCCAAGCGGCTCTCGCATCTCGTGCTGCCAGGGCCCGGCCGGAAGGCCGAGCAGCTCAACTGGGCGCTCCGGCCCGAGGCGCTCGCCCAGATCCTCGAGGGCGATGCCGCGGATCCGTCGCGGGTGTTCGTGGGCGTGTTCGACGCCGACTCGATCCCCGATCCCGACACGCTGCGCTGGATGGCCGGCGAAGAGCTCGCAGGCCGGGGGTCGCTCGCCTACCAGGGGGTCACGCTGTCGACCGCGAACTGGGACGCGCTCGGGATCCGGGGCCGGATCTGCGCCGTGCAGCAGTCGTCCATCTTCACGCGCGTGTCGCTGGCGCGCCTGATCAACGAGATCCGGCGCATCCGCCTGATCGATCGCGCGACGACCCGGGTGCCGGGACGCGCCGGCCGGTGGCTCCGCTCGGTGCTCGAGCTCTGCTTCCGTCGCTCGCAGATCTGCCTCGGGCACCACCAGTTCGTGCGGCTCGACGTCCTCCAGGCCCTCGGCGGATTCCCGACGGGCGGGGCGACGGAGGACTCCACGCTCGGCTACATGCTCGGCGCGCGCGGGATCCTGATCCGGGCGATGCCGATGATCGAGCTGACGGACCTGCCGGAGACGAAGGAGAAGATCATCCGCCAGAACGCCCGGTGGTATCAGGGCGTGCTCGACGACATCGGCTACCTGTGGACGACCTGGCGGAGCGCGCCCACGGCGTTCAATTTCGCCCAGCTCGTCCGCCACGTCGGCAACAAGGTGGTGGAGTGGCCAATCGCCGCGTTCGTCTACCCGGCCATGGGCTACCTCGGCTGGCGCTTCGCCTACGCCTACCGGCAGGAGCATCCGCTGGTGTTCTTCGTGGCGGTGGCGGTGCCGACGGTGTCGCTCGGGCTCACCATCTGGGTCGGCGGGGTGGTGACGCAGCGGGAGATCCAGGCGATGGAGCCGTACCTGCCGCGTCCCACGCGGCTCGGGTGGCGGAGTCGCGGCGAGTGGCTCCTCGCGACGTTCCGCTGCCAGACCTACTGGCTCCTCGCCACGCGCGCCGCGTGGCGCGTCCTGTGGCGGACCGCCCGCGACGGCCGCTACGAGCCGAGCAAGACGGACCGCGTGACGCGGGTCGCCGGTGGCCAGGGCTGGCTCGACCGCATGGTCGGAGGGCGGCTCGGTCGCTGAGCGGGCCCTGGCGTGAAGAGCCCCCGCGGATGAGCGTCGCCCCAGGCGTGCGTGTTTCCCCGTGTTGCCCGCGGCCGCCGAGCTTCTCGATGTTTCGCCGAGGGTCCGCGCCCCGCCTCGCGATCCAGAGGGGGGCCGCCTGATGCCCGCCACCCAAACGCCTGCCCCGCCGCTGCCCGACGCGTTCCGGCGGGCCTGGGTGCTCGGCAAGTCTCCGGCCGGCCGGCAGTCGGTGGCCGAGCGCATGGCGGCGGGGAAGAGCCTCCGCGGGAAGGTGCCGCGGCGCAGCCATGCGACGTACGAGCCGGCGCTCGGCCGGCGCGATCCGGTCGCGATCCTCGAAGAGCAGGCCCGGACCCGGCTTCCGCAGCTGGTGCCGATCCGCTACGCGCGCATGCTCCGGTCGCCGTTCGCCTTCTTCCGGGGCGCGGCCGCGGTCATGGCGGGGGACCTGGCGCCGACTCCGGCGACCGGCCTCGTCGTCCAGGCCTGCGGGGACGCGCACGTCTCGAACTTCGGCGCGTTCGCCTCCGCCGAGCGAAACCTCGTCTTCGGTATCAACGACTTCGACGAGACGCTCCCCGGGCCGTGGGAGTGGGACGTCAAGCGGCTGGCGGCCAGCGCAGTCGTCTGCGCGCGGTTTCTCGGCGGCGATGCGGAGGACGGCGAGCGGGCCGTCCGGAAGCTGATGAAGGTCTATCGCCAGCGGATGCGCGAGTATGCCGGGATGGGCTATCTCCAGGTCTGGTACTCGCGCATCGAGGCCCAGGACGTCCTCGCCACGCTGCCGTCGAGCCTCCGGCGGCGGGCCAAAAGGCTCTTGGCCAGGGCGCGAGCGCGCACCCATCTGCAGGTGCTCGACAAGATGACGGACCTTGTCGACGACGAGCAGCGGATCCTCGAGAGCCGGCCCTTGATCGTCCGCGAGACGGTGACCGCGAGCGGGCGTGCCGTGTCGGACGTCCTCGCGCACTTCATCCGGGCTTATCTCGCGTCGATCCCCGACGACCGCAAGCCGCTCATTCGCCGGTACCGGGTCGTCGACGTGGCGCGGAAGGTGGTCGGCGTCGGGAGCGTGGGGACGCGCTGCTGGGTCGTCTTCCTGGCGGGCAACAACCGCGAGGATCCGCTGTTTCTCCAGGTCAAGGAAGCCCAGCCGTCCGTGCTGGCGCCGTACACCGCCCCGTCCGCTTATGCCAACCAGGGCGAGCGCGTGGTGGTCGGCCAGCGCCTGATCCAGGGGGCCCCTGACATCTTTCTCGGCTGGGGCGAGAACGACGGCATCTCCTACTACATCCGCCAGCTTCGCGACATGAAGGGGTCGGCCGAGCTCGAGCCGGGCCAGGCCACCATCAAGGGTTTCATCGAGTGGTGCGGGCTCTGCGGGTGGGCGTTGGCGCTCGCCCACGCGAAGTCGGGCGACCCCGCGATGATCGCGGGCTACGTCGGCAAGGGCGAGGCGCTGGACGACGCGATCGCCCAGTTCGCCGCCGCGTATGCGGACCAGACGGAGCGCGACCACGACGCGCTCGCCGGGGCGGCCCGCCGTCACCGGATCAAGGTGGCGCGGGAGCGCTGAGTCCTCGGGGCGGGGACGGGCGCCGCCCCGTCGCTCGGCTTGACAGAGGTCCGGGCCCACTGTAACGTTCATGTCGGCATCGCGGGGTGGAGCAGTCCGGTAGCTCGTTGGGCTCATAACCCAAAGGTCGCTGGTTCAAATCCAGCCCCCGCAACCAATCGTACGAAAGCAGCCTCCTCTCCCGCGAGGAGGCTGCTTGCTTTCGCCCACCCGCTGATCTCCACACGCTGCTGGCCGGCCTCGGCGGGGAGCGGCTTCACAATGAGGTCTCCGTCGAGGTGCTTCATGATCTCGGTTCGGCCTCGGATGGGATCCTCGCGGAGGAGGCCTCGAGCTGGCCCAGCCGGGCGTGGACCCAGGCCGGATGCACCGTCGGCGACGGCCGCTCGCCTGTCCGCTCCAGACCGACGAGTTGGGCGCGGAGCGCCGCGATCGCCGTCTCGATTGTCTCCAGCTCGGCCAGGACGGTGGGCGACTGGCGGCCCGCCTTGAGCACGGTCACGAGGTTCGCGACCTCGCGTTCGCGGGCGGCGAGTTCCGCGCGGATCGTGTCGACCCGCGCCGCGTGTCCCCGGGTGGCGGCCTCCACGTGGGCCGTGATGGTGTGCGCCAGGATCTCCACCATCGGCGGGGTCATCGCGTCCCGGAGCTTTCCAACGAGGGCTCCGTCCAGCCAGTCTCGGGGATACCACACGCGATGGAGGCAGACCGTCGGGCCCTTGTCCTTGGCAAATCCGCACACGTACCAGTGGTACGTGTAGACACGGGATCCCTTCCGGCGCGTGAATTTCGTGGCGTGCATGCGCGCCACACAGGCCACACCGGAGGACGACGCGATCGCCATCCAACGCTTCGATCGGGTGGCCTGCAGCGTCCGCGAGCTCGTCGTCGGCCGGCAAGCCCGGGCCGCGGCGTCGGGTGCGGCGACCCAGCCCTGGGTGGCCGCGATGCTCCGCCGATCGAATCCCGACGACGCGTCGGGGCGCCGCGCGTGGATCGAATCCGGGGGTTTTCAGGTCGTGCGGGGCCCGCGGATCCTGCCCATCGCGGACCACCGGGGACGGCGCCCCGAACTCGAGATCACCCGCGCCCTTCAGGTCACCGACCGCTACCTTCAGGCCGGGGGCCGTCAGTGTCCGCCAAGGCGCGCCACCACTGTCTCGCTGGGGTGTTGCTCGCAATGGAAGGCCGCACTGTCCCAGAGATGGACGCCCTCGAGCCCCAACGGGGCACGATCCCCCGCGAGGACATGGCCCACGTCGTGCGGATGCGGCTCCAACGGGCGCCGCACCCCTTGGACGAAGCCGGCTACCAACTCCTCCTGTGGGAGGTCGTCCGGGCGCAGGACCCAGCCGCGCCATTCCCGTTCGCGCGGCGTGTTCCCGTGTGGCTGCACCCGACGGCGGACGGACAGACCGACGTCGAGGTCATAGTCGAGCCACCCGGCGGGCTGGGCGCGGCGGAGCGCCTCGTGCTGGACCGGGCCATCCAGGGTCGCCTGAGTGCCGGGCCGATTCGTGAGCCCGGAGAGGGGTTGGTCGTGGAGATCCCGGCCTTCACGGGACGAGACACCAGTGATCACGGAGAGGGCACGGGACTGCGGGCAGTGGATTCCCCTCGATAGCCCCGCTTCCCGAGGAGACCTGATCAGCCGGGATCCGGCGTCAGCCCAGCGGACGCTGCGACAGGTTCGACGAGACGTCCTTCGAATTCTCGTTGAAAGGGCGGCCAAAAGGCCTCCAGAGCCTTTTGATCCGGGCGCATGACTCCGCCCCCTGCCGGTCGTGCCGTCGAGCTCGACTGACGGGGCAGTGAGCGCGCTTGGATGGAACCGATGCCCTGGGGATGAGCGAGTGGTGTTGCGTCGCTTGACCATCACGCGATTGGCCACCATCAAGAAGCCTCGCGCGCGCGCATAGAGCACTGACACCCCGGTGGGAATCAATGTCGCGCCCGCTCACGGAGGCGCGTACTAGTACTGCGCCTGAGACGTGGCCTGTTGGAATCACGACTCGCTGTGTCGTGTCGCCTGTTTGCTGCCGGTTGGTTCCGGCGGCAGGACCGTGCCCCCGGTTTCGCGCCGACGCCTGCTTCGGCTGATTGAAGGTTCGGTTCCTTCACGGCTCACCGCATCATCGGGGGGCGGCACCGCGCCCCCGGGAGAGAAGCCGCAGTCGATGATGGCCCCTCTCCCCACGCTGCCGGATGAGCTATCGTCGGGCGGTACACCGGGCGCCTGGCCGGTGCGGGATCCAGGGGGGGAGGAACCAGAGACTGGACGTGCTTTGCCGTGAACACCGCCCTGACCGTCATCATTGACCTGGCGCCGGGAGTGCGCCCGCTGGGCTGACGGCGGGACCGGGGAAGGGAGGCCGGACCCTGGCTATGGACCGCCTAGCTTCCGTCTTCGCCGCAATCAAGTTCGAGCACACGGTCTTCGCGCTTCCCTTTGCCTACATCGCCATGCTTCTGGCGGCGCGCGGCTGGCCTGGCTGGTGGCCGGGGGTGTGGGTGACGGTGGCCATGGTCGGGGCTCGCACCTGTGCTATGGCCGCCAATCGCGTGATTGACCGCGCGATCGACGCCGCCAACCCGCGCACCGCTGGCCGCCACATCCCGCGGGGCGCCCTACGCGTCTCGGACCTCAGGCTCCTAGCCGCGGCCGGGGCCGTGGTCATGTTCGTCGCGGCCTGGCTGCTGAACCCGGCCTGCGTACGGCTGGCCTCGTTCGCTCTCGTGTTCTTGGTCGGCTATTCGTACACGAAGCGCTTCACCTGGACGTCGCACTGGGTCCTAGGCTTTACCGACGGGATCGCTGCGGGCGCCGGATGGCTCGCTGTCACGGGTCGGCTGGAAACGCCCGCGCTCGTGCTGTGGTTCGCCCTCACCGTCTGGATTGCGGGCTTCGATCTAATTTACGCTTGCCAGGACGCCGAGTTCGATCGGGCTCGCGGGCTGCACTCGGTGCCGGCGCGCTTCGGCATCCGTGCGACCCTGACGACGGCGCGCGTTAGTCACGTGCTGGCGGCGTTGGCTCTAGGTCTGCTTGGGTGGCTGACGGGCCTTGGCTGGCCCTACTGGCTTGGGTGGAGTGGGATCGTCGGGCTCTTGGTGTGGGAGCACTCGCTGGTGCGCCCGGGCGACCTGTCGCGCCTGGACCAGGCGTTCTTCAACGTCAACGGCTACATTGCGGCGGTCGCGCTCGCGGCGGTGATAGGCGGCCTCTGGGTGTAGCGTCGCGTGCTCGGTAAGGCCGGCATGGTGTGGGCGATGTTTACCCGCACCGCTTGGCGCTACGACCTAGGTAACACGGGCGCCAGCCACCATGCCTAGCGTGCAGCGCTCTCGCGGGCAGCGGTTTGATGGCTCCCCGGGCCCTGTCCGCGGCGCAGGGTCGATCTGGGCCCTAGCCATCCAGGCGCTAAGCCCGCTTTGAGCTTCACGGCTCGGCTCGCCGGGCCCTCACGGGCCCTGGGGGCTGCAGGACGACCATCCCGGGCTTCAACTCGATCGAACGGCCGTTTCAGGTCCCATTCATCGCGCGTTCATGAGCCTGCTCTACCGTTGTGGAGAGCCGCCCCAAGGGGCGCGACCGGAAGAGATCTGACGTGAACTGGGATGGAAGGGAGCCACGATGACGACCTTGCGCGCCCTAGTGCTGCTGCCGGTGCTCCTCGCACCCCTCGGGGTCGTGGAAGCCGACCCGCGGGTTCTGGTTCTGGATCCCGCCCTCACCAGCGTGGCGTTTACGGTCACGGCCACGTTCCACGATGTCGAGGGTGCCTTCGCCGTGCAGACGGGGACGCTGCGCTTCGATCCCGCCGCGGGGGAGGCGTCCGGTGACGTCATCATTGACCTGCGAGGCGCCAGGACAGGCTCCTCGAGCCGAGACCGGACGATGCACGAGGAAGTCCTCGAGACACCAACGCATCCGTTGGCCGTCTTTCACCTCCAGCGTATCGGGGGGACGCTGGCTCCGGCCGGAACATCCGAGGTGTCCCTCCAGGGCACGCTGACCTTCCACGGCGCGGACCATCCGATGTCGCTGCCTGCGAAGGTCACCGTGAGCGGGGCTCACGTGGTCGCCGAACTCGCCGTGGACATCCCGTACGTGGCCTGGGGCCTTCGCGACCCGAGCATCTTGGTGCTGCGGGTCGCCAAGGTCGTGAACGTCCGTGTCCGGACGGAGGGCGAGCTCTCGGCCCCATTGGCCACGGCAAAGTAGGCCGGCGCATGGGGTGCTCCCTCCGGCTGGTCAGCCTGAGCGCTGCGCGGCGCGTCCGGAAGGCGTTCTCGGCAATGCTTTCCGTGGGCAGCGACGTGGAGCCGCATCTGCGCGACGTCGTCAGCGAGACACTGGCCAACCCGGGCAACCTCGTGCGGGCCCAGCTCGCGTACGGAGTTGCCGTAGGTGGGGGCGTCGCGCCGGCGCGGGCCCTGAGGCTCGCGGTGGCGGTCGAGTATTTCCACGCGGCCTCGCTGCTCTTTGACGACATGCCGGCGATGGACGACGCGAGGTCGCGTCGCGGCCGGCCGTGCCCGCACCTGATCCACGGCGAGGCGGCGGCCACGCTGGGCGCGCTGGCCCTGATCACCCGGGCCTACGAGCTCCTGTGGCAGGCGCTCGAGGACCTGTCCCCGCAGGGCCGTGAGCGCGCGACGAGGCTCGTCGCGGAGTGCCTGGGCCTTGCGGGCATCCTCGACGGCCAGGCCCGCGACGTACACTTCCAACGACGTGCCGCCCGGGAGCCCGACATCCTCCGCGTGGGCGCCGCGAAGACCGTCCCGCTCGTTCGACTGGCTCTGGTCCTGCCGGCTATCCTCGCGGGCGCGCGGGCCCGGACGATCGCGCGGCTCGAGCGCCTCGCGGCGCACTGGGGACTCGCGTACCAGGTACTCGACGACTTCAAGGACGTGCTCCTGAGCGAGGCCGAGGCTGGCAAGACCACCTCGCGGGACCACCGGCTTGGCCGCCCGAACCTCCCGCAGCAGGCCGGAGTGGCACGCGCGCTCGAGCGGCTCGCGCAGATCCTCTCCGCCGCGCGCGCCGAGGTGTGGATCCTCGGCCGGCGGGAGAGGAACTCATCCTTGGAGCGTCTACAGGAGGCGTTGGAGGCGGCACACGCGGACGTTGTCCGTCGCCTCGCCACGGCCGCAGCGGCGTGAAGGCCGGGGCCGGTAGCGCACTGGAGGACGTGGCCGTCCACGGAGTCACCTGGCTGGCCATCGCCTGTGGCGTGGGCCTCCTGATGGCCGTGCTGCTCCTCGTCCCTGAAACCGGTCGGGCGCTCGGGCCGCTGACCTACGGACGCTGGGCGCCCGTTCATCTCAACGCGGCCCTTTACGGCTGGTGCGGACTGCCGCTCCTCGGCCTGTTGTTGCGGCTCTATCGGGGCCCGGCCGTGGCCGACGGGCTGTCCCGCGCTGCTGTCCAGGTGTGGTCGGGTTCGCTGCTCGCCGGTGCAGTGGTGTGGCTTGCAGGCCAGACGAGCGGTAAGCCGTTCCTGGACTGGACGGGCATGGGCCGTGTGGTCCTGCTCGGCAACCTCACATTCGTCTCCGGCGTGTTGCTGGCTGGGCTCGTCCGTGAATGGCGCGCCGGCGCAGCTCCCCGCACGCTGGCCACGAGGGGCGCCCTCTGGGTCGGTCTCCTGGGCGTGATCGTCGGCATGTTTGTCGCCACCGATCCGCACACCTACCCTGCGGTGAATCCCGCGAGCGGTGGGCCGACCGGGGCGAGCCTTCTCGGCAGCACGCTCGGAGTCGTCGCCGTGCTCGTGATCCTGCCCTGGGCGCTCGGGCTCCACCGTCCGGCGCAGCGCCGAGCGACTGCGGCGCTCGGCGTGCTGCTGGCCGCGCACGCCGGCCTGTTTGTCGCGCTGAGCTACGGCGGCGACCACGGGCACCGTGAGCCGCTCCAGCAGGCGGGCCTGCTGAGTCTCCTGGTCTGGGCGTGGCTCGTTCCCGCCTTTCTCCGGCGCGTCGAATGGCCTGACCACGCGCGCCTGTGGCTCGCGGCCTTCTTCGTATGGGCCGCGCTCCTGCTGGTGACGGGGCTCGTCGCGTTCCTGCCGGACGTGCTCGACCGGGTCAAGTTCACGAACGCCCTCGTGGCCCACGCCCACGTGGCGATGGCCGGTATGGGCTCGGGCTTCGCCGTCGTCGTGCTCGAGTCGCTCAACCGGGACACGCGCCTTGCGGGACTGTTCTCGAGCCGCGCGGTCTTCGCGCTCTGGCATTCGAGCCTGGCGGTCCACGTCGCCGCGCTCATCGCGGTCGGTGCCCTCGAGGCGGCCGACGCGGGAATCCTGTTCCGCCCCGCGCCCGCCGTGGCGGTCCTCTACGTGGTGCGCACGGTTGCGGGCGCGGCGATGCTGACGGCGACACTGGTGTGGCTGCAGAAGGCCTGGCGGGCTGTGGTGCCATGAGTGGACATCGGCCCATCGCCCGGGCATTCTGCGTCGCCGCGGGGGCGAGTGACGCGGGAACGGGCGCGCTCCTCGTCGGAGTGCCGGGCTTCGTGCTCGCCGTCCTCGGGATCCCGTTGCCCGCGGAGATGGTGTACCTGCGTCTCGTCGGCGTCTTCGTGAGCGCGGTCGGCCTGACCTATCTCTATCCCCTGCTGCTGAGCGATCGCGACGCCGGGCGTGCACGACTCATCGCGGCGCTGGAGTGGACGGCTGGCGTGCGGCTCGCGGTCGCACTGTTCATCGCAGCGGCGGTGGCCATTGGCGCGCTCGCCAGGGCCTGGCTGCTCGTTGGATTCTTCGACGCCGTGGTGGGGCTAGTGCAGATTGGGCTCCTTGTGCGCGGGTGGGGTGCCGATGCTATCTGAGCTCGACCGGAGCCACAGGTGGCGCGGCGTCACCGTGGTCGCCGTGACCTATATCGCCTTTCTCCTCTACGCTCAGTTCGGATTCCTCGAACAGGTCCGACGTGAGCTCGGCGACCCCGACGCGGTGCGCACGGTCATGGCGGCCATGGGAGTGGCCGGTCTCGCGGCGAGCCTCGCAGCCGGATGGCTGTTGGGGCGGACGCAGCCGCTCCGTCTGGTGCGGGTGGCTCTCGCTCTGACGGGGATGGTGGCGCTCGCGTCGCCCGCCTGCCACGGGGTGGCCGCCTTGTCGATGGCGGCGGTGGCCACGGGAGCCTGCCTCGGGGTGCTCACCGTCGCGGTGGCCGCATCGCTCCGCGAGCTGGTGGGACCGACGCGCGCGGGCCTCGCCGCAGGAATCGGGACCGGGGCGGCCTACTTCGTCAGCAATCTGCCGCCGCTCTTCGCGGCATCGCCCGGTGTCCGCGCCGCTGTGCCAGGAGCACTCTGCGTGGTCGCGACCGCGCTCGTGCCCCGCCTGCGCCCTGGCCACGAGGGGCCGGGCGCGCGCGCCTGGACCGGCGCGCTGCCCGGGCGCGAGGGCGGTGTTGAGCTCGCCCGGGCGCTCGGCACCTTTCTCGTCCTGATCGCGCTCGATTCGGCGGCGTTCTCGGCTGTTCAGTCGAATCCTCCGCTGCATGCCGTCACCTGGGGAGGACCCGCGCGCCAGCTCGTCCAGGGCGCGGCCCACCTGACGGGTGCAATCGTGGCCGGCCGCCTGCTGGATGTCGGGAGGCTCGCCGGCGTGCTCTGGGCCACGTGGGGGCTGTTCGCCCTGGCGTTCCCACTCCTCCTGTATGGGGGCAAGCTTGTGGCGGCGGCGGGCCCGGTCTATGCCCTCGGCATCGCGGCCTATTCCACGGCCCTCGTCGTCTACCCGTCGGCTGGCGACCGGCCGGTGCCTCGCTGGCGCGCGGCGCTGATTTACGGCATCGCGGGCTGGCTCGGCTCGGCGCTGGGCATCGGCGCGACCCAGGGTCGGGCCACGGTGCCGGTCGGCGCAGCTCTCGCCGCAGGGCTGGCCTTGGCGGCGCTGTGGGTGATCACATCACGCCCGGCCCGCCGGGTCGCGGTCCGCCAGTACGGTGGCGTTCTGTCCGTGGCCACACTCGCCGTCGGGGTAGGCGCTCTTGCGAGCCTGGCCCCGGCGGGGCCGAACGATCAGGGGACCGCGGGTGACCCCGTGGCCAGCGGCCGGGCCGTGTACGTTTCCGAGGGCTGTATCCACTGCCACTCGCAATACGTGCGTCCGGTGGGCCACGACTCTGACTGGTGGGGACCGGCACGGCCGCTCGACCGTACGGAGACGCCGCCCCTCATCGGTGACCGGCGTCAGGGGCCGGACCTCCGCGAGGTCGGTGCCCGGCGCGGTCCGTTCTGGAACGAGGCGCACTTGAAGGATCCGAGGCTCGTGAGCCCCGGTTCGAGGATGCCCTCCTACGCCCACCTGTTCCGAGCTGGGGAGAAGCGCGGCAGCGACCTAGTGGCCTACCTGGCGTCGCTGGGGATCACGGACGTGGCCGCGCGGCGCGCGCTGGTCCGCGCCGAGCCCCTGGGGCATCCGCCGGCACCGCCCTCAATTGTCCGGGGCCATCGGCTCTTCGGTACCTGGTGTGCGGCGTGCCACGGCCTCGAGGGCGGCGGCGACGGGCCACTGGCTGGGGCAATCGCAGTGCCGGCGACCAATCTTCTCAGGGGACGGCTCGACCTCATCCCCGCGGACCCCGAGG
This sequence comes from uncultured bacterium, assembly GCA_964463175.1. GTDB lineage: Bacteria > Methylomirabilota > Methylomirabilia > Rokubacteriales > DASRDR01 > DASRDR01. The sequence goes on from CAYXBJ010000096.1 coordinate 14,697, forward strand.
CGCGCCCGGCCGCGCTCGAGCGGTTGATTCGCCACGGGTTGCCCCCGACCCCGATGCCGGGCCACGAGACGCTCCCCGATCAGGACATCGCGGATCTCGTCGCGTTCGTCGACTCGCTGGCTGCGCCGCAGGTCGGCAGATGAGGGAGGTGCTGGGCTCGACCGCAGCGGGACTCGGCCTAGTGGCCGCCGTGATGGGCCACGTCGGCTGGTTCGCCCCGCCGCGCGCGTGGGGCGAGGCGACCGGGTGGAGCGCCATTCCCGTGGAGGAGCGGCCATCGCTCGATCTGGCGTGGCCGGACGACGCCGGGGAGGCGCCGGAAGTCCACTGGCTCGGTCATTCCGGCTTCCTGATCGTGTGGCACGGCGTCAGGATCCTCCTCGACCCGAACACGAGCCCCCGCGTCATTCTGGCCCCCCGCATCCTGGAGGCCGCAGCGCCGGCCTCCATGCTGGGGGCAGTGGACGCGGTGCTCGTGAGCCACGCCCACTACGACCACCTCGACCTGCCGACGATCGCGGCGCTCCCGTCCGTGCGCACGATCCTCGTGCCCGTGGGCAGTGAAACCTACCTTCGCGGCGCACGGTCGGACGCGCGCGTGGTCGGGCTGGACGTGTGGGAAACCGAGCGGATCGGCCCCGTCGAGGTCATCGCCGTGCCGGCCGCCCACAACGGCAGCCGGTTTCACCCGCTTCCCAGCCGGCACCTTGCCGTGGGCTGGGTGCTCCGCGCCGGGGGCGGCGCGATCTATTACGCCGGGGACACGGGGCTCCGGAACGACTTTGCGGCGATTGCGCGGACCTCCCGAATCGATCTGGCGATCTTGCCGATCGGAGCGTACGCGCCTTCGTTTCCGATGCGACGCTACCACCTGAGTCCGGAGGACGCGGTCGAGGTCGCACGGATACTCGACGCCCGCGCCGTCGTGCCGTGCCACTTCGGGACCTTTGTATTGGCCCTCGATGCGCCCAACGAGGCGCTCCCGCGGTTCGCTCGGGCGGCGCGCGCGGCCGGTCTTCGGTGGACCCCGCCCCGGCTGCTCACCCCATTCGCCCTCGCGGCCCGCGGGCTGCCGTGATGCGCGAGCTGGCACCCGGGCCGGGCATCTGGGAGCGAGGGCTCGGCGGGCTGGCCGGGGTTTCCGTCCGCCATCCGCGCGCTGTCGTCGTGCTCGGTGCCCTCGTGACGCTGCTGGCTCTAGGTGTCGCGGCGTGGCGGCTCGAGTTGAAGACCTCGAACCTCGACCTTGTGGACCCGCGTGCCAAGGAGGTCGCCGACTTCCGCGCCATCGCCGAGCGGTTCGGGACGCCGAATGTGCTGGTGATCGCGCTCGAGGGTGCCGACGCCGGGGCGCTGCGCGAGGCGGCGGAGCGGCTCGACACCAGTCTGCGCGGGGTGCCGGGGGTGCGGGCGGTGCAGGCGAGACTGCCGTACACGCCCGCCTCCCTCGTCCCGCTTGGCGTGGACCCGTACTTCGCCTCGCGCGACGGCCGGATGGTGTTCGTGTTCGTCCAGCCCGACGACCCGAGCTCGAGCGCACGGACGATCGAGCCCTTCGTCCGTGGCGTGAGGCGCGCCATCGACACGGCCGACCTGGGGACGCTCGGCGTGCGCGCCGGCCTCACCGGCCTTCCGCAGTACGCCCTGGACGACCGCGACGTGATCCAGAAGGACATGTCGCGGCTGTCCACGCTCTCGTTCGTCATCGTGCTGGCGATCTGCGCCGCGGCCTTCAGCTCGTTCCTCCGGCCGGTTCTGGTGATGGTGGTCCTCACCGTGGTGGCGATCCTGGTGATCGGCGTCGCCGCGGTCTGGCCGGGGCACCTGACCCTGCTGTCCGCGTTCTTCTTCTCCGCCCTGTTCGGCCTGGGCAGTGACTACGGGATCTTCCTGGTGGACGGCGTCGAGGAGCGCATCGCGGACGGCCGGCGGCCCCGCGAGGCGGTGGTCGGGGCGGTGCGGTTCCTGGCTCCTGGTCTCGCCACCGAGGCGCTCACGACGGCCGGAGCCTTCCTGACGCTGTGCCTGTCCGGGTTCCGTGGGTTCGGGGAGCTGGGCGCCATCGGGGCGGTGGGCATCGCCCTCGCCCTGCTTGGGATGGTGACATTGCTGCCCGCCATGCTCGTGCTCATGCGGGAGCGCCCCCGGCGCGAGAAGCCTCTGCACGAGCGCCGACTCGGGCGCGCGCTGTTTCGGGTGCAGGGTCCGTGGGTGGCGGCCATCGCCGGCGCCGTGGCGATCGCCTGCCTGGTACGTGGCGTGCCGTCCTTCGACGGCAACTACCTCGACCTGGAGCCGGCGCGCTCCGAGGCGGTGCGGCTGGAGCGCGAGATGACCGCCCGCTCGCCGCTGTCGCCGCAGTTCGCGGCGTTCGTCGCGGACTCGCCCGGACGCGCGCGCGACATCGTCGAGCAGCTACGCCGGGAGGATAGCGTGGGTGCCGTGCGCTCTCTCGCGGACCTGGAGATGCTCGACGCCGTGGCCAAGGCGGATCCGGCTGCGCGTGCCGTGTTCGGGCGCACGTTCCTGAGTCCGGACGGGGGGCGTGCCGTCTACGCGTACCCGTCCGGGGACATTTGGGAGCCCGCCTTCCAGGACCGGTTCCTTGCGCGGATGCGGGCCATCGACCCCTCGGTCACGGGCATGCCGGTGCTCGGCCGGTACATGATCGACCTGTCCAGGCGTGCGTTCAGGACGACCACGTCCTGGAGCGCCGCGGTGGTCCTGCTCCTCGTGGCTCTCGAGTTCGGCCTGTCACCCTGGACGGCACTGGCGCTGACGCCAACGATCCTGGGCGTCATGATGACCGTGGGGCTCATGCGACTCCTCGAGGTGCCGTTCAACCCCCTAAACGTGATGGCCTTCCCCGTCGTCATCGGGACCGCAGTAGACAGCGGAGTCCACATCACGCACCGGTTCCTCGCCGAGCGCGGAGATCTCTTCCGCACAATGACAGGGAGCGGGCGGGCCGTGCTCGTGAGTGCGCTCACCACCATTGCTGGATTCGGCGCGCTGGCGTTCACGACCCACCGCGGGCTCGCGTCGTTCGCGCTGGTCCTGACGGTCGGTGTGACGGCGGCCCTCGTGCTCTCGCTGCTGGTCCTGCCTTCGCTACTCGCCCTGGCCTGGCGGCACCAGGGCGCCCAGAGGCGTGCGTGACGGCCGCCCTCGCCATCCTGACCATCGGGCTCGCGGTGGCGCGGCCGGTCGGGCTCGAGGTTGCCGTGCCTGCCGGCGTCGCGGCGGCGGAGACGGCGGAGGCCCGCGGGGATCGCTTGTGGCGCGCCCGGGGGGTGGGGTTTGCTGCCACCGGTCGGGTTGATCCGGAGCCCGCTTCCCGGGCGGTCGACGCGTACGAGGAGGCGCTGCGCGACCGTCCGGGCGATGCCGCGCTGACAGCCAAGCTGCTGGAGGCGCGTTACTTTCACGGGCACTTCGCCTCAGCGGATCCCGCGCGCGCCCGTGAGGATTTCGATCGCATGGTTGAGCTCGCCGAGCGAGCGGTGGCCGAAGCGCGTCCGGGGAGTGCGCGCGAGGCGGAGAGCCAGTTCTGGGCGGCCATCGCGTGGGGGCTCTGGGGACCGTCCCACGGCTACGTGGCGTCGGTGGCTCGCGGGGTGCCCGCGCGAATCCGCGATCACGCGGAGGCTCTGCAGCGGATCGACGAGACGTACCGCGCCGGCGCGGGACCGCGGCTGCTCGGCCGGCTCCACACGCAACTGCCGAAGATCCCCCTCGTTACCGGGTGGGTTGACCGGCAGCTCGGCGTGGCCCTGCTGCAGCGGGCCTGCGCGATCTCGCACGAGGACGCGCGGAACGCCCTCTTCCTCGCCGAGGCCTTGCTCGAGCATGTACCCGGATCTGCCGGCGAGGCGGCGGCGCTCCTGCGAGAGGTGGCGGGCCGGACGCCAGCGGCAGAGACCATCGTCGAGGATACGGAGATCATCCGCGAGGCGCGCCAGGGGATGGCGGTACTCGAGGCGAGGCACGGTGGCGTCGTGGACCGTCTGAACCGAGCCGCCCAGTGAGCGCCGACGCCTACGTGGCCTTCACGCGGCGCTTCTTCGAGGGGTGGATCCGGCTCTACGATCTGTTCGCACTGCCCATCGGCTTCGTCTATGAGGCAGCGATCGGGAGGGCCCGGCCGGGCCGTGGGCGGCGGATTCTCGACGTCTGTACCGGGACTGGCGAGGTTGCGCGCCGGTGCGCCCGCCTGGGTACGGACGTGACCGCCGTCGACCTGACCCCCGCAATGCTCGCCAGAGCGATTGCGAAGACCCGGGGCCTGCCGGTTCGCTTCGCGCTCATGGATGCCAGACATCTCGGGTTTGCCGACCGCACTTTTGACGTGACGGTCGTTTCGCTGGCGCTCCATGACATGCCCCGGCGCGTGCGGCCGATCGTGCTGCGGGAGGCCGCGCGCGTCTCGCGCGAGGGCGTCGTGGTCCTCGACTACGAGCTGCCGGTCGGCACTCTACGCCCGCTCGTGTCGAGGTTCATCGAGAGCTTTGAGACACCGTACTTCCGCGACTTCGTGCGCCACGGCGTCGAAGAGGCCATTAGCGCAGCTGGGCTTACGGTGACGGAGCGCTTCCAGCCGTTCCCGGGCTTTTTCGCCGTGCGCACCGTCGTGCCGAGCCACGCTCGGTCGCGTGGTGCACGCTGAGGTACGGTCCCTTGATGGACGGCCCACTCCGCCAGGATCTCGTCCTTCGTGGGAGCCGAGGTTCGGCCTACCAGCTCTGGAGCGCCCGGTGTCTTGGCGGAGACGCGCGCGTCCCCGCCGGAGGTGGAACCACATCGAGAACGGCGCCGTCTCGGGCGCTGGTATCGCGTAGGTCCTTCACGAGTCAGCACGAGAATGGGCGCCGTGAAGTCGCCGGCGCGCCACTCCGCCGGGAGCTCGAGGCCGGAACCATCTGGCAGCTTTGGGTTGAGGAGCGCCAGATCGTAATCCACGCAGCTGGCGAGATCCCAGACCAGGGCCATCGTGTGTGCAACATCGACGGCCAAGCCCTCTTCGCGAAGACCGCGCGCGAGGCGGTCGGCCCGTCGGTGCTTATCTTGCACCATCAGGACTCGCACGTCTCGATTGTGGCTGCCGGATCTCATGATCGCCCGTCTAAGCACGTCATCGACACCGCGACGTTCATCCCCGGTTCACGTTCAAGAGCTAGGGTCGCGGTGCGCTGAGACGACTCAAGATCCCATCCCGTCGAGGAGGCAGGTGGATGGCCAGAACGAAGGGTGTCCTCGCGATGGTCGCTCTCGCGCTCTGCCCGCTCAGCGCCGCGGCCGATCCCCTCGTGCTGACGCTCTCTCCAGACAAGACAAGCCTCACCTTTCGGGTAGCGGCGACCGGTCATGTCATCGAAGGCCTGCTGGCGCTTGATTCTGGCGAGATCCACTTCGACCCAGAGACCGGCGCGGCCTCGGGCCAGGTCACGATCGACCTGCGGCAGGCCAAGACCGGGAATCGACTGCGCGACTACGAGTTGCGCACGAGGGTGCTCGAGACCGGGCAGTACCCGGTCACCACGTTCCAGCCGAGCCGAGTGGCCGGGTCCTTCGCGCCGACCGGAACGTCGCAGCTGGTCCTGGCCGGCATCCTCAGCCTGCACGGCGTCGAGCATTCCATGATTCTTCCCGTCCGGGTCACGACTGCCGGCGATACCGTGTCCGCCGAGACCGCGTTCGAGATTCCATACGTCGCCTGGGGCCTACGCGATCCGAGTTTTCTCTTTCTCCGCGTCGCACCCATCGCCGCAGTCAGCCTCAAGACAGAAACCAGCCTCCACCAAGAGCAGGCATCTCGATGAGACCCGTCGGGTGGGCCGGCGCTCTGCCCCTCTGGCCGATGCCGCGCCACCGCGATGGTAGCGGGCAGCATTCCGCCATCGCGGACCGGTGTCTTCATTGTCGGGAGGCGGGCCACCGGCCTGGCGCCGGCCATCGCCTTGCGTCAGCACGGCCTTGAGGTCACGGTCGCCGACGGGGCAGAGGCGCCAATCGACAAGACCTGCGGGCAGGGCGTGATGCCCAGCGGGCATTGCCGTGCAGAGGGGCCCGCGCTGATGAAGCAGATTACCCGGAACGGCATGGACTCGTACGGTGGAACGTGGCGCCGAGCCGGCCGACGCACCGCGCTCCACCGCCTGCTGATCGACCGCGCCGAGGCGCTGGGTGTGTTCTTCGCCTGGAGAACTCCGGTCCGGGGCTTGACGGCGCAGGGGTTGCCCTGGAAACGGTCGCGTGCCGAGTTCGTCGACGCGATGGAGCCGGTCGTCGAGGACATGCACTGTTCGCTCGCGCTCTGGGCCGACGCGCTCGCTCTGATCGGGCCGATGGCCAGGATCTGAATGGGCGCGGGGTCGCGAAGTCGCTATCAGAGACGCGGACCTCACCGAGCGCCGGTGGGGCTCGGGACCTTGGCGGTGGAAGGAGGTCAGGGATGATGCCACGTATCCTGCTGAGAGGTCCGAGGTGCCTGGTTCTCGTAGTGACCCTGTTCATCCTTGCGAACAGTGCGTCGGCGAGTGACAGCATTGAGCAGGCCGGTACGGTGGTGGAGGTTCTTTTGCCGGCCGCCGCGGCCGGCCTGACGCTCGGCTACAAGGACGGCACCGGGGCCTTACAGTTTGGCGGATCGGCTGCACTCACCCTCGGCGTCACATACGCCCTCAAGTATGGGATCGACGAGACGCGCCCGAACGGCGGCAGCCAATCCTTTCCGTCGGGGCATGCGTCGATTTCCTTCGCCTCGGCGGAGTTCATGCGCAAGCGCTACGGCTGGGAGTATGGACTCCCCGCCTACGCGGCCGCATCCTTCGTCGCCTACAGCCGAGTCGAGGCCGGGGAGCACCATCCACAGGATGTCGTTGCCGGGGCAGCTATCGGCATCATCAGCAGCTACATCTTTACCCGACCATTCGCAGGGTGGCTGATTCAACCAGACGTCGATCCCCGGTACTACGCGATCCGGCTGAGTCGCGCATGGTAGTAGAGCGGCGCTGTGCCCATGCGCGACTCCTGCACGAGCGGCGATGGGGCAAGTGCCCGCATGAAGAGAAGACCGCTAGGGCGGGCGAGGGCACCTTCTCATGGTGGAAGCTATGAGTCGGCCGATGCCGGCATCGAACTCGCGCCCCGGATTCTGGGCACGCCCGAGCCGGGGAAGGCGACGAAACCCGGCGAGTGGGGTCATGGGAAGGCGAGGAGGGACCAGGACATGACACGGCGAACGGGGCCAGTTCTCCTAATCGGTGCGATGCTTCTAGTCGCCGGATGTGCCGGGAGGGCCTTTGTAAGACCAAGCCCCGATGTGTTGATGCTCGGGAAGACGTCTTACGAGGACGTCCTACGGCAATTGGGGGATCCATACCGTGAGGGCTCGTCTCTGAGGGAGGGGCAGACGGTGACGAGCATTACCTACGCCTACGCGAACGCCTGGGCGACGAGTGGATTTGGGAACGTGACACCGGCACGGTCTATGACATTGTCGTTCGTCCATGATGTGCTTGTCGGATACGACTTCACGAGCTCGTACACAGAAGACCTGACGGACTTTGACGAAACCAGAGTGGCGCAGATCCGGACGGGGGAGACCAAGCAAAGCGAAGTCGAGCAACTCCTCGGGGCGGCCGGCGGAATGTATGCGTACCCGCTAATCAGAAGAGGGCCCGAGCGAGCCCTAGTGTACCTATACGCTCAAACACGCACCAAGCCGTTCTCCGTCGACGTCTATCTGAAGAGATTAGTGGTATCAGTGGATGGAAACGGGATCGTAACCGACGTCGACTTCAATACGAGCGGAGAGAAATAGATGAATGGCATCATCCGTGAACGCCTGAGTGCCATTGGCGGGATGCAAGTGAAGCGCACCGGGGATGGGGTCATGGCGTCGATCGCGCCGATCTCAGGGGCGGCCAATGTGCAATCGCCATCCGGCGCGCATTCGGCGATCATGCATGCGCCCGTCACGGATGTGGTGGAGACTCGTCTGAGCGCGCCGGCCAGAAGATTCCCTGGCGGCCGTTCGCGTTTGACAGTCCAGTGTGTCTCGCTCAAGTGCGCTCGACCGGCGTATCCGGCTGGTTCGACCATTGGGCGAACGACCCAGCGTAGGCCTTCGCGTCCTCGTACCCGAGGATCCTGAGCACCACCGCGGCAAGTGCACCCTCGCGCCGCCCTGGCAGTAGCTGGTGAGCGGGGATACATCGGGAGCGCCGTCGACCGAGGGGACCGTGGATGATCGGCCGAGATCGCCCGAGCCGTGCTTTCGGTTGGCATGGACGGACCGATCCTGCTCGTGGGCCATTCCTGCGGCGGCGCGTCGATCACGGAAGCGGGCACCATCCGAGGGTGGCGGGCCTCGTGTACATCACCACTTCGCGCGGGACGCGTGCGAATCCGTGTTCTCACTCATCAAGCATCCGCCGCCCGGCGCGCCGGTGCCGGCGATTCTGCCGCCGCACGTCGGTGACGCAGGGCGAGCGCACATTCCGGTGCCGCGAGGGTTCCTCGGGTAAGCTGAGTCCAACGATGACGATCACGAAGAAGGGGTTCGCCGGCGCGTTTCTCGCGGTGTCCGCGCTGTGCGCGTGCAGCGGCGTGCCCGGCCGGAAGGCCGAGCAGGGTCCGCTGCCGTGGGAGACGGCAAACCCGACGGCACCGTTGCCCACACCACCGCTTGGGATCGACTCGTCCCTCGCTCGTTTGGCGGAGCCGCCCACACCTGAACGCGTGCGCCTGGGGCGTTGGCTCTACTACGACGAGCGACTCTCCGCGAACGGGGAGATCTCTTGTGCCACCTGCCACAGACCCGAGAACGGGTTCTCGGAGCCGACGCCGGTCGCCACGGGCATCGGCGGCCAGAAGGGCACCCGCAAGACGCCCTCGTTCCTGAACCAGGCATGGACGCTCTATCCTCACTTCTTCTGGGACGGGCGGGCCTCCTCGCTCGAGGAGCAGGCGCTGGCGCCGATCGCAAATCCGACCGAAATGGGCAACACTCACCAGGCCATGATCGCGACTCTGGTGGAGATCCCCGGCTACAAGGCGTACTTCAAAGAGGCCTTCGGCAGCGAGGAGATCACGAAAGAGCGCGTGGCGAAGGCGATCGCGGACTACGAGCGCACCCGCATGAGCGGCGGCAGCGCGTGGGACAGGTGGAAGAGGAACAAAGACGCGGGCGCCGTCTCGGACGAGGTGAAGAAGGGTGACGATCTGTTCTTCGGCAAGGCCGAATGCAACCAGTGCCATCTCGGCCAGAACTTCACGGACTCACTCTTCCACAACCTCGGCATCGGCTGGGACCCCGAGACGAAGACATTCAAGGACGAGGGTCGGGCCGAAATCTCCAAGATGAGGGAGGACATCGGAGCCTTCAAGACGCCAGGCCTCCGCGATGTCGCCAAGCGGGCTCCCTACATGCACGACGGCTCGCTGGCTACCCTGCGAGAGGTCGTCCAGCACTACAACAAAGGCGGAATCCAGAATCCCTACCTGTCGCCCAAGCTCAAGATGCTCAAATTAACGGAGGCGGAGGAGACCGCGCTCGTGAAGTTCATGGAGGCCCTCTCGGGAGAGGGCTACATGGACACGGCACCTGCGGCCTTCCCTCAGTAGAGCGACTCGTCCGGCGCTCCTTCAGGTAGATCCGGGTGGGTGACCTGTTCCTCGCCGCATTCGGTTGCGGTACCCACAAGATTAGGCTCCCTGAGCTTTGCCGGTCAGCCCTGTCGTCGCTACTTCGGCTCCTCTTCTTCTGGCACGTACCACAGGACCACGTGGTAGTGCGCCTCGGCGACTCCAGGGTGTGCGTCCTGGTAGTACAGCTGCACGCGCTGCGGCTTCATGCCGGGCGCCACCGCGAGGTCCTCGAAATCCCGACGCGCCCGGAGGTCCTTGATCGGCACCATATACATGGTGGAGACCAAATGGCCCTCCTTGTCATAGGCCAAGAACGGCCCGACCGGAACCGTCCACGGTTTGACGTACAGGGTTCCCTGGCCGGGAATGTAGTCGGGCATCCCGAATAGTGCGCTGCCCCGCTGGTATCCCCCGCCGGGGGGGGCCATGGCGCCGGGCGCTGGCCCTGGGCCGGCGCATCCGGTGAGCAACGCAAGAACGACACCCAACAGTGGCACACTGAGATCTCGTCGACTCATATCAACCCCTCCTGTGGATCGGCGGTCTCGTTTCCAGGCGTGCGCCGCGAGAAGTCGAAGCTCTCGACTGGGTGCGTCTCCCGCTCGATCTTGGTCGCGGGGGATCCACGCCCCCAATTCGCGTGGGTGTGAGGATCTGACATGCTCGTCGCATACGCGGCGCCTACTTCAGCGCCTGTGCCTGCGCCGGTGGGATGTACCACAAGATCAGGTGATAGTGCGGATCGGGCATACTCGGGTGCCCCGCACTGTACCGGAGATCCACGTGGTCCACCGTTCTGTCGGGCGCGCCCGTGAAGTCGACCTTCTGGTGCGCCTCGATGTCCTTGATGGAGACCATGTAGACCGTGCTCACCAGGTGGCCTTGACGGTCGTAAGCCAGATACGGCCCCCCCGGCAACGTCTTTGGCTGCACATACAGCGTCCCCAGGCCAGGGAAGAAATCAGGGAGGCCGGCCACGTCGCTGGCCTTCTGGTACTCGCCTCCCGGAGGCGCCATCGACTGGGCGGCGATCGTCCCCTCGCTTGCTAGCAGAAGTAGGCCGAGACCCAACAGGCGTGCGCCGCGACCGACGTGTGTCATGGGGAACCTCCTCGCAGAGGCCGGTATCGCGCGCTCATGATCCTGGACATGGGCGTGCTTCCGCCTCGGCTTTAGAACGCCACCCAAAGCGACAGGAATAGCGTGTTGTTGTCCGACGCCCGATGCCCGAAGCCATCGTAGTTGTGGTCTCCCCCGTTGAACTTCGTGTAGAGGACGTACTGGAGCGAGAGCTTGGGGTTGAACCACGGCCAGAACGACGGCCCCCCGTTCTTGTTCAGTGGTAGCCAGTCTAGCTCCAGGACGAACCCACGGCTGTCCGGGCTGCCGTTTGCGCTGCCAGTGCGGTCGGCGGGCGCGTACAGTACGGTATCCGTGCTGCCCGTCGACATGAAATAGCCGCCGTAGATCGCATACGTTAGGTCGTACATGTACATGGCGGTTACCCGCGCCGTGTTCAAGGTGTCCGAGGCGTGGGCGGTATTGCCGAGCGGCTGGCTCGCGTCCCATTGCTGAGCTTCATGGATCCATGTGGCCAGCAACGTGACGTTGTGCTTTGGAATGATCCACTGATACTCGAGGTCGACTCCGATGTCGGTTCGGCGATCCGAGCCGGCGCTGCTGTCCCCCCCGGGAAACGTGTGGGCCAGCAATCCATAGGTGCCAACAGATAGGTAATGTCCGCCCTCGAAGCTGTGCTGCAGGGCGACTCGCCAGTAGGGAGCGAAGTCGTCGAGGACGTCGGCCTCGGGGTCATTCACGCCGAGCGCCTTCTTCACATCCGTGCTCATCTTGCGGTACGCCCCCGTCTCCAAATAGACGAGATTGTTGATGAGGGTGTACCCAGTGAGCCCGTACACTTGCTGAGACAGGTCGCCCTCGATGACGGTGGAGGCCGCGGGAGTGGGCGCCAACCCGGAGCTCACATACGGGAAGCCCCAGGCGGGGGTCGTGTTCCAGGGGTCCGTCACGGTGGGGTTGTTGTTCAGCGTCAGCCCGAGGATGACCGGCGTCTCCGAGATCGTAAAGGGCTTCGCGACGCGAATGTCGGTGTTATCCAGCGCGAACTGCTCGGCGATGCCGTCGTAGGTGCCTTGGATGAACGCGGCGAGTCGCGAGATGATCCGGCCGCCGTAGAAGATGCTGGCCTGATCCAGGGCAAAGTTGTCGTTGTCGCCGAAGTGGGGCGCGGCTCCGCCCGGCTGGTCCGTCTGCGTGTGAGTGAACGACCCCACGGCCATGGCCGCTATCGGCGGGTACTTGGGCCACAGGTTGTCGTCGAACTCGTACCCCGACATCTTGAACTGCCGGCCGAGCGGGGTCAGTTGGGGGAAGTTGTTGTGACAGGCAGCGCAAGGTAGCCCGGTCTCGCGCGCAAAGCTCGGCACGGCGTCGGCACTCGACCAGGCGGTGATCAAGAGCCCGATCAACAGCATCGAGGCGAGGGTCCATCGGAGTGGAGGGCGTAGCGATCGCTTGCCGCGCGCAGCGTGCGAGGAGCTCGAAAGCATGTGCGCCTCCCCTGTCCCGTTCGAGTTGTTCCTGTCCGGTTCTCGTAGCCGCCCGCCGACAAACGGCGCCGGTCGGATGGCTGAGGGCGGATCAGCGACTCGATGGGTCAGGCGAGCGGGGGCGCGCGCGTTGCAGGCGTCCTACGAAGTTCGCCGGCGGGTGATCCGCGCGGGATCTCAGTTCCGCAGAGGGAGGCACCTCTCAAAGGAGGCGACGTGGGCCGCGGCAGTGGACCGACCACGGCTTCCGAGGATGAGACGGCGAGCGCCGTGGTGTCGTAGTCCCCGTCGTCGTAAGCGCCGGCAACCCACGTCGGATCGACAGGATAGATCGATGCGCTGACGATGCCCGCGATCAGGACGATAGCGAGCCCGAACGCACCGCAATGACGCCAGGTCATGAGTGCCTCCAACCTGGAAGTCAGCAACTCGAATGCCACCGCCGGGTACGGTCGAGTGATGGTACCACGCTGGATTGGCGCACGGTGCAGACCCGCCACCGAGTTCCGTACGGGCCGAATGGTGGGGCGCACGTGTTCCGATGAGGCGACACCGCCTCATCATGAGAGACGAGGGAACTCACTCCAACCGCCGGATGTCTTGCGACCGATCAGCCCAGATGAGCCGTGCCTCTCAGGAGTGCGCCCCGGTCAGGGCCCTTTGTCGGGCCTGGCGGGAGCTCCCAGCCGACGAATGCTTGATGACCGATGCTTTCACCGGTTGGTGTGCGTTTGCCACGAGCGGCTGACGACCGCGGAGTAGCAAGAGTGGTTCGCGCCTCCTATTGCGCCGCGCCGCGGAGAGGGAACGTCCGTAGGACGCCGGGCGCTGACTGCGCCTCCCACTCGTCATACCTATGCACCGGCGTCGTGACCCGAGTTGAGGACAGAGCGCGGGTCGTGGATCTCACCGGCTGCGGTCCAGGGACGCCAGCACCATGAAGGGGACCAGCCACGCCATGTACTGGAGATAGAAGACGGTATTGAAGTCCACGAAGGTGGCCAGGATCAGCAAGACTCCCAGATAGCGCCCGATCTCGCCCCGCGCGGTTGCCACGAACACGAGGCCCATGACCAGGAGCATCGGCAGACGTCCCGGCAGACCCGTCAGGCCCACCTGCGTGTCGATGGACAGCGCCGGCACGTGGCTGTCCGGATCCCGGGTGGCCGAGAAGAGCACCGAGCGCACGAAGGCTTCGGCATTCCAGACGAGGAAGGGAATGGACACCAGCGCCGGTACCAGCGCAATCCAGGCCGCGGCGTGGCCGGTCGCCCGGAGCCGCGCGTCGAACTGGGCACCTTCGCGCCAGGTCCAGATCAGATAGAGCGGGGTGACGAAGACGGCGATCTGCTTCCAGGCCAGGGAGAGGCCGAAGAGGACGAGGGACGCACGGCGCCGGGTGTCGAAGAGGAGGAGCGACGCCACCAAGCAGAGGATGGCCGGGAAGTCCACGTGAGCCACTTTGACGACGTAGACCGTCCAGCGGTTCAGACTCCAAAACAGCGCCGCAAACACACCCAGAACGGGATGGCCGGATCGCCGGCAGG
>CAYXBJ010000097.1:0-90359 GCA_964463175.1 uncultured bacterium
AGGCCTTGTCGAGCCAGACCTTCTCGAATCCGTAGAGGTTCGTCGTCGGGTGCTGGATCCAGCCCTTGACGTAGCTCTGGCTGAAGTCGATGTTGTCGGCCGAGAACAGCCAGAGGTGCGGCGCCGTCTCGAGGATCATGATCTGGGCCTTGTCGTAGACTTCCTTCCGGCGCTTCGCGTCGAACGTGCGCCGGCCCTCCTCGAGCAGGCCGTCGAGGTCCGAGGGGCTCGAGCTGTTCCAGTTCTGGCCCTTCGTCGCGTGCAGCGCGCGGAAGAACGCGGTGTCGGGGTCGCCGTACCCCGGCGTCGTGTTCATCGTCATGTCGAAATCGTGGGCGAGCCACCGCTTGATCCAGACCGCGTACTCCACGTTCTCGATCTCGACGTTGATGCCGATGCGCTTGAGATTCGCCGCCACCACCGGCGCGCCGTTGACCATCGTCGGGAACGTCGGAATGACGCAGATCTTCACGGCGAAGCCGTTCGGATAGCCGGCGTCGGCCAGGAGCTTCTTCGCCTTGTCGGCATCCGGCTTGTAGTAGCGCATCCACTGCTCCTCGGGGAGCTGCCACTGCTTCATCGGCGCGGTGGCCGGAGCGGTGAGGCGCCCGAAGCCGGCGGCGGCGACCCGCAGGATCGCGCCGCGATCGACCGCCCAGCTGATGGCCTGGCGGACCCGGACGTCCTTGAGGGGCCAGGGCTTGTCGGGCGGGTGATTGACGCGGTTCGCGCTGATGTTGAGGTAGTCGTACCCGAGGCGGGAGCTGCGGTATCCGGTGAGCGACTTCTCGTCCTTCAGGAGGTTCCAGTTCTTGTTGTCCTCGATGAAGGCGTGGTGGATCTGCCCGGCCCGGAGGGCGGCGACGATGTTCGCCTCGTCGGGGATGGTGCGGATGACGACCTCGTCGACGTAGGGGAGCCCCTTCTTCCAGTAGTTCGGATTCTTCTTGAAGACCATCTGCTGCTCGACCTTCCAGTCGGCCAGCACGAAGGGACCGGTCCCCATCGCGGTCTTGTTGAGGTCGCCGCCGCCCGCCTTCACGCCCCCCTCGCTCACGACGTAGCCCCAGAACCCGGCCAGCGCGGCCAGGAGCGCCGCGAACGGCTCCTTGGTGACCAGCTTGACCTGGTACTTCCCAGCCGGCTCCACCTTGTCGAGCGCGGTGAAGTCGGCCTTGCCTCCGGCCGACTTGTCGAGCAGGCGGTCGAACGTGAACTTGACGTCGTCGCTGGTGAGCTCCTGGCCGTCGTGGAACTTCACGCCCTGGCGGAGCTTGAAGGTCCAGGTGAGCTTGTCGTCGGACAGGGTCCACGACTCGGCGAGCTCGGGCTGGATGGTCATGTTCTCGTCGAACCGGACGAGCTGGTTGTACGTGAGGGGCGAGCGCCGGGCCCGCGAGAACGCCGGGACCAGCTGGGGATCGAGCCCGGTCGCCTCGTTGTTCTGGGCCGAGATGATGCTCCCGCCGCTCTTCGGGGCCTGGGCGAACGCGGTGCGGCGCAGGGCGAGCGCGCCCAGGGTCGCGCCGCCGGCCTTGAGGACGTCGCGGCGGCTGGGAGCGTCGGAGCGGGCTCCGTTCCGGTCGGACCGTCGGTCAGTCATGGGATGCCTCCTGGGCGCGAGGGGTGGTCACTGGGAGCGCGGATCCAGCACGTCGCGAAGGCCGTCGCCGAGCAGGTTGAACGCGAGGACCGCCGTCATGATGGCGAGGCCCGGGAAGACCGAGATCCAGGGGGCGGTCTCGAGGTACGTCCGGCCCTCGTTGAGCATGTTGCCCCACGAGGGCGTGGGCGGCTGGGCCGAGAGGCCGAGATAGCTCAGCGACGCTTCGATGAGAATGGCCTGGGAGAAAGCCACGGTTCCCTGGACGACGAAGGGCGAGAGGACGTTCGGCAGCACGTGCCGGAGGGCGACCTTCGTCCGGCCGGCGCCGAGTGCCCGCACGGCCTCCACGTACTCCTTCTCCCGCTCGGCGAGGACCGGGCCTCGCATCACGCGGGCGAAGATCGGCGTGTAGACGATGGCGATGGCGATGACCGCGCTGTTGACGCCGGGCCCGCGCATGGCGGCGATGCCGACGGAGAGCAGGAGCCCGGGCACGCTGAAGAAGACGTCCATCACGCGACTGACGAGGTTGTCCCATCGTCCCCCGAGGTAGCCGGCGGTCAGGCCGAGCGCGCCGCCCACCAGCATGGCGGACCCGATGGAGACCGACGCGACGTAGAGCGAGATGCGGGAGCCGTGGATGACGCGACTCAGCACGTCCCGGCCGAGCCGATCGGTGCCCAGCCACGCTTCCCGTCCTGGCGGCTTCTCGAGGAGATCGAAGTTCTGCTCGTCGGGGGCGACGGGCGCGAGCACGCCGGCGAGGATGGCGACGAGGACGATGAGGACCGAGACGACGAGACCGCCGAGGACCACGGAGCTCCGCAGGGCACGCCGGACCCGCCGGCCGAGGCGTGGCACATCACGCTGGGCACCCGGAGCCGCGAACACGTCGTCGCGTGTGAGCTCCAACGTCGCGATGCTAGGCGGCCCCGTCCGAGACTGTCAAGACCCCGCTCCGATCCGCGATGCGATCGGCGCGGCGTCGCGCTCGGCGGAACGAATGACGAGTGGCCCGCCCCGCCTCTCTCGCGTACGATGGCGGCGTGCGCCTGCGAGAGTCGCCGCCGTGGAGAGCGGATGGCGCGTGCGTGGCGCTCCGATCCACCCTCCGGACCCCTCGCCGACCGTGCTGACCTGGGCCGACGGCGGGGCGCTCTTCGCCGTCTTCGTGTGGGGCGTGAGCTTTCCCGTCCTGAAGGGCCTCATGACGGTCATGAGCCCGATCACGCTGATGCTCGTGCGCGGGGTGATCTCCTGCCTGGTCATGGCCGCGATCCTTCGCCGCACGGGTGGCTGGCGCTTGCCGTCGGCCGAGGATCTGCCGGTGGTGCTCCCGGTGGGACTGATCGGCTTCACGCTGAACCAGATTCTCTACTCGTGGGGGCTTCACCTCACGACGGCGTCCCACTCCGGGTTGATCTTCAC
The DNA here is from genome assembly GCA_964463175.1 of uncultured bacterium. Taxonomy (GTDB): domain Bacteria; phylum Methylomirabilota; class Methylomirabilia; order Rokubacteriales; family DASRDR01; genus DASRDR01. Next base: position 3,035 of record CAYXBJ010000097.1, read on the forward strand.
AGTGACGCCGCTCTTCGTGTTCGTCATGAGCCAGGTACTGGGGCAAATCCGCCTCGGCCGGCTGGACGTGCTCGGCCTCGCGCTCGGCGTTGGCGGCGCGGTGCTGATCATCGGCTGGCCGTCCAGCGGAGTCGCCGGGGAGGCGTCGGTTCTCGGGGACCTGCTCACGGTTGGCGCGGCGATCAGCTGGGGCATCTGGACGCTCCTGGCCGGGCCGATCCTCCAGCGGCGAGGCACGCTCCTCGCCACCTTCTGGATCACGCTGACTGGGACGCTCGGCCTGGTCCCGTTCGCCCTGCCCGGGCTCGTCCGGCAGGACTGGGCGCTGCCCTGGTGGGCCTGGATCGGGGTGGTCTACGCGGGGACCGCGGGCGGCGCGCTCGGGAGCCTGCTCTGGTATGCAGCCGTCAAGCGGCTCGGCGCCGCGCGGACGGCGATCTATGCCAACATGGAGTCGTTCTTCGCCGTCCTGGCGGCGACGCTCCTCCTCGGGGAGCGCGTTGCGGTGACGTCGCTGGTGGGAGGGATCGCGGTCGTTGCCGGCGTCCTCCTCACGAGACGTCGGGGGTAGACAGCGGCATGCTGACCGCGCCGGTGCGGCGCGATCGCCGAACACGAGCGAGGGAGGCGCGATGACGTCCGTCATGACGGTGACCGGACCGGTGGCGGCCCGGGATCTCGGGTTCACGCTGATGCACGAGCACATCTTCCTGGATCTGACCCGGGACGTGCTCGGACGGAACAGCCTGCTGAACGATCCCGAGCTCGCGTATCGGGAGCTGTCTCTGTACAAGAAAGCGGGCGGCGTGACGCTCGTCGACCAGACGACCGGCGGGCTCCGGGGTCACGACCACGACATCACGCCCACCAAGCACGCCCTCGCGGTCCGCGCCATGGCGCAGCGGGTCGGTCTCCAGGTCGTCCTCGGGGCCGGCTGGTACCGCGAGCCGTACTACGAGCGCCGGCTGTGGCGGGCCAAGACCGACCAGATCGCCGAGGAGCTCGTGCGCGACGTCGAGCACGGAATCGACGGTACCGACGTGCGGGCCGGTCTCCTGGGCGAGATCGGCTCCCACTTCACCTGGATCTCGCCGGTCGAGGAGCGGGTCTTCCGCGCGGTGGCGCGGGCGCACCGGCGGACCGGGCTCACCATCGCCACGCACGCCGTGAACTCCCCGGTCGGACTCGACCAGCTGGACATCCTGCAGGAGGAGGGAGTGGATCCGCGGCGGGTGGTCATCGGCCACTCGCACACCTATCCGGTCCACGAGTATCACGCGGCGCTGGCGAAGCGGGGCGCGTTCCTCTCGTTCGACCGGATGGGCTACACGCAGCCGTACGAGCACGAGCGCATGCTGGAGGGGATCAAGCTCCTGGTGGGAGCGGGGCTCGTCGGGCATGTCGTCCTGTCGCAGGACGTGTGCTGGCGGACGGATTACGTGGCCTACGGAGGCCGCGGCTACGCCTTCGTGTCGACGGGATTGCGCGAGGAGCTCCGCCACCTCGGGATCGGCGACGAGCCATACCACCGGATGACGGTGGACAACCCGCGGCGGGCCCTGACCGGCGAGGCCTGAGCCGCGCCCCGTCGCGCGTTCTCCGGCCGGCGGTTCCATCCAACGCGTGAGGTGAGGAGCGCATCGTGCATCGACGGTACCTGGACACTCCGGACGGCCAGATCCACTACGTGACGGCGGGCACGGGACGGCCCGTGCTCCTGCTTCACCAGACGCCGCGCTCGTGGGACGAGTACCGCGACGTCATCCCGCTGCTCGCGCGGGAGCGCCGGGTCGTCGCGATGGACACCATCGGCTACGGCGAGTCGTACAAGCCCGCGGGTCGCTCCGACATCGAGGACTACGCGCGCGGCGCCGTCGCGCTCCTGGACGGTCTCGGTATCGGCACGACCGCGGTGGTGGGCCATCACACCGGCGCGGTCATCGCGATGGAGCTCGCGGCGTCCCGACCCGATCGGGTCGAGCGGCTCGTCCTGTCCGCGTGTCCCTACGTGGACGCGGCGGATCGCGACCGCCGCCACCGGACCGGCGGGCACCGGGTGGATCACGTGGAGCCGAAGTCGGATGGGACGCATCTGGCCGAGCTGTGGCAGATCCGGCAGGCGTTCTATCCGAAGGGCCGGCCGGACCTTCTGACGCGTTTCGTCGGCGACGCGCTCCGGGCGGGCGAGAAGATCCGCGAGGGGCACGGCGCCTGCAGCCGCTACCGCATGGAGGAGAAGATCGGCCAGATCCGCTGTCCGACGCTCGTGACGTGGGGGGCGGACGATCCGTTCGCGTCCCCGCAGGGGGAGATCGTCGCCCGCCACATTCCCGGAAGCCGGGCCGCGCCGCTCGCCGGTGGCGTCGCGCTCGTCGACGAGGTCCCGGAAGCGTTCGCGGACCTCGTGCTCGGGTTCCTGCGGGAGTAGCGGCCTCGATCGTTCCGGCGGGCTTGCGTCGCCTGCCGGAGGCTCAACCGGTCCCGGTGCGCTGGCGCGCGTCGAGCACGCGCAGCGCCTGCTGGGCCGCGCCGGCGACGGTCGCGTCCGCGTCTTGCGTGAGCGCGCTCAGCGCGGGACGGCACGTCTCGTCGCCCACATCGCCCAGGAGCGTCACCACCATCGGCAAGTTCTCTCGCGCGTCGAGCGCCTCGCGAAGCAGCGGCTCGGCGCGGGATCCCGAACGGGCCAGGAGCGTTCCCGCCATCGTGCGGACGGTCGGGTCCGAACTACCGAGGGCGCGGACGACCGCGCGGCCCGGTCCCCGGAGACCCGTCGCCCGCCAGGCTGCGTGTCGCGCGAGCAGGCCGAGAACGTCGGTGATCGGCACGCGCGCCGTGATCGGTCGGTCCCCGGCTCAGATCAGGCTGGGGACGTCGTGGTCGCGCCACACCTGGGGGTCGTGCGTCGCGAAGTGATCGAACCAGATCGGCAGGACGTGCTCCTCGATTCTCGGGTCCTGGAACTTCTGGCCGCCGCCGTCGACGAGGATCACGAGGTCCATGTGCACCCGGATCGAGATGGCGCGACTCACCCGGGTGAAGTCCGGAACGTATTCCGGCACGTGAACGGGACAGCTTAGCATCACCAGCTCGCCGATCGTGAGCCCGCCCTGGCTGGCCAGCATCGCGACGCTCCCGCCGTGGCTGTGCGTGAAGAGATCCAGCCCCTCGAGCCCGTGCGCGTCGACCCATGCGCGGAGATCGGCGGCGCCGACCGCGCGCGCGGCGTCGCTCCAGCCGCCGGACCACTCGAAGCGGTCGGCGGCGCTGTAGAGATCCGGACGGACCTCGGTGCGGAGGTACTCGTGGAAGTCGCCCCCGGGCTGCCACCACGTGCTGCTTCGCGCGAAGGTGCCGTGGACGAGCAGGCTCGTGTGGGACCGTCGCCGCGCGCTCCGCGACGGCCGCCGCCGGAGGAGCACCCGGAGCCGCTCGTCCTCGGGGGCGATCCGCGCCAGGGCGGTTGCCGCCAGCCGCGCGACGAGGGGATCCGCGCTGTCGAGCGACGCGCCGAGGACGGCGAGGGCGCCTGCCGGGTCGCTGGCGAGCTCGGCGTGAGCCGCGGCGGCGGCGACGCGGGGCAGCTCGTGGCGATGCTGGAGGCTCGCGCGCGTGAGCTGGGCCGCCGTGACCGCATTCGGATTCCGCGCGAGGCGCCGGGCCAGATCCACGAGCATGTCCGGTGAGGCCGGGCGCGCGGGCGCGGCTGACCGACGCGATCGGAGCTTCGCGGCCTGGCGGCGCGGAGCGGCGACGGGTGACGGGGTGGAGAGGGGCGCGACCGCCCGGCGGCCGTAGCGCCGGGTCAGGGCCGAGACGACGATCTCCTCCGGGACGCGCGTGCGCGGCCCCGTCAGGCGAGGCACGTGGAGGGCCGCGATATCTCGCGGGGGAGCGAGCTGGGCCGTGGTTCGCCGGCCCGGTGTCGCGGCGCGAGCGGCGAGGGTAGCCGCATCCCGGCGCACCTGGGAGCGTAGCAGGAGCAGGGTCGCGGCTTGCGAGCAGAGAGCCGGGAGATCCTCACGGCCAAAGGCCCGCGGGGCGGGGACGGGCCGGTCGACGCCACCCGGAACCACGAGGAGAGCCTAGTGCCGACCGAGCGGGCGCGTCAACCGCGCACCGTGCGCGCCCGCCGATGCGGCCACGACGGCCCGGCGCTGGGGACGGCGCGCGGTCAGCGACGACCGGGCTTCGCTTCCTCGATGAGCTGGAACAGCCGCGCGGGGGTGACCGGGACCTCCCGGATCGTCACGCCGAGGTCGGCGACGGCGTCCTCGACGGCGTTGGCGATTGCCGCGGCCCCCGGGATCGCCCCGCTCTCGCCCACGCCCTTGATCCCGAGCTCGTTCACCACCGAGGGGTGGTCGAGTCGCGCGACCGGCAGCATCGGGAGCTGATCGGCCTTCGGCATTCCGTAGTCCATGAGGCTCCCGGTCACGAGCTGACCCGCGGCGTCGTAGACCAGCTCCTCCCAGAGCCCGGCGCCGATGCCCTGCGCGGCCCCGCCCTGGAGCTGGCCGTCGACGATCGCCGGGTTGATGGCATGCCCGCTGTCGTGGACGACGGCGTACGCGAGCAGGCGGATGTCACACGTCTCCAGGTCGACCTCGACTGCCGCCGCCTGGGTGCCGAAGGCCCACGTCACGGTGTCCGGGTAGAAGTAGCTGCACCGCTGGAGGCCTGGCTCGCCGGTCTTGCGGAGGGCCTTCGAGCGGAGGGCAGCGTGCGCCACGCGGCCGAGGGTGACGGCGCGGCCGGGGACGCCGGCCACGAACACGCGGCCCGCCTCGATGCGCACGTCGCCGGGTGCGCACTCGAGGAGCTCCGCGGCGACCAACTGGGCGCGGACCTTCACCTCGCGCGTCGTGCGCGCGACCGCCGGCCCCGCGTTCGCTGCCACGCGGCTCCCGCCGGTACCCATGCCGATCGGGAACAGCTGGGTGTCGCCGGCGATGATGTGGACGTCCTCGAGGGCCACGCCGAGCTCCGCCGCGCAGATCTGAGCGAGCGTCGTCTGGTGGCCCTGGCCCTGCGCGGCCACGCCGATCGTGACGAAGACCTGGCCGCTCGGATCGACGCGGACCTGCGCGCCCTCGTACGGGCCGATGCCGGAGCCCTGCACGTAGCAGGCGACGCCGAGCCCGAGCCGCCGCGAGGCGTGGGCCTGGGCCGCCTGACGCGCGCGGAGCTCCGGGTAGTGGAGGAGCTCGAGGGCCCGGTCCAGCGCGGCCGGGAAGTCGCCGGGGTCGTAGGCGACGGTGACGCCGTCCTTGTAGGTGATGCCGGAGCGGTAGGGCATCTCGCCGGGCTTCACGAGATTGCGCCGGCGGAGCTCGATCGGATCGAGACCGAGCCGCCGCGCGCCGATGTCGAGGAGCCGCTCCATGACGAAGACGGCCTCCGGCCGCCCCGCGCCCCGGTAGGCGGCATTCTGTGTCTTGTTCGTCACGTAGCTCGTGCCGACGCTCCGGTAGTGCGGCACGCGATAGGGCCCGGGCATGTGATTCACGGTGTTGAGCGTGAGCCCGGTGCCCTCGAGCGGATACGCGCCGACGTCGGCCTGGAACGCGTCGTCGATCGCGACGATCGTGCCGTCGCTCCGGAAGGCGATCCGCGCCGCGTGCACCTGCTCCCGGTCGTGGCCGGTCGCGAGGAAGTGTTCCCGGCGCCCCTCGACCCACTTCACGGGTCGCCCGAGACGCAGCGCGACCGCCGGGACCAGCAGCTCCTCGTGGTAGACGTTGCCCTTCGGCCCGAAGCCGCCGCCGACGTCCGGAGCCAGCACGCGGACCTCCTCGGCCGGGAGGCCGAGTACCACGGAGACGATGTCCCGCACGAGGTAGGGATTCTGGGTGGACGACCAGACGACCAGCGGGCCCGACTCGCCGTCCCGGTAGGCGAGGACGCCGCGAGGCTCGATCGGCACGGCCGTGAGCCGGGGATGCCGGAGCCGCTCCTCGATGATGACGTCGCCCGACCCGATCGCGCGCTCGGCGTCCCCGATGCTGCCGCGGGCGACGACGGCGGCGTTGTCGGGCCAGCCCTCGTGAACGCGGCTCTCGCCCTTCACGGCCGCGTCCGGTGTCATGACCGGTGGGAGCGGATCGTAGTCGACCGCGACGGCATCCATCGCGTCACTCAGCCGGTACGGATCGTCGGCCACCACGACGGCCACCGGCTCGCCGACGTAGCGCACGACCTGCGATGCGAGGATCTGCTGAACGTACGGCCGGGTGCTGGGCGTGCCGCCGTAGGGCGCGGGAATGCCCCGGGCGACTTCCGGGAGATCCGCGGCGGCGAAGACCAGGACGCCCGGGATCGCGCGGGCCTCGGCCGCGTCGACACCGCGGAGGCGCGCGTGCGCGTGGAGGCTCCGGACCACGCCGAGATGCGCGATCCCGGGCCGCCTGAGGTCGTCGAGGTATCGACCGCGGCCCTGGAGGAGCGGCGCGTCCTCCTTGCGGCGCGGCGACGCGCCGATCGGGCTCTCGCTCACGGCGTGGCGCTCCGGAGATAGCGTCGCGGGAGCTCGGCTCCCGCGACGAAGCTGAGCTTCCCGACCTTGCACATCTGGTACACGTTGATCCGGAAGTCGGGGCACGTGCTGACGAGGCAGTAGGCGTCGGTGGCGGTGTAGCCGTGGTCCGCGACGAGCCAGTCGATCAGATTGATCGTGGCGGTCTCGACGGCGACCTCGAGCGGCCGGTACGCGTAGACGGAGACGACCGACGTCGGCTTCTCGATCCGCATCCACGGGACGGCCCGGCCCTTGATCAGCTCGAAGTGGAGCCGGACGGTCGACTTGGTCTCGGCGGCGGTGCCAGTGAACTCGGTGTCCCCCTGGCTTGCGTGCACGTCGCCGAGATAGAAGCGCGCGCCCTCGTGGAACGCCGGGAGATGGATGCGGTTCCCGGCGGCGACGTCGCGGATGTCCAGGTTGCCGCCCCACTCACCCTGGCCGTCGAGGCTGGTGGTCACCTCGCGCTCGGGCGCGACGCCGATGGTGCCGATGAAGGGCGTGATGGGCCAGGTGATCGCGTCGTTGAAGTGGAGGGTGCCATCGCGGGTGGTGCCGCTCGGGCCGGGCGTATGCCGGAAGATCTTGGTCGTGTAGCGCTGCGAGACCTCCGGGAATCGCGCGGACTCGCCGAGCGGCCCGCGCCGAGGCCCGACGGCGATCCACGAGTAGGTGTCGACGAGCACGTCCTCGATGCTGACGACCAGCGTGTCACCCTTCGCCGCGCCTTCGACCCACACGGGGCCGCCGATCGGGTTCGCCAGCGGCGGGGTGCGATCGAAGCCGGGCCGGCGCGCGGGAATGGCGAGGTCCTCGGGCGTCCGGAAGTATCCGGTGCTCGCGTCGTAGGTCTCGATCTCGAAGCTCTCGCCCGGCTTGACGCGCAGGAGCGGCTCGTCCCGCCAGTCGAAGGCATACTTCCGAGCGTGCTCGCGCGTGATCCGTTGCATCGTCGGCGCCTCGTCGCTGGGGTGAGAGGGAAGGGTCCGTGACCCGCAGGTCACACTACCGCGACCTCGGGGAGCGGGCAAGATGCGCGCGCGTTTTCCGGCCGTCGGTCTGGTAGGATGAGGGTCGCGGACTCCCCAGTCAACGTTCCCGCTCGGGGAGGCAGGACATGTCCTACGACTACGGTCGCCACTTCGGCGAGATCCGGCTGACCCACGACCTCACCACGCTGCCCGAGGAGCGCACCTGGCGGCTCGGCGCTCCCGGACGCAGCGAGGATCCGCACGAGATCGTCCTCTATCTCGGGTGCAACGTGCTTCGGAATTCCCACATGATTCGCACGGTGACGGCGATCTTCGACCGGCTCGGACTCGACTACGTCGCCGTCGGCGGGCCGACGTACTGCTGCGGCATCGTCCACCACCAGCACGGCGACACGGCCGCCGCCGAGGGGATGAATCGCCACACGGTCGAGCTGTTCCAGCGGTATCGGCCGACCGAGGTCGTGATGTGGTGCCCGTCGTGCATCTACTTCTACGACGAGATCCAGAAGTTCGAGTGGCCGTTCCCGGTGCGCCACGTGACGGAGTTCCTGGCCGACCGGCTGCCGGAGCTCGAGTTCACCCATCGGGTCGAGGCGAGCGTCGCGCTCCACTCCCATGCCCAGAGCGAACCGCGCCGGCGCGAGGGCGCTGCTGCCCGCCGCCTCCTGGAGGCGGTGCCCGGACTCCGCCATGTCGAGATCGTGCCCGAGCCGCGATTCGGTCGGATCTGCACGGCTGCGGTCCAGGCCCAGCTCGGTCAAGACGTGTGGGACGGGCTTATTCGAGAGGAGATCGGCCGGGCGGCGGCCGGAGGCGCCGAGATCCTCGCGACGATCTATCATGGCTGTCAGCGACTCATCTGCGGGTTCGAGGCCGAGGGCACCATCCGGATCGAGCACTACCTGTCGGTCTTCGCGCGAGGCCTCGGCATCGAGTTCGAGGATCGCTACAAGACCTATCGCCTGTGGCAGGATCCCGAGCGGGTGCTGGCGGAGATGACGCCGTGCCAGCGAGCAAACCACGTCGATACGGCTGAAGCGCGGGAGCTGGTGGAGCGGACCTTTGGTCGCTACGCGGCCCGGTCGGACGCGGGGAACTCGGCCGCGTCCTAGCGGCGAACCCGGCAGGAGCCGTGGGAGATCGCGTTCAGCGCAGGGCCGGTCGTCGCGCGCGGCGGCCGCGGCGCTGGAGCCGGGCAGCGACCGCCTCGGCCTCGCGCATGACGCGGATGATGTTCCCGCGGGAGAGCTTGGCGAGGTCCCGATCGGACCAGCCGCGCCGGATCAGCTCCGCGAAGAGCACCGGGTACGTCGACACGTCCTCCATCCCGACCGGCCACTCCTCGTTGCCGTCGTAGTCGCCGCCGAGGCCGACGTGGTCTGGACCGGCGAGGCGCCGCGCGTGCTCGACGTGGTCGGCCACGTCGCCGATCGTCGCCTTCGGCAGCCCGACGCGCTTGAGGTGGGCTCGCTCGAGACGGTGCCGCTCGACCGGGTCTGCGAGGCCCTCGAGCTGGGATCGGATCTCCGCCACGGCCTTGGCGCGCGCGTTGGCCGCCGCCTGCGAGACGAAGGGCCCGACGAAGGTGATCATGATCACCCCGCCGTTCTTCGGCAGGCGCCGGAGGATCGCGTCGGGGAAGTTCCGCGTCACGTCGGTGAGCGCGCGGCAGGATGAGTGCGACGAGATCAGGGGCGCCTCGGACACGTCGAGCGCGTGGCCCATGACCTCGGGCGAGGTGTGGGCGAGGTCGACGAGCATCCCGAGCCGGTTCATCTCGCGCACGACGTCCCGGCCGAAATCGGTCAGCCCGCCATGCCGGCGCACGTCGTTGCAGGAGTCCGCCCAGTCGAGCGTGACGTTGTGGGTGAGGGTCATGTAGCGGACGCCGAGGTCGTAGTAGGCGCGCAGAGCGCCGAGCGACCCCTCGATGGCGTGACCGCCCTCGATCCCGAGGAGAGACGCGATCCGCCCGCGCCGCCGGGCCTGCTCCACGTCGGCGGCCGAGAAGGCAGGGTGGAGACGATCCGGATAGCGCTCGATCACCCGCCGCGCGACGTCGATCTGCTCGAGCTGCGCGCGCGCGAAGCGGCCGCCCTTCAGGTCGCCGGGAATGTAGACCGACCAGAACTGGCCTCCGACACCCCCGGCCTTGAGCCGCGCCAGGTCGGTGTCGCCGCGGGTCGGCCGGCGAAGATCGTACGCAGCCACGTCCCCGGCCGCCTTCGCGTCGTTCCGGATCGTCCACGGAAGGTCGTTGTGGCCGTCGATCACCGGGTGGCGTGCGAGGAGCCGGCGCGCGTGGCGGAGTGCAGCGGCATTCGCCGGGGCCGGGCGGGAGGAGATGGGCGCGACACTCACGGGGGCGACCCTCACTGGGCGGGGGTTGATTGGATGGCCTTCGGCCTGCGGGGCCACCTTACCAGACGCTCCAGCCGCCGTCGACCACCAGGTTGTGCCCGGTCATCCAGGCGCCGGCGTCGGAGGCGAGAAGGGCGACCGCGCCCTTGAGGTCCGTCGGCGTTCCGGTCCGCGCGAGCGGATTCGCGAGACGGCACCGCTCCACGAACTCGGGGTCGGTGCCGGGCGAGGGGATCTGCCCGGGCGACAGGCAGTTGACCGTGATGCCGTGCGGCCCGAGCTCGGTCGCGAGCGCGCGGGTGAGGTTCACCACCGCGCCCTTGGCCGCCTGGTACGGCGGCCCCGAGCGCTGGTAGTCCAGCCCCGCATAGAGGCGGTTGTCGGCGCCCAGGCCTCCGTGGATCGATCCGAGGGTGATGATGCGCCCCTGGCCGCGGGGGATCATCACGCGCGCCGCCGCCTGGGCCGAGACGTAGGTGCCGGTCACGTTGAGATCGAGCGCCCGGCGCAGCTCGTCGATCGATGCGTCGGGCAGGTACCTCGTGGTGAAGGCCCCGCCGGCGTTGCAGACCATGACGTCGAGGCGCCCCCGGTCCGCCGTTGCACGCGCGACGATCGCGTCGACCTCCGCTTCGACCGTGACGTCACAGCCGAGGCCGGTGGCGTCCAGCCCGCCGTCCCGGAGCTCGGCGGCGACGCGCTCGCACCGCGCCCGATCACGACTCGCGAGATACACCGCCGCGCCGAGCTCCGCCAGCGCCTCGGCCATCGCCCGCCCGAGATGCGTCCCGCCGCCGGTGACGATCGCGACCCGTCCGGTGAGATCGAAGAGCGACTGGACTCGCATGGCGCCGACCATTCAAGCACGAGGGGCGGGCAGGCGGAAGGCGCCTCGCTCGTGCGATGATCGCGGCCGTGCAACCGGTGCGCGTCGCGGTGATCGGGGCGGGATTCATGGGCGAGCGACACGCCCGGATCTATGCCGGGCTGCCGGACGTCGAGCTGGTCGCGGTGTGCGACGTGCGAGAGAGCGCCGCGGGCGACCTCGCCACGCGGACCGGCGCGCAGCCCTACTCGGATTACCGGACGCTCCTCGGGCGAGAGGACCTCGACGCCATCAGCGTGTGCACGCCCGACGCGCTCCACCGGGAGCCGTGCGAGCTGGCCGCTCGAGCCGGCCGGCATGTCCTCGTCGAGAAGCCCATTGCCACCACGGTGGCCGACGCCGAGGCGATCGTCGCGGCGGCGACGCGGGCCGGGGTCACGCTTCTGGTCGGGCACTGTCTCCGGTTCGATCCGCGCTACGACCAGGCCCGGCAGGCGGTGGAGCGAGGCGAGCTCGGCGCCCTTCAGACGATCTACACGCGCAGGGCGAACACCGTGGCGGCGCAGGATCGCCTCGGCGGCCGCTGCTCCCTGCCGCTCTTCCTCGGCGTGCACGACTACGACGTGATGCGCTGGCTGACCGGAAGCGAGGTGGAGCGGGTCACCGCCGAGTCGAAGTGGGGGCTCCTCCGGGACCTGGGATTCCCGGTCGAGGACGCGAACTGCGCGCTTCTCAGGTTCCGGAGCGGCGCGCTGGGGATGGCGGAGCTCAACTGGATCCTGCCCCGGGGGTTCCCGGCCTCGGGTGACCACCGGCTGGACCTCGTCGGGAGCGCCGGCTCGCTGTCGATCGCGACGCTCGAGACGGGGCTCCGCCGCGCCGACGGCCAGCGCGCCGTCCAGGTCGACACTGCGTCCGCCCCGTCGGTGCAGGGGCATCCCGGCGGCATGTTCTACTTCGAGCTGCGCCACTTCATCGACTGCGTGCGGGGTCGCGCGACGCCGGCTCTCACGCCGGACGATGCGGTGCGGGCGCTCCGGATCGCCCAGGCCGTGGAGCGCGCCGCGGCGACCGGTGTGCCCGTCGTGCCCTGAGCCCCCGCCGTGGGCGCAGCGCGGTCAGGTGGTGTAGAGCAGGAGCTGCGTGCAGCGGAAGAGGGCGATCACCCGACTCGTGGCCGCATCGGTGACCTTCGCGTCCCAGACCTGTGTTGTGCGTCCGGCGTGCATGAGCGCGGCATCGCAGGCGATCGTTCCCTCGCGGGCGGTTCCGAGGAAGTTCGTCTTGAGCTCGATTGTCGTGAAACCGCGGGCGCCATCCGGGAGGCTCGCGAAGGTGCCGTAACCGCACGAGGTGTCGGCGAGGGCCACCACCGTCGCCGCGTGGAGGTAGCCGTTCGGCGCCATGTGCTCCTTCCGGAGCACGAGGCGGCTCGTGACGCGCCCATTGCTCACGTCCTGGAACTCGAGCCCCAGGAAGCCTGGAAGGTAATCGCGGCCGAAGACCTTCCAGTCACCGGGCGGGCGGGGCGCCGGTCCTTGGCGCGGATCACTCACGGTGTGGCCACGAGGTCGACGTCGAGGCTCACCTCGTCCTTGTTCCGGATCGCGCCGAGGAGCGCGCTGTAGGGACGGTAGCCGAAGCTCGACTGGAGGAAACGCAGCGTGGCGTGGGCTCGCAGCCCGCCGGATTCGAGCGCGACGCTCGCCGGGAAGCTCACCTCTTTCGTCACGCCCCGGATGGTGAGCCCACCGGTGATCTGCAGGCGTCCGTCTCCTGCGGGGACCACGCGGGTCGACACGAAGCGGATCGTCGGATATCGCGCGACGTCGAGCTGATCGGAGGCGCGCATGGCCTTGGTGACGTCCGCGCGCTGGCTGTCGGAGAGCTCGCCCTCGACAACGACACGCCGTCGCGCGCCCGGATCGTCCACGCGCAGCGTGGCGGTCTTGACCTCGATCACGATGGAGCTGGCCTCGGGTCGCGCGGCGTCGTACTCGACGGCGCCGGTCACCTCGGTTGCCTCGACGATGTGGTCGTGGGCAAGACCGCTGCCGAGCCCCTCCTTGTAGGTTCGAACGACCAGATGCGTCCGCTCGCCGTCGACCTGGAGCGTGGCGCTCACCGACACGACAGGACTGAGAAGGAGGACGATCGCCGCGCCGCTGGCGATGCAGGCCCACCGGGTCGCGCGGCGTGGCCGCAAGCCCGGCCGACGCGTCGACTGAGCAGGCAGCACTGCGTGGGCTCCGGTCTCGCCGTCAGCGCGCCGGCGGGTCCGGCGGTGAGAGCGGCCAGGGCAGGGCGTCGGTCCAGTCGTCGATCGGGGTCCGGGGGTCACGGGCGGGCACAGGATCCGGCGGTGCGGGATGGGTAGCTCTGACCCGCGGCGACCGGTGGACCGGCTCGGTCCTGAGCGCATAGCGGAGCACGTAGTGGCGCCCGACGAGCTCGCCCAGGAAGCGCCCCCGAAGGTCGAACACGTCGGGGCTGCGTCCCGGGACGGGCTCGATCCAGCCGGCCTGTCGTCCGTGCCGGTCGTAGAGCCGGTCGTCCTCGACGAAGCCCCAGAGGCTTCCGCTCCAGCGGAAGATCGGCACCGGGGTCCGGGGCGTGTCCGTCATGTCCGCGGCCCGGCCCCGCCTCGGCTGGGTCCGACGACGGCCCGGATCTCCGGCTCGAAATCATCGTCGAACGGGAAGAGCGGCCTGGAACGATGTTGCCAGTCGAGACGCTCCACCCGGGCGGTGCTCGGCCCCGGCGTGTCGACGACCCAGCACGCGCGCGCGAAGCCGCCGTAGCCGTCGCGGAACTGGAGCGGCGACTTCACCACCACGATCTTCGCGTCCCGGGGCTCGAGGCCGACCGCGCGATAGAGGGCCGGGTCGAAGGTGAACGCGGGCCGCTCGGTGGCCAGCACGGAGATGCGCCCGGCCTCGATGACCGCCGCGCGGCCCATGTGGAACTCCACACCGGCCGATTTCTTGTCGGACGAGACGAAGCGGCCGTCGGACAGGATCCGCACGCGTCCCGCGACGGGCACCGGCCGGTTGTAACGCGGATCCAGCGTGCCGCCGACGGTCGTGGCGATCTCGCCGCCGACGCCCGCCGCGATGGCGCGGGCCACCGCCGGCGCGTCGACCACGGTCACGAGGCACGGCTCCCGCACCCCCAGCGCGAGGAGGCGCTCGAGCACGTGGGCGCTGTCGCCGGGCGATCCGGATCCCGTGCTGTCCGCGGACTCCGAGAGGACGAATGGGCCGCCCTCGCTCGCGAGCGCCCGCTGGATGGCCTCGTCGACCGTCAGGAGGTTGGCCGCGAAGCGGCGCCGATGCTCCCAGGCCTGCCAGGCGAGCTGGCGCACCATCGGCTCGATCTCGGCCGCGCGGCGCGGGCCGTCGGCGACCGCCATGACGGAGAACCCGGTCTCCGGGATGTCGAGCCAGGGCTGGACCGGGAACAGCGACACGGCCAGGACGCCGGGCCGCGCCTGGAGACGCTTGGCCTCGGCCATGAGGCCGGCCATCGGCTGGTCCTCGGTGCCCTGGCCCTCGGCCGGTACCAGCATCGGCGCGCGCGCGAAAAGCGTCACGGGCTGGACCTCCCTCCGCACGGTGCGGAGGAGGAGGGCGGCCGCCTTCGCACCGGTCTCGTAGAGGTCGATGTGGGGGTACGTGTCGTAGCCGACGAGGGCATCGGCCTCCCGCACCATGCGGGGCGTGATCGTGGCGTGGAGGTCCAGCGTCGCGACCACGGGCGTGTCGGGGCCGACGGCGGCCCGCACGGCGGCGAGGAGCTCGCCCTCGCCATCGGGGGCGTCCTCGAGGACCATCGCGCCATGGAGCGCGAGGAGGACGCCGTCGAGCCGGCCCGCCCCGCGGAGCCGTTCCAGGAGGGCGTCGCGAATGTCCGCGAAGGCCTGCCGGGTGACGGGCCCCGACGAGACCGCGTTGGCGGCGACGGTGGGGACGATCTCGACGCCGGCGGGCTCCAGCACGTCGAGGAACCCGCCGATCTCGGCTCGCGTGCCGCGAAGGCGGGCGACGACCTCCTCGCCGTGGAAGAGCTGGGTGGCGCGGAAGTGATCGAGGTCCGCCCGCTGGCGGACAAAGGTGTTGGACTCCTCCATGAACTGCCCGATCGCGATCCTCATGGGCGCCGGCCGATCACCGCGTCAGTCCTCCTTCGGGACCTTCTTGTACCCGGCGGGAGGATTGAAGGTGGCCGGGGGAATCGGATGCGTGTCTACGGCCGTGGCCACCTCGGTCGTCGTCATCTTGTTCATCGTCATCGTGCCCACGCGCTTCAGGATCATCCCCTGGATGGCTTTCAGGGCCTCCCCGGGCTGGGCAGCCGCGCCGAAGGCGCCGGCGCTCGCCCGGGTCATCTCGTAGTAGCCCTCGGGGACGCTCAGCGTCGGAGCGGCCAGGACCTCCGTTTCCATCGCCGGGCTCTTCATGACGTACTTCTCGGTCGCGCCGCCGGCGATGGTCTCGCCTGGGCCGACCTTGGCGACGGTGGCCGTGGCGCCAGCGCCCATGCGGCTCATCATCGCCTTCTGCTGCGGGCTCATGTCGGCGGCCGCCTTGGCGCCGTGCTGGCGGGCTTCCTCCAGGCTCACCTCGGAGTAGGTCTTCTTCTGGTTGTCGATGTAGACGATCTTGCCATCAGCCAGCCGGTAGATCACGTCCACGTTGAAGCCGGGCTCGGTCCGGCGGACCGCCTTGGGGCTCACGTAGAGGGTCAGCGGTCCGTTGGCGCCGTTCATCTTCAGCGTGTACTCCTCGGCAGCCGTCGCCGCCGACGCGACCGCGACGATGGCCAGCGTGAGGAAGGCCCGGCGGGCGATGCGTCGAAGGGGCTGTCGCATGTCTGGGTCCCTCGTTCGGGTTCTCGCGCCGCCCGGGCGCGCGGCCGTCGGCCCCGGAAGACCAAAGTTAAGGCCTGACCCCAGAGTTTGGCAGTCAGGGCCTGCCTGGCCCGAGTCTCACTTCTCCAGGCTGACATTCTCCAGCACGGCCATGTCGTCGACGGTGAACGCGAATCCGTCCACGTGCTTGGCGAGGCCGAAGACGCTCTGGCGGTAGGCAATGGAGACGACCCAGGCCTCGTCGAGGATCGCGGCGTTGAACTTCGCGAACGCGGCTTTCTGCTTGGCGGGGTCGATCGTGCTGTTGGCCTCGTTGAGGGCGTCGAGGTACGCCCGGGGCACCTCGTTGCCCCAGACGGGGTTGTTCACCGGGCGGTAGATGCTGTTGAGCGCGACCCGCGTGGGGTACTTCTGGGTGTTGCCGGAAAAGGAGGGGCAGATCTGGAAGTCGCCGCCCAGCATCCGCTTGTAGTAGAGGGTCGAGTCGAGGACCACGATGTCCAGGGTGAAGCCGATCTTCGCGAGGTCCGCCTTGAGGACCTGCGAGATCGCCGGGAGCTCGGGGAACTGCGGGAGCGAGAGGCACTCTGCCTTGCCCCCGGCGACGCCGGCCTTCTCGAGGAGCTCCTTCGCGCGCCGGAGATCGAAGGGATACTTCGCCAGGACCGACCGGTCGTACGCGGGGGAGCTCTTGCTGAACGGCAGCACCGTCGGCTCGCTCACGCCGAACAGCACGTTGTTGACCACGCCCTGGCGGTCGATGGCGTAATGGATGGCCTGGCGCGCCTCCTTCTTGTCGAAGGGCGGTTTGGTCCCGTTGATGCGGATCTCGTAGGTGAGGGCGCCCGGGGTCCCGCGCACCATGCTGAACTCGCTGCCGAGCCGCGCGGTGTCCTTGGGCGGGACGGCGATGATCAGGTCGCAGATGCCGGATTGGAGCGCCGCGACCATCGCATCCGAGTCGCTGAACACCTTGAAGATCACCCGATCCGCCCACGGCGCGCCCTGGCCCCAGTAGGCCGGGTTGCGCTCGAGCGTCGTGTGGTCGCCCGGCATCCACTCCACGAACTTGAACGGGCCGGTGCCGCTGCCCCGGTTCTTGAGGGAGTCCATCGCCGATGGCTCGATGATGGCCATCGCCTGGAGGAGGTCGAACACCTCGGGCGACACCTTCTTGAACTTGATGAGGACCGTCCCGGCGTCCGGGGCCGTCACCTCGGCCACGTTGTTGACCGCGGGGTACATGTTGATGCCGCGATCCTTGTCCGCCGCTTTCTCGAAGTTCTTCACGACGTCGGCCGCGACCATGTCCTTGCCGCTGTGGAACTTCACGCCCTTCCGGAGGGTCAGGGCCACCGACTGGCCGTCGGGGGCGACGACCCACCGCTCGGCGAGCCCCGGGAGCGGCTTCAGATTCTGGTCGTAGCGAGTCAGCGTGTCGTAGAGGTTCTGCTGGAGCGTGAAGTTGGCGAACGCGAGGTTGTGCGGGTCGAAGGTGAGCCAGTCGTTGGGCATGCCGACGGTGATCGTCCCGCCACGCTTCTTGGCAGCGGCGCGTCGCGCGGCGCCGAGGAGAGTGCTCCCGGCGACGGTGCCGGCGGCGAGACTGCCGAGG
Source organism: uncultured bacterium (assembly GCA_964463175.1). Taxonomy (GTDB): domain Bacteria; phylum Methylomirabilota; class Methylomirabilia; order Rokubacteriales; family DASRDR01; genus DASRDR01. Next base: position 20,216 of record CAYXBJ010000097.1, read on the forward strand.
AAGCGGCGTCGGCTCAGGTCGTGGGCGCGGGTCATGGCATCTCCCTCTCTTCCATGGCTCAGGAGTATCGGATCCGGGGATCCAGGAGCGCGTACGCGAGATCGGTGACCAGGTTGATGACGACGAATGCCACGACGACGAAGAGGATCGTACCCTGCACGACGGTGTAGTCGCGCGTGAGAATGGCCTGGAGCAGCATGCGGCCGAGGCCGGGATAGTCGAAGATCGCCTCGGTGATCACGGCGCCGCCCATGAAGGCGCCGAACTGGAGCCCGACGACGGTGACGACCGGCAGGAGGGCGTTCCGGAGCGCATGGAGGCCCACGACGAGCCCCTCGCCGAGCCCCTTGGCCCGGGCGGTGCGCACGTAGTCCTGGTAGAGCGTCTCCAGGAGCGCCGCGCGCGTGAAGCGCGCGAGCACCGCCGAGACGTAGGCTCCCAGGGTGAAGGCCGGGAGGATCAGGAAGCGCATGGCGCGGCCCGGCTCCTGCCAGACGGGCACGTAGCCCGAGGGCGGCAGCCAGCGGAGCCAGAGCCCGAAGCACAGCACGAGGAGAATGCCGAGCCAGAAGGTCGGGACCGCCATGGCGAGGGCATTGTAGCCCGTGATGGCGCGGGCGATCCACGAGCGGGGTCGCACGGCGGAGATCACGCCGAGCGGCGCGGCGATGACGAGCGCGACGACGAGCGACGCCGCCGTCAACTGGAGCGTCACCGGGATGCGCTGGGCCAGCATCGTGGTGACCGGCAGGCCGTTCAGGTACGAGACGCCGAGATCGCCTCGCACGACGCGAGCGACCCACCGGGCGTACTGGACGGGAAGCGGCCGGTCGAGACCCATGAGGATCCGCGTGCGCGCGAGCTGCTCGGGCGTGGCGTCCGAGCCGAGTAGCGCGATCGCCGGGTCGCCGGGGATGAGGTAGATCATGAGCCAGATGCCGATCGAGGCGAGCAGGAGCACGGGCAGGAGCTGCATCAGCCGGACGAGAACGTAGCGCACCATCAGGCGGCCCGCTGGGCGCTGAGCGCGCGGCCGGCGCCGCCTCGGTCGACGACCTCCTGGAGCGTGTCGGCGAGCGCATTCAGCGACAGCACCGACACCGTGATCACGACACCCGGGAACAGGCCGTACCACGGCGCCTGGTGGAGGAACGAGCGGCCCGTGTTGAGCATCGAGCCCCAGGACGGGGCGGGCGGCTGCGTGCCGAGCCCCAGAAACGACAGCGCGGCCTCGAGCAGCATCGCCACCGCGGCGGTCACCGCGACCTGGACGACGATGGGCGTCAGCGCGTTCAGCAGGATCGTCCGGAACATGAGGTACGCCGGGCCGACACCGAGCGCCCGCGTCGCCATGACGAACTCTCGCTCCTTGAGCGTGAGCGTGCTGGCCCGCACCAGGCGTGCGAACGAGGGAACGCTGACGATGCCGACCGCCAGCATCGCGTTGAACGAGCCGGGGCCGAGGATGGCGATGATGACCATCGCGAGCAGGATGGCCGGCACCGCCAGGAGGAAATCGAGCACCCGCATGATCGCGGCGTCGGTGAACCCTCCGGCGAAGCCGCCGACGAGACCGAGCGGCACGCCGACGATCCCGCCGATGAGCACCGCGACGGCACCGGTGACCAGCGAGATGCGCGCTCCGTGGATCACGCGGCTCAGGATGTCGCGGCCGAACTCGTCGGTGCCGAAGGGGTGGGCGAGAGACGGGGGCGAGAACCGCTCCGGCCGGCTCTGGGCCAGGGGATCCTGAGGCGCGATCCAGGGGGCGAGGACCGCTGTCGCCGCCAGAACCGACAACATGACACACGCGGCGAGCCCGGCACGGTAACGTCCAAGGCCCGGGGGACGTAGAACCATGGCCTGGAGCAATCTACCGGGGGGTATCCGAGCCCGCAAGGCCGCCCTGAACCGGCGCGCGTGATTGGATCGGGAGACCCCGCCGTGCGTGCCAGGGCCCCACCCGTGGCACGGATGTTGCGTAACAGCGGCTGAAGAAGTCCACCCGGAGCTCTGGCTCCGGTGGGCGGCGATGTCCATGTGACCGGAGGAAAGGCTCGATGACCGGGAGTCACCGGAAGGTGGTTGCGCGGTACACGGATGGGCGGATCGTCAAGGGCTACACCTTCGACTTCGGGCCCGCGCAAAGCCGGTTTCACGTGTTCGCGGAGCCCATGGCGAGCGGCCCGTCGACCCTGGTCCTCGTGAGGGACCTGAAGGCGGTCTTCTTCGTCCGCGACTTGGTGGGGAATCCTGCCCGACAGGATGGCCAGAAATTCCCCTCGGGCAATGCCAACTCGGCACCGCATGTCGAGGTGCGCTTCCGGGATGGCGAGGTGATGGTTGGGACGGCCGAGAGTCCCACCGCGGACCCGCAGGGCTTCTTCCTGATGCCCGCGGACCCCGAGTCCAACAACCTGCGGGCCTATGTGGTGGCGGCGGCCACGCGCGCCGTCTATCCGCTCGAGCCGGTCGCCCGCGCCAGGACCGGCGCTTCCTCGGGCCAGAGCGAACGCTCCACCGTTCCCGCCGCCTTCGGTTCGCTCCTGCCCGGCCGCCTGCTCAGCTGGCTCACGCGGTAGACTGGGCACCGGCCCGCGCCGGGCCCACTCCCTCCGACGGAGGTCGCGCGTGTACCAGGTCTATGCGCTCAAGTGCGGAGAGCGGGACACCACCGCCTGCGAGTTCTTCTACCGGGAGCCGTCCCACGAGCGGATCACCCTTCACTTCTTCGTCTGGCTGATCCTCGGGGGACCGCACCCCGTCCTCGTCGACACCGGATTCACCGACGAGGACGCCAAGGCCCGGGGGCTCCGCGGCTACGTCAGTCCGGCCACCATGGTGGGCCGTCTGGGCGTGAGGGCCGAGGACATTCCGACGGCGGTCATCACGCATCTGCACTGGGACCACTGGGCCGGCTACCGGCACTTTCCCGGCGCCGAGTTCTGGATCCAGGAGGAGGAGGTCGCGTTCTGGACGGGGGCCGTGGCCCGCTACGACGCGTACAAGATGTCGGCGAATCCGGGTGCGCTCGCCGAGCTGGTGCGGCTCAACTACGCGAACCGCGTGCGGCTCGTGACGGGCGAGCGGGAGATCTTGCCGGGGCTGCGGGTCCACCGGCTGGGCGGTCACACCGCGGGGCTCCAGATCGTCTCGGTGGAGACCGCGAAGGGGCGCATCGTGCTCACGTCCGACGCGTCCCACTTCTACCGGAACGTCGAGCGCTTCCAGCCCGTCCAGATCATCACGAACCTACCGGAGATGCTGGCGGGGTTCGAGACGATTCACGCGCTCGCAGGCGCACGCGAGCGGATCGTCGCCGGCCACGACCCGGAGGTCGCCTCGCGGTTCGAGACCGTCGAGCCGGGGATCATCCGGATCGCCTGACGCGGCTGGGCCGATCACCCGGCGCCTGGGCGGAGCATCGGAAGGCGAGGCGTCGTCGGGTCGCGACGCACGAATGGCCCGACCGCCGAGCGGAAAGCCCGACGCGTCCCTGCCTGCTCGGCCGGGTTGGCGCCTCCATCCCTTGACGCGTTCTCGGGGCGCCCCTACCGTTGGGCGGACGGCCCGGACGGCTCCGGCCCGGGCAGCGTCGCCGAACATTTCACGATGTCGAGACCAGAGGCCCACGTGAGCATGCCCACGCTTCTCCATCCCGAGATCGAGACGACTCCGCCCGAGGCCCTGGCCCCCATGCAGGAGCGGATGTGGCAGGTCCAGTGGGACTACGTCCGGGCCCGGTCGACGTTCTACCAGAGGAAGTTCGGGGAGGCGGCCCGGCGCGCGGTCACCCTGGACGCGCTTCGCGACCTGCCCCTGACCGACAAGGAGGAGATCCGCGTCTCGCAGGAGGGGTCGCCCCCCTACGGGGACTACGTCGCGTGCGCCCCCGAGCGGGTGGTGCGGATCCACCGGACCTCCGGCACCACGGGGCGCTCGCTCAACATCGCGTTCTCGCAGAAGGACGTCGAGGTGGTCACGCGGTTGGGCGGCCGGGGGATGTTCTGCGCCGGCGCGCGCCCGGGTCTCCGCATCGTGCACTGCCTGAACTACCAGTTGTGGACCGGCGGCGTCACCGACCACATGATCATCGAGGCAAGCGGGGCGACCGCGGTGCCGTTCGGAGTCGGCAACACGCGGAAGCTGCTCGAGACGATCCCGGAGCTCGGCATCACCGGCATCCACTGCACGCCGTCCTATCCGGCGCTCCTCGAGAAGGTGCTGCGCGAGGAGATGGGCCGGGAGCCGCGCTCTCTGGGTCTTCAGATCGGTCTGTTCGGCGGCGAGGCGGGGCTCGACAACCAGGCCTTTCGCGCCCGGCTGGAGCAGACCTGGGGGTTCAAGGTCCGCAACGCGAACTTCGGCCTCTCCGAGGTGATGTCGATCCTCGGAGGGCAGTGCGAGCATACGAGCGATCTGCACTACCATGCCGCGGACGGCGTGTTCGTCGAGCTGCTCGATCCGGCATCGGGCGCGCGCCTGCCGATCCGCGAGGGCGCGACGGGCGAGCTGGTCTGCACCCATCTCGCCAAGGAATGCCAGTCGCTGGTGCGCTACCGGACCCGCGACGTCCTCACCGTCACCGCCACGGGGCCCTGTGCGTGCGGGCGCGCAACCTGGCGTTTCCGCGTCGCCGGCCGCACCGACGACATGTTCAACGTGCGCGGCGTCAACGTGTTTCCGACCTCGGTCCAGCGCGTGGTGGCCGAGGCCGGCGACGTCGCGTCGGGGCACTTCCGCATCGCGCTGTCCGGCCCCGGACCGTATGACCGGATCGCGCTGCGCGTCGAAGCCGCCCGGGGTCTGCCGGCCGAGCGCTGGCCGGAGGCGGCCGCCGAGCTGGCCCGCCGGATCCGCACCGCCATCGGCGCGAGCGCGGAGGTGACGATGCTACCCTTCGAGGCGCTGCCCCGCACCGAGGGCAAGACGCGACTGGTGGAAAGGGAGCCCTGATGAGCTTCGTGACGCTCGAGCGTCGAGGATCGATCGGCGTCGTGACTCTCAACCGGCCGGAGCGACTGAACGCCATGAGCCGGGCGCTGACCCGAGACACCGCGGCGGCGTTTCACCGGGCGAACGCCGATCCGGAGATCGCGGTCATCGTCTTCACCGGAGCGGGGCGCGCCTTCTGCGCCGGCGACGACCTGAAGGAGTTTGGCGAGCAGTCTGCCAGCCCGGCGTCCATCCGCGACCACATCGAGGGCATCCAGGCCGTCACCCGCGCGATGATGCTCTCCGACAAGGTGGTCGTCGGGGCGATCCACGGCTACGCCGTCGGCGGTGGCTTCGAGTGGCTCTGCAATTGCGACATGGTCGTCGCCGCCGACGACCTGGTGGCGTTCTTCCCGGAGATGGAGTGGGCCCAGTTCGTGACCGGCTCCGTCACCCATCTCTTGCCCCAGGCGGTGGGCCACCAGCGCGCGATGCGGCTGATGGTCCTGGGGGAGCGCCACTCGGCGCGGGACCTCGAAGCGATGGGCCTGGTCGGCTGGGTGGCGCCGCGCGACGCGATGCTGCCCAAAGCGATCGAGATCGCCGGGACGGTTGCCGGGAAGTCGCGCTACTCGGTCGGCAAGCTGAAGCGGCTCCTCGTCCAGGGTCTCGACGACCGTCTGGAGCGGGCGCTCCGGCTCGAGGGCGAGATCACCGAGGCGGCCTTCGCGCGCGGGGAGGCGGCCGAGCGGGTGCGGCGGTTCACGGAGCGGAAGTGACGCGCTGAACGCGTCGGACGGGGGAATCGACGCCGACGGTGCGTGCTCGCCCGTATCGTCCGAGCCCGAGACCCGATCGCGCCAGGGCTACCGAGGCGGAGGGGTGAACGGCCCGGTGATCAACCTCGCGCCGCGGCGAAAGGTGACGTACGAGTATGCCCACTGGAACAGCACGAGCACCCGGCTCCGGAAGCCGACGAGGAAGAAGATGTGGATCGCCAGCCAGGCGACCCACGCCGGGAAGCCCCAGAGCTTCAAGCCGCCCAGCATTTCGCCCACCGCCTTGCCGCGTCCGATCGTCGCGAAGCTCCCCTTGTCGCGATAGCGGAACGGCTGACGCAGCTGGCCGGCGAGGGCGCGTCGGATGTTGCGCGCGACGTGCCGGCCCATCTGGATCGCGGCCGGGGCGACTCCGGGAACCGGCTTGCCGTCTTGCTGGACCGCCGCCAGATCGCCGATGACGTAGACGTCGTCACGGCCGGGCACCGCCAGGGTCGGATCAACCACGACGCGCCCGGCACGATCGAGCGGTGCTCCCAGAGTCCGGGCCAAGGGCGCCGCCGCCACACCAGCGGCCCAGATCGCGGTGCGCGCGAGAATGCGCTCCGGGCCGAGGAGCACGCCGTTGGCGTCGACACCCGTGACGCGCGCGCCGGTGCGGACCTCCACGCCCAGCCGCTCGAGCTGGCTGCGGGCCTTGGCGGAGAGGTCCTCCGGATAGGGTGGCAGCACCCTCGGCACGCTCTCGATCAGGATGATGCGCGCCTGGGTCGGATCGATGTGCTGGAACTCGCGAGACAGCGCCTGGCGCGAGATCTCGGCGAGCGCCCCGGCCAGCTCCACGCCGGTGGGACCGCCGCCGATGATCACGAACGTCATCCACTCCCGACGACGTTCGAGATCTTCCTCGCGCTCGGCCATCTCGTAGGCGAGGAGCACACGCCGCCTGATGTCGAGCGCGTCCTCGATGCTCTTGAGCCCTGGCGCGAACCGGGCCCACTCGTCGTGGCCGAAGTAGGAATGGGTCGCGCCGGTCGCGAGGACCAGGTAGTCGTAGGGGAGCTCGCCGTCCGCGAGCAGGAGCTTCTTCGCGGCGAGGTCGATTCCCACCGCCTCCGCCAGCACGACCGACACGTTCGGCCAGCCGCGGAACACGCTCCGGATCGGCGCCGCGATGTCCGCGGGATTCAGGGCGGCGGTCGCCACCTGGTAGAGCAGCGGCTGGAAGAGGTGGTGGTTCCGCCGATCGGCGATCGTGACGTGGACAGGCGCGCCCCGAAGCGCCCGGGCGGTGTACAGCCCGGCGAAGCCACCCCCGACGATGACGACCTCCGGCCGCGCCTGGCTCACCACTTCTCATGGTACCGCCGGGCGATCGGCCGAATGGGGACGCCGGCGTCCCAAGAGGGAGCGCCGGGGTGGCGCCCGCGACCGCGGGCCTTGACAGCCCGGTCGAGCGATTCACAAGATGCCCGCGGGCGGCTTCGACCGGCGCCGCCCCACCGCGCCATGGTGGACTCCGGAACGGGTCGACTCGGCGGGGGCTTCGGGGGATTGCGAGGGAACCGATGCGGAGACCGATCGGGAGTCTAGCGTCCACGTGGTGGCTGCACTGCTGTGGCCGGGCTGCGCCACACCCGCCGTGACTTCGGTCAACCGAAACGGCTGAGCCGTGAAGATCCAGAAGCTCACCGTGCGCCGGCTGACCGGCACCATGCCGACGGAAGGTCCCCTGTGGGAGGACCGGCTGGTGCGCCCGATCGACATCTACCCCGAGCATCGCGCCGACCCGTGGCGGACGGGGGGCGAGCAGCTCGACGATCGGCATTTCCGCACGACCCAGCACTTCCTCGAGATCCTCACCGACGAGGGCGTCAGCGGCGTCGCCGGGCCGATCTGGCCGGACGCGGCGCGGCTCGTGCTGACGCAGCTCGCCCATCTCCTGCTGGGCAAGGACCCGCTCGCCACCGAGCTCCTCTGGGACCAGATGCACCGATTCCAGGTGCACGGGCGGCAGGGCGACGCCATGATCGCCTTGTCGGCGGTCGACTGCGCCCTCTGGGACATCAGGGGCCAGGCATTCGGTCAACCGATCTGGCGCATCCTCGGTGGTCCGACGCGCACCGAGGTGCCGGCCTACGCGAGCATGCTCGGCTACGCGGTCGACGACCTCGGGAAGGTGCGGGAGCGGGCGCTGCGGTACCGGAAACTCGGGTACACGGCGCAGAAATGGTTCTTCCGGCATGGTCCGATGAGTGGCCATGCTGGGCTCCAGAAGAACGTCGCGCTGGTGAGAACGCTGCGGGAGACGCTCGGGGACGACTACGACATCATGTTGGATTGCTGGCAGAGCATGAGCTTCGACTACGCCGTCGAGCTCTGCGCGCGCATCGAGGAGTACCAGCCGCGCTGGCTCGAGGAAGTGTTCATGCCCGATCGCATCGACAGCTACGTCAAGCTCAAGGCCAAGACGCGGATCCCTCTCTCGGGGGCCGAGCACGAGTACACGCGCTGGGGGTTCAAGCGCTTCCTCGAGAAGGACGCCCTGGATGTCCTCCAGCCTGACATCTACTGGTGCGGCGGCCTCTCGGAAACCCTGAAGATCGCGGCGTGCGCCACGACCCACGACCTCATCACGATCCCGCACGGGCACTCGACCCCGATGACCATCCACTTCTCGGCGTCGCAGTCCCCGATTCACACGCCTTACCAGGAGTACCTGGTGAAGTGGAACGACATCAACATGCACTTCCTCAAGCACCCGCTGCGCCCGGTGAGCGGAGTCATCCGGATTCCGGGAGCGCCGGGGGCTGACATGGCCCTCGACCCGGACAAGATCGAGAGCGAGGAAGAGGTCCGGGTCTGAGGCCGAGGCGACCGGCGTACGCCGGCGTGCTCCGTCTCGGCGAGCCCCGGCCGGCCCGCCGCTAGATCTCCAGGACGAGCCCGTCGTCCGCGCACTCCGCGACGGCGTCGTGGCGGCGGGCCAGCATGTCGGGACCGAGGTGCGTCAGGATCACGCGGCGAGCGCCGATCCGGGTGAGATGCCGGGCGAGCGTCGCGTGGTCCAGGTGGTAGCGAATTCGCCGCTCGAAGGTGTAGGCCTCGCAGACGAAGAGATCCGCTCCGCGCGCCGCGTCGACCAGGCCCTCGCACCATTCGGTGTCCCCCGAGTACGCCACGACGCGCCCCGCCCACTCGACGCGCAGCGCATAGGACGGAGCCCCGCTCGCGTGCTCGACCGGGAAGCCGGTGACCGTCACGCTCCCGGCCGCCCCAACCGCCGTCGACTGCCCGGGGGAGAGCTCGATCACGTCGGTGGGGAAGCGTCGGGCCACCGTGGACGAGCCCGGAAACAGGACCTCCATCGCGGCGGTCAGCCGGTCTCGGGTGCCCGGCGGCCCGGCGACGGCGAGGGGCGTCTCGCGCCGCGCGAACTGACCGTCGAGGGTGAGGAAGGGGAGCCCGCCGAAATGGTCACCGTGGAGGTGCGACAGAAGGACGGAATCGACCGAGGCCGGATCGATGCCGGCGCCCTTCATGGCGACGAGCGCCGTCGCGCCGCAGTCGATCAGGACGCGGCGGCCCTCCGGTCCCTCGAGACAGAGACAGGTCTGGAAGCGCCCTCCGCTGCCGAATGCGTCCCCCGAGCCGAGGAATCGCAACCGGAGCCCTGACGGGTCGCTCATCGAGGGGCGCGCTACCGGCTGACCGGCCGGGTCCTGTCGAAGGGGCCGGTCAGAAGAGGGTGAGGTAGCGGTCGATCTCCCAGCGGCTCACCGTGTTGTGGTACCGGACCCACTCCTGGCGCTTCACCTTGATGAACTCCGCGGCCAGCTCGGGCCCGAGCGCGCGCTGGACGACGGGATCGGCCTCGAAGCTGGTGATGGCCTCGGCCAGGCTCTGGGGGATGAGCCCGATCTTGCCGCCCCGCACGTCCTCGAGGGTGAGGCGATACATGTTCTTCTGGACGTTCGGCTCGCCGGGATCGAGCTTCCGGCGGACACCGTCGAGACCCGCGGCGATGAACGCCGCCATCCCGAGGTACGGGTTCACCGAGCCGGACACCAGCCGGCACTCGAACCGCCCGGGCTCGGGCACCCGGAACATCTGCGTGCGGTTGTTGTCGCCGTAGCTGATGAACGCGGGCGTCCAGGTGAAGCCGGAGGTGACCCCGGTGAGGAACTCGCCGACCGACAGCCGCTTGTAGTCGTTGACGGTGGGCGCGACGACGGCCGTCAGGGCGGGGGCGTGGTCCATGACGCCGCCGAGGAAGTGATACGCGAGGCGCGACAAGCCGAGGCCTCGCGCGTCGCGCTCGTCCAGGAACAGGTTCCGCCGGCGGGCGGTGTCCCACAGCGAGATGTGGAAGTGCGTGCCGGACCCGGTGAGATTCCCGAATGGCTTCGGCATGTGGGTCGCGATGGCGCCGAAGCTCTTCGCGACCTGGCTCGTCATCATCTTGTAGAAGGTGACGCGGTCCGCAGTGGTGAGCGCGTCGGAGTACTTCCAGTTGATCTCGTACTGGGCCGTGCCGTCCTCGTGGTCGGAGGCATACGGCTCCCACCCGAGCCGGTCGAGAAACGTGACGAGCGTGCGGAGGTAGCCCATGGAGCCAGCGAGGCTCTTGAAGTCGTAGCAGGGCTTCTCGAGCGTGTCGACGCCGTCCGGGTCGAAGGGCACGATGCTGCCGTCCTCGCGCCGCCGGACGAGGAAGTGCTCCGCCTCCGCGCCGACCATCATCACGAACCCCTCCTTGAGGAGCTCGGCGGTCATGCGGCGGAGAGCCGTCCGCGAGCAGTACGGCCAGGGCTGACCGTCCACCGTGATGTCGCAGGCGAAGCGCGCGACGCCCGTCTCCCACGGCACCAGCGTGTATGAGGCGAGGTCCGGCATCGCGATCATGTCGTGGTCGTGTGGGCCCTGGCCCATGCCCGACACGGCTGCGCCCGCGAAGCCAGCCGATCCATTGAGGAAGAGATCGAGAGCCCGCGCCGGCACCCCTTTGCAGCGCGGTGTCCCGTGGATGTCGACGAACTGGGCCAGCATGTAGTCGACCTTGTCCGCCTGGACGCGAGAGCGAATCTGCTCCGGGGTCATCCGTGGCTCCTTGGGACTCCTGGGAGCGCCGGGCGCTCCGCGAGGATGGCGAGACGGCGAGGTCCGACGCGCGGACGGCATCGGCCGGGAGGGCCTGCCTAGTGGTCCCGGCCCCGGCCGGGGACCCAGCGCGTGCCCACCAGCGGCAGTCCCGTGATCGCCGAGGCCTCGATCGTGAGCGGCCTGAGGTCCTCGGGCTCGAGATCGTGAACGTCCGCCTTTCCGCACGCCCGGGCGAGCATCTGGATCTCGAGCGTCATGGCGTGGAGGAAGTTCGCCACGCGCTCGGCGGCCTCCGGGATCGGCAGGCGCTTCATGAGCTCGGGATCCTGGGTCGTGATGCCGACGGGACACCGCCCGGTATGGCAGTGGTGGCAGGCGTAGGGCTCCGTCCCGAGCGCCTCGTAGTCCTCGAGGTAGATGGGCTTGTTGCAGTTCAGTGCGATCAGCGCCGCCGTTCCGATGTAGACGGCGTCGGCGCCGAGCGCGAGCGCCTTGGCGGCGTCCACTCCCGACCGGATGCCACCCGCGATGATCAGCTGGACCTGACCATAGAGACCCATGTCCTGGAGCGCCTGGCGGGCCTCGCAGACCGCGGCCAGGGTGGGGATCCCGGTGTGGTCCTGGAGGATCTCCGGCGACGCGGCGGTGCCGCCCTCCATGCCGTCCACCACCACGACGTCGGCGCCGGCCTTCGCCGCGAGCTTGACGTCGTCGTAGACGCGCGTGGCGCCCATCTTCACGAAGACCGGCACCTGCCAGTCGGTGGCCTCGCGCAGCTCCTCGATCTTGATGATCATGTCGTCCGGACCGAGCCAGTCCGGATGGCGCGCGGGGCTCCGCTGGTCGACCCCGGGCGGCAGCTCGCGCGCGGCGGCGATCTCCGCGGAGATCTTCGAGCCGAGGAGCATCCCGCCGGTACCGGGCTTGGCGCCCTGGCCCACGGTGAGCTCGATCGCGTCGGCCGAGCGGAGGTGGTGGATGTTCATCCCGTAGCGGCTCGGCAGCACCTCGTAGATCAGCACGCGGGCGTGCTCGCGCTCCGCCGGGAGCATGCCGCCGTCGCCGGTGGTGGTGGAGCTGCCCGCCTGCCGCGCGCCCTGGGCGAGGGCGACCTTGGCGTTGTAGGAGAGCGCGCCCCAGCTCATCCCGGTGATCATGACCGGCGTCTCGAGCTCGATCGGTCGCTTGGCGTGACGGGTCCCCAGTACCGTGGTGGTGCGGCAGCGCTCGCGGTAACCCTCCAGCGGGATGCGGGTGAGCGAGCAGGGAATGAAGGTCAGGTCGTCGAAGCTCGGAAGCGGCCGGGGCCGGAGCGTCCCGAAGCCCCGGAAGCGGTACCGGCCCAGCTCCGCCTTGATGTGGATGTCCTCCATGACATCCGGGCGGTAGATCTGGCTCGGGCGGAGCGGTCTCAGAACGCCGCCTTCCATGTCTCCATGTCCTTCTTGTCGTAGTTCCAGAGCTTGCGCCCCGACACGACCTTGCGGAAGGCGGCCGGTCCCTTCACGCCGTGACGATCGAGCGCTGCTCGGACCTCCGCCAGCTCACTGGCGCTGGCGTCCGAGACGACCGCGTCGCTGCCGAGCGCCACAATGTCCCCACCGACGTATATGACCCCCTCGTACATGGAGTCGGCGAGCGCGTCGCCTCCATCGCCGCAGACGATGATCTGCCCACGCTGCATCATGAAGCCCGTCATGTAGCCGCAGCTCCCGCCGACGATCAGGAGGCCGCCCTTCATCGAGGCGCCGGCGCGCGCCGCGACGTCGCCCCGCACGACGACGGTCCCCCCTCGGATCGAGGCCGCGGCGCCGTTCCCGGCGTTACCGTCGACGACGACGGTGCCCGACATCATGCACTCGGCGACACCCCAGCCGGCCGACCCGCGGATCGCGAGCCGCACCCCGTCGCTCATGCCGCCCGCGTAGTAGCCGACCGGCCCGTCGATCGTGATCGCCACGTCGGTGAGGATGGCCACCGCGAGGTTGTGGCGGGCGCCCGGGTTCCGGAGGGTGATCTCGCGCTCGCCGGCCTCGATCAGCCGGCGGATGGCGATGTTCACCTCGCGGACCGAGAGCGTCGCGCAGTCGACGGCCTTCACCTCAGGCGACCCGCCGCACGCGAGGGGCACGGCGCGCCCCGGGCTGTCGACCGACCTCCCAGCAGGCGGTGCTGCCTGCTCCCGCCTCCCGCGCACGGTACTGTGAGCCGAGGGCGGCCTGGAGCGCGACCTCCTCGTTGGCGATGGCGACGGCGCCGGCGGTCTCCGCGACGATCAGGGGCTTCAGGCTGTAGGGATCCTTCGCGAACCCGAAGGCGTCGGCGGTTCCGACGAGATAGCTGAAGCTCCCGTCGAGGTCGCGTACCGACGCCTGGAGCGCCTCACCGAGGGTTCGGCCGACGGCGAGCTGCCGTGCGAGGTAGAGGCCGATGATCTCGGAGTCGTTCTCGGTGTAGAAGCGCACGCCCTCCTGCTCGTAGATCCGGCGGAGACGGTGGTAGTTGCAGATGTGACCGTTGTGGACCACGGCGAGATCGGGCGTCCCGTGCGCCCAGAAGGGCTGGGAGTGCGAGAGGTCCACTCGGCTCTCCGTCGACAGGCGCGTGTGCCCGAGCCCATGGGTGCCCGTCCAGGTCGACACCGCGAAGTCCGCATCGAGGCCGGCCGGCGCGCCGACCTGCTTCACGATCTCGAGGCGCTGGCCCATGCTGACCACCTCGACGTCGGGGGCGACGGCTTCGACCGCTGCCGCCAGCTCGCCGGGAGCCACCTTGGCAACCACCAGGCGCAGGAGCGCACCCTGGGCGGTGGAGGTCCGCACCCGGGTGACCTGCCTCGCGCGACGGAGCACCTCGCGCCGGCGAGCCTCGAGATCCCCGCCCTCGCCGACTTTGACCCGCACGACGAGGTCGTCGTCGTCCCCCCGACCCCAAAGAGCGATGCCGGCCGAGTCCGGACCCCGGCATCCGAGTGCGGTCAGCATCCGGAGGAGCGTGGCGCCCGCAGGCGCGTTGCGATCGCCCGACCTGTCGAAGAAGCCCGCGATGCCGCACATGCTGAATCCCTCTATCCATCCACGCTGGCCACGCGGGTGGCGTTCAGCGGTTGCCGATCATGACGAGACAGCGGACGATGACTGCGCCCGAGCCTAGCGAGGCCCTTACGGCCGGTCAAGGGCCGCCCGGTGACGCTCGCCCGGAAGGGGCGGCGGTCTACGAGCCGAGCCGCTTTGGCGCGCGGCGCGGCGTGAAGAACCGCGGGCGCGGCATCCGTCCGACGGGCACCTCGATCAGCACCGGGCGATCGAGAGCGATCGCCTCGCGGACGAGATCGCCCACCTCGGTCGGCTCCTTCGCCCGGAAGGCGGTGACGCCGTACGCCTCGGCAAGGCGCACGAAGTCGGGGTTCGCCAGGTCGGCCCCGATGCTGCCGCCCCAGGCCTCGTCGAGGTCCCGGGCGACGTTCCCGTAGGCGTCGTCGTTGAACACGACGACCACGACCGCGATCCCGTACCGCACGGCCGTCGACAGCTCCTGGCTGTTGAAGAGGAAGCCGCCGTCGCCGCACACCGCGACGACGGGCCGGTCCGGGCGCGCAACCTTGGCGCCGAGCGCCGTGGGGAACCCGTAGCCGAGATTGCCGGAGTACGAGGACGTGAGGTACGTCCGTGGCTCGTACACGGGCCAGAACGGCCGCGAGTGGTAGCCGATCTGCGTCATGTCCCCGATCATGATCCCGCCGCGCGGCGTCCCGGCGCGGAGGCTCCGCTGGATGGACGCCTGCGGCTCCTGGTCGTCGGCGGCGACCGTCGCCGCTCGGACGGCTTCGAGCTCGGCTTGGCGCGAGGGTCGCGCGGGCCCGCCCGCGCGGAGACCTTCGGCGAGCCGCTCCAGCGTCGCGCGCGCGTCCCCCACCAGGGCGTGGGTCGGCGAGTGGTTCCGGCCGATCTCGTCCGGATCGATGTCAATCTGGATCACCTGCTGCGTCGGCTGGAGGGACACCATCGCCAGCCGCGTGCCCACCGCCAGCACGACGTCGGCCTGATCGAGATAGAGCCGCACCGGCGAGCCCGGCCAGAGCGCGGCGCCCAGCGACAGATCACTCGCGTCGCTCAGCGCGCCCTTGCCCTCCGCGGTCATGATGACCGCCGCCTGGAGATGCTCCGCCACGGCGCGGAGCGCGTCGTGCGCGCCGGCGAGGTTGACGCCGCCACCGGCGATGATCACGGGATGGCGCGCCGCCACGAGGCGCGCGACCGCGTGCTCGATCTCGGCCGCGGGGGCCGGCGGCCGCTCGGCGACCGCGGGATCGAGCAGCGTCGCCTCGCCCTCGTCCTCCAGCGTCTCCGGCGGGATGTCGACCACGACCGGGCGCGGGCGGCCGGTCCGGAGCTGGCGCGCGGCCTCGCGGATGGCGGCGGGAATCTCCCCGACGTCGAGCACGCGCTGCCGCCACTTCGTGACCGGCGCGATCGCGTCGAGCTGGTCGTTCACCTCGTGGAGGAGTCCGACGTTCTTCCCGATCTTCGCCTTGGGGATCTGTCCGGCGATCAGCAGGACGGGCGACGACGCCGAGTACGCGGTGGAGAGACCCGCCGACGCGTTCAGGAGACCCGGCCCCGGGACGACCAGCGCGACGCCGATGTCGCCGCTCGCCCGCGCGTAGCCGTCGGCCATGTACGTGGTGGCCTGCTCGTGCCGGGTGGCGATGAACCGGATCGCGGGCTCTTCGCGGAGCGCCGCCATGGCGCCGTAGAGTTGGACGCCGGGAAGCCCGAAGACCACGCGCACGCCCTCCCGACGGAGCGAGGCCACGAGCGCCTGCCCCCCTGTCATCCGGGCCATCAGCTGTCTCCTCTGGATCCGGCGGGCGGCTTCTGCGGAGCTGTCCGGCGGGTCATGCGGTGGCGGCCTCGAGCACGAGGTCGTGCTCGCGCTCGGCGCGCGTCCAGTAGCGCTGGAAGGTATCCCAGACCTCGTCGGCCGTCCGCGCCTGGAAGATCTCGAGACGGCACTTGCACGCGTGATCGAGTCCCTCGGTGTACCACGCCAGGTGCTTCTTGAGCTGGGTGAGCGCGTAGCGCTCGTGGCAGTGCTCCCGGATCAGGGCGACGTGGCGAGCGATGACCCGCGCGCGGTACTCTCGCTGGGCATCCGCGGGCAGGGCGTCGTACCCTTCGTCGAACACCCACGGGCGGCCGAGCGCGCCCCGCCCGACCATGACCGACTGGCATCCGGTCTCCGCCACCATGCGCCGCGCGTCGGCCATCGAGCGGACGTCGCCGTTCCCGGTCACCGGGACGCGCACGGCGTCGACGACCTCGGCGATGATCGCCCACGGCGCCTTGCCCGTGAACATCTGCGACCGCGTGCGCGGGTGGACGGCGATGGCGTCGACGCCTTCCGACTCCGCCATCCGAGCGACCTCGACGGCGTTCAGGTGCGTGTCGTCCCAGCCCCCGCGGATCTTGATCGTCAGCGGGACCTGCACCGCCCGGCGCATGGCGCCGAGGATCCGGGCGGTGCCGGGGAGGTCCCGCATGAGGGCGGCGCCCTTGCCCTTGCCCGTGATCTTCGGGACCGGGCAGCCCATGTTGAGGTCGACGACGTCGGCGCCCATGGCCTCGCACCGCGCGGCGGCGTCCGCCAGGTCCTCCGCCTTCTTGCCGAGGAGCTGCATCGCGAGGGGTCGCTCGGCCGGATAGTAGGCGGTGGCTGCGACCGCGTGCGGCGTCTCGAACAGGATGGAGGCGGCGTCCATCTCCTCCGTGGTGGTGAGGCCGCTGCCGCACTCGCGCGCCACCAGGCGGAACGGCGCGTTGGTCGCCCCCGCCATGGGCGCGAGTCGGGCCAGCCCCCGCACGTCCACGCCGCCGATTCGCATGGGCTCGATTGTCAGGGAGGACCGGGGCTCGCGCAAGCGGGCGCGACCTCACCGACAGCGCCCCGCACCGTCCGGGAGGAGGATGTAGTAGACGCGGCGGATCCGCTGGGCGTCGAACAGGAACGGCGCCTCCACCACCCCGACCGGCTCCGAGCCGGTGAGCCCGACGTCGAGGGCCGCGGCGTAGCGGCGGACGTCCTCGGGAGGCCCGCTCTCCTCCGGGCTTCCTCGCCGCCCGCGGTGGCGGTCCCAGACGAGTAGGCACTGGCCCGAGTCCTCGCCGATCGGCTGGAAGTCAGGGTACTCGGTGTGAAGGAGCCGGGAATCCGGGAAGCGGACCGCGAGGTTCCCGGCGAGGGTGCCGTACCCGGCGACGATGGTGCCGTGGGTGAAGCCCACGCGGGCGAGCCCGGCGGCGATCGCGTCGTAGGGCTCGTTGATCCGGTACTGCTGGCGGAACAGGCTCGCGCCCAGGACCCGGAAGGTCAGGCCGCCGATCACCAGAACCTCGACGAGGACCAGCAGGACCGCGAACGCCGCGACGCGCCGAGTCGGCACGCCCTGGCGCTCGGCGCGCCACAGGCCATAGAGCGGCGCGAGAAAGAAGGTCGGCACGAGCCAGCGTGCCTTGAGGAAGCCCAGGCCTCCGGCGAGGGCGGCGGCGGTGAACACGACCAGCATCCAGGCGAGGATCCAGCCGAGCAGACGGCCTTCGGAGGTGTCGCCTTCGCCGGAGGGCAGGCGCCGATAGATCGCCGGGAAGCACGCGCCCAGGGCGAGGCCGACCGGCGCCATGTAGAGCGCCGTGACCCGGGCGATGTAGAGGAGGCCGGTGCGCGCACTGCGGGCCCAGGCGTGCCCGTTCTCGATGTGGACCTCGCGCGCGTAGAGATGCGCGAGATCGTGGCCCTCGCCGAGGAACCACACCGCGAACGGCAGGACGACCAGGGCGGCGACGACGGCGGTGATCAGGATCCGCGGGGTGGCGAGGCGGCGACGATAGCGCTCGACGCTCAGGACGGCGAGACCGAGGGCGGCGAGGAACGGGACGAAGGTGAACTTCGACAGGAGGCCGAGCCCGACCGCGAGGCCGAGGCCTGCGTAGGCGAGCGGCCGCGGCTCGTCCGCGACGCGGATCAGCGCGTAGACCGTTCCCGCGCAGGTCGCCAGGACGACGACGCTGTGGGTGAGCGCCTCGTGCACGGTCCAGCCGATCGGCAGCAGCAGAATGAGCGCGAAGGTGCCGAGGGTGGCGAGCCGCGCATCCCGCAGGATCCGCCGCGCGATCAGGTACACGAGCCAGAAGGCGAGGACGAGCAGGACGTACTTGAGGAGCGTGAGCGCCAGCAGCCCGGGACCGACAACCCGGACCGCGCCCCAGGCGAGCCAGTTGTACAGCGGCGGCTGCCGCGCCTGATAGCCCCACCGGAGGCTCTGGGCGAGCACCGCCTCGCGCGCGTCGTCGGCGGTGAGGGAAGAGGAAAAAGAGAGCCGCAGCAGCGCGTGGAGGCCCGCCCACAGGAGGATGAGGCACAGCACCCCTCCGGGCCGGCTCAGCCACGTCCCCGGTGGCCGGCCCGGCACGGCGGACGGTATGAGCTCCTCCGTCACGACCTGAGCCTGGTCGGTGGGCGAGTACCCGTCATTCTGGACGCGGAGCGGGCCCCGGCCGACGAAGCGCCGGGGACGGCTCGACCCGCGTTCCGGGCGGGCGATGGCTGCGACCGGCGGGCGACAGGGTGGACTGGCCCGGGATGTCGCCGGGGAGGTACGGCCGTTCCGGCAGCTCATACTCGACCTGGCGGTATTCCCCCTGCCGGAAGACGGTGAGACGGAGGGTGTCGCCGACCTTCAGGGCGCGCATGGAGTCCGCGAGATTGTCCGCCGACGTCAGCCGGGTGCCGTTCATCGCGGTCACGATGTCTCCGCCGAAGAGGTACTCCCGGCCGCCGATGGCGATCTCGAGCTGCCCTCCATGAAGCCCCGCGTGCTCGGCCGGACTTCCGGGCTCGATCACTTCGACCAGGAGGCCCTCCACCAGGGGGATCCGCAGGAGGTCCCGCAGGCTGTCGTCGACGAGCTGGCCGTGGAAGCCGATCCAGGGGCGGACCACCCGGCCCTTCTGCAGGAGGGACGGCAGGATCGACTTGGCCAGGTTGATCGGAATTGCGAAGCTGATGTTCTGGGCATCCGGAATCAGGGAGGTCGTGATGCCGACGGCGTCGCCGCACCGGTTCAGCAGCGGCCCGCCCGAGTTGCCGGGGTTGATGGGCGTGTCGGTCTGGATCAGGGGCTCGAGGAGCGAGAGCGGCGTGTCGGACAGGATGCGGTTGATCGCGGACACGATTCCGCGGGTGAGCGTCTGATCGAGGCCGAGCGGATTGCCGATGGCGACGACGTCTTCGCCCACGCGGACCTTGTCCGAGTCACCGAGCGCGATGGTCGGCAAGCTCGCGTCGGACGGCTTGGGTATCCGCAAGACGGCCACGTCGAGGATCGGGTCCGCGCCAACGACCTCGGCGGCTACTTCGGTGTCGTCGTCAAGCGTCACCCGGACCGACTGGCGGTTGAAGACCACGTGGGCGTTGGTCAGGATCAGGCCGGCCGGATCGATGATGAAGCCCGATCCGACGACGTGGTGGACCCGGTCGGAGAGTCGGTACGGATCGATGGATGTCGCGGCGACGGACACCACCGCCGGCGATACGCGGTTGTAGATGTCGGGCAGGGATTCGGTGCACTGGGCCCCCGCCGCGCCGGGCCTGAGGGCGCCGCATGCCGCGAGCCAGCCGGCGAGAAGGAGCACTGCGAGGCCCGCCCTTCCGGAGACCGAGCCAACCCTGCCCATGTTTCCCTCCTGCCACGGGACGAACCGGCCGGCCGTCGCCACCCCGTGGGGTCGGCTCTCGCCGGCCTGTGCGAGCGTTCGTCTGCCGGGCGCCACGTGACCAAGAGTGCCACGGCCGCTGGCAGGGTCCAATTGAAAGGGAATTCCCGTCCCGGCGATGACTCAGGCCGCGCGCCGTCCGCCGACCGAACCGGCTCCGAGGAGTCGCAGCGTGACGGGGATCATGAGGGCGACCGCCAGAGCGGCGTTTAGGCCCGTGGCCAGCGGGGCGCCCAGGTTGCTCGCGACGAACCCGATCCACACGCTGCCGAGCGGCTGGGAGCCAATGCAGGCCGACAGGATCCCCATCACCCGGCCGTGAGCCCGCTCCGGAGCGGCGAGGAGGACGATCGCGCTCTGCATCGTGCCGAACCCGGAGTCGGTGATGCCGATGGCGAACTGGAGAGCCAGGGAGAGGCCGTACCAGGGGGACGCGGCGAAGGCGAGCAACAGGAGGGCGCCGGCCAGGGAGCTCCCCGCGAAGAGGCGCACGCCCCGCACCTGACTGGCCCGTGCGCCGATCAGGGCCGACGAGAGGAGGGCGCCGAGCCCCTGCGTGGCCACGAGGAGCCCGAGCGGGACTGGCCCCACCCGCAGGACGTCGCGGGCGAAGACCGGCAGCATCTGCTGGTACGGGAACACGAGCGTGTTCATGAGGACCGTGACGACGAGGACGCCCAGGACGGCCGGGTGGCGGCGCGCCTCCCGGAGACCATCCCGCAGGCTCTCCAGGACCGGCTCCATGCCGGGCGTGCCCGGCAGGGAGATCCGGCGGCCGAGGCGCCGGGTGGCGACGAGGGCGCCCACCGAGAAGGCGGCGAAGGCGAGGTAGCATGCGGCCGGGCCCACCCGGGCGAGGAGCACGCCTCCCAGAACCGGGCCGATCATCTTCGCGGCCTGCATCGACATCGTCTCGAGCGAGATGGCGGCGGTGAGACGGTCACGGCCCGCGACGACGAACAGCACGGTGCGCCGGGACGGGAAGTCGAGCACCCACGCGATCCCGAGGATGGCCTCGATCGCGACGAGGACGGCGAACCCGGCGAGGCCCGCGGCGAAGAGGAGCGCCAGCAGCAGGGCGGCGGCGACGTTCAGGCCCTGCACGACGCTCATCACGTGGACCCGCGGGAGCCGGTCGGCGAGCAGGCCGGCGAATGGTCCGAGGGCCATCATGGGGGCCGCGCGGCAGAAGGCCGCCACGCCGACCAGGAGGGGCGAGTCGGTGAGAATCAGGGCCAGCCAGCCCAGCACGACCACGTCCATCCAGCGCGCCGTATTGGCGCAGAGGCCGGTCAGCCAGAGGAGCCGGTAGCGCTCGTCCCGGAGCGGCTCGAGCACGGCGTCGCCGAGGCCGTCAGGCGCTGGCCGGGCGGGGATCGGTGCCGGCGCGCCTCGGGCGCGCGCGGATCGGTCGCGGGCGGCTCACCGGCAGGGGCAGCTAGGCCGTCAGGCGGGGCGGGGCGCGAGTCCCGCCGCGAGCGCGCCGTGCACGAGCGTGACCAGCGAGACGATGTCGAATACCGGCAGGCCCGTCGCCCGCTGGAGGTCCGGCGCGTAGGGCGGCATGTTGGTGCACTCGAGGACCAGAGCGCCGATGTCGGGATGGCCCGCGACGAGTCGGCGCGCCACGCGCACGTGCTCGTCGCGGGCTTGGTCGACGTCCAGCTCGGGCTCGTCGCCGAGCAGCACCCGCGTGAACTCCTTCTCGCCCTCGAGCCCCGCGACCGCGAGCGGGATGTCCCGGCCGATCCCCGCGCCGCGGAGATGCTCATCCCCGAGCGAGGCCGCGTTCACCGTCAGGACGCCGACCCGCTGCCCGGGGGGCAGCATGCGGTGCACCAGCGGCACGAGCAGCAGGCTCGACGTCAGCACGGGCACGCGAACGGCTGCCGCCAGCTCGGCCTGATGCTTCACGAGGAACCCGCAATTGGTCGTGACCGCTCCCACGCCCTCGCGCTCGAGTGCCCGCGCGCCGTCGACGAAGGCGTCGAGGAGACCGGCTGCGCCCCGGCGGACCACGAGATCGGGTGATGCGCCCGGGATCCGGTGATAGCGGACCGGGAACGGGAACGTCGCGGCGTTCCCCATGTCGCCCGGGATACGCGGGAACCGCGTGTCGAGCATGAGGATGCCGACCGTGAACCCGTACTGGTTGAATCCGCCGCGCACGCGCCCCGTCGTGGTCATCGAAGTGACCGAATTCTGCGTCCCCGGTCTCGGCGAGTCAATCCGGACCCGGGAGGTCAAAGGACCGCCGACGGTGCGAATCGCGCGAGATCACACGGGCAGGCGGCGACCGTGCGGCCGGAGCGTCTTCCAGTACAGCGTCTCGTCGAGCCCGGAACGCGCGAGGCCCGGCAGACGGCCGACGCGCCGGTAGCCATGGCGCCCGTAGAAGCGCCGCGCGCCGGCATTGTCGGTCGTCACGAGGAGGACCAGGTGATTCGCCACGGCTCGCGCGGCAGCTTCGGCGGCCGCCAAGAGGCGGGCTCCGAGACCCCCGCGCTGGCGACCCTCGGCCACCAGGAGGAGACGGAGGTAGGCCGCGCCGGTGAGGATCCGGCTCGGAAGGATCCACGCCAGGCCGACCGGTCGGCCGTCCGGCGTTGCGGCGACGATCACCCGATCGCCGGCCCGGAGTCCCCGCGCGAGCGCGAGCAGCGCCCCGCGGCGGGTGGTGCCATAGCGCCGGAGCAGAGGCGACGACGCCATCAGGGCCGCGAGCGCGGGCAGGTCGCGTTGCCGCGCTGGACGGAGGCCGAGACGGGACGCGCGCGCCGACGGGTGGTCCGGCCGGCGCGCCGGGCGGGGGCGGCGGTGAGCGGCTGGGCGTCGGCGCGTCACGATCGCTGGCGGGGATCGAGGGCGTCGCGAAGGCCGTCGCCGAGGAGGTTGAATCCGAGGACGGCCAGCATGATGGCGAGCCCGGGGAACACGGCGAGGTGGGGGGCGAGCTCGATGTTCTGGCGACCCTCATTCAGCATGGCGCCCCACGAGGGCGTCGGCGGCTGGGCGGAGAGGCCGAGGAACGAGAGGGACGCCTCGGTGAGGATCGCCCACGAGAGCGCGATGCTCGTCTGGATCACGAGGACCGAGGCGAGGTTCGGGAGGATGTGGCGTCCGACGATCCTTCCGGCGGGCGCGCCGAGCGCGCGGCTCGCCTCGACGAACTCGCGCTCCTTCAGCGCGAGCACCGGGCCCCGGACGACGCGGGCGAAGATCGGCGTGTACACCACGGCGATGGCCAGGACCACGTTGGCCGGGTGCGGTCCCAGCGCGGCGACGATGCCGAGGGCGAGGAGCACGGCCGGGAAGGAGAAGAACACGTCCATGATCCGCATCAGGATCTGATCGACACGGCCCCCCGCGTAGCCGGCGACCACGCCGAGGACGCTGCCGGCGATCAGGGCCGCGAAGACCGAGGCAAAAGCGACCTCCAGCGAGAGCCGCGCGCCGTGGACCAGCCGGGCGAGGAGGTCCCGACCGAAGGCGTCCGCGCCGAGCGGGAGCGCCCAGCTCGGGCCGGCCATCCGGTCCTGCGGCACCATGCGAAGCGGGCTGGCGAGGGGAAGCCGGTTCGCCGCGGCCGCCACCACCAGGAACGTCCCCACGATCAGGAGGCCGGCGAGGGCGGCCCGGTTCCGGACGAGCGCCGTCGTGACGCGAGCGAGCGCGCCGCCGCCGGGCGCCCGGTCAGCCCAGCCGGATCCGCGGATCGAGCCAGCCATAGAGCATGTCGACGAGGGTGTTGGTCGCCACGAAGAGAATTGCCACGACCAGCACGGTCCCCTGGACCAGGGCGTAGTCGCGCTGGTTGATCGCGGTCAGTAGCATCCGGCCGAGCCCCGGGACCGAGAAGATCTCCTCGACGATCACGGCGCCGCTCAGGAGATAGCCGACCTGGACGCCCAAAATCGTCACCACCACGATGAGGCTGTTCCGGAGCGCGTGGTGGCCGACGACGGCCGGCCCGCCGAGGCCCTTGGCGTGCGCCGTCCGGACGAAGTCGGCGCCCAGGACGTCCAGCATGGCGGAGCGCGTGGTCCGCATGACGACCGCCGCCATGGCCACGCCGAGCGTGACGGCGGGAAAGAGCAGGAAGCGGAGATTGGCCCACGGATCCTCGGTGAGACCGACATAGCCGCCGGTGTTCGGCATCCACCGGAGGTACCGCGCCAGGAGGAGCACGATGAGCGTGCCGAGCCAGAAGTTCGGGAGCGACAGCCCGAGGAGCCCGAAGGTCCGGGCCACGAGGTCGAGCCGCGTGCCGGGCCGGAGCGCCGAGAGGATTCCGAGGGGGAGCCCGATCAGTAGCGCGATGACTGCCGCCGCGAGGGCGAGCTCCATGGTGACGGGCAGCCGACTCGCGATCTCGGCGACGACCGGCTGGCCGGTTCGGAGGGAGTAGCCTGCGTCGCCCCGCAGAAGCGCGCCCAGCCAGCCGAGGTACTGGAGGGGGAGCGGGCGGTCGAGGCCGAGATAGGCGCGAAACTCTGCCAGCTGCTGAGGCGTGAGCACGGTGCTCGTGCCGAGTCGCACGGCGATGGCGTCGCCGGGAACCAGGCGGAGGAAGAGGAACGCCAGCAGCGAGACGCCGATCAGCGTCGGCCCGAGGGCGAGGAGCCGGCGCAGGAGGTAGCGCGCCACGACGGGGGAGGAGCGAGCCCGGCCCCGGAGGGCGGGGCGCGAGTCCTACTTATCCAGCCACGTCTGGCGCAGGTACGCGATCGAGCCGGTCGGGAGGTGGACGAACCCCTTGGTGCTCTGCTGGAGGCCGACGTAGTCGCGGCCGACGTAGAGCCAGACGAACGGGACCCCAGCGACGAGCTCCTTCTGGGCCGTGGCGTAGAGCTCCCGCCTTCGGGCCGGATCCGCGATCGTCCGCGCTCGCTTGATCGCGTCGCTCGACACGTCATTCTGATAGGAATGGATGAAGTTTAGGTTGCCATCGTTCGTGAAGTACCGGAAGAGATAGAAGTCGGGATCGGGCTGTCCGGAGTTCAGCCCCGGGGCCATGTCGAAGTCCGCCTTCAGCCAGCGCTGCACCCACTGGCCGAACTCGAGGAGCTCGATGTTCACCTGGATGCCGGCCTCGCCGAGCTGCTGCTGGACGATCTGGGCGATGTCCTTCGCGTACACCGGCTCGGTCGTCTGGGTGAGGATCGAGAGGCTCACCGGCCCGACCCCCGCCTCCTGGAGCAGCTGCCGCGCCTTCCCGACGTCCCGCCGGTAGAGCTCGAAATCGCTCACCGGCAAGGCGTACTGGGGAAGCGACGGCGGGAGAGGTCCCGTCGGGTCGCCGTTCCCCAGGGCGACGGTATCGATGATTTGCTTCCGGTCGATCGCGTAGGCGATGGCCTGGCGCACCTTGGGGTTGTCGAGGGGCTTTCGCTTCGTGTTCAGGAACAGGAGGTGGTAGTTCAGGCTCGGCTTGACGCTGACGGTGATGCCGCCGGCCTCCCGACCGAGGGTCTGGGCCACCCGCGCGTCGGCGATGAGCGCCATGTCCGCGGCCTTCGTCCGCATCGCGGCCGCCAGGCCGGCCTCGTCGGGGACGATGTTGATCCGCACCCCGTCGAGGTACGGCTGTCCCTGCACGTAGAAGTCGCGGAACGCCTCGAAGCGCATGAAGTTGTCCGGCGCCCACTCCGCGAGCCGGAAGGGGCCGGATCCGATCGCGTACTCCTTCCTGGAAAGATCGCCGCCGGCCGCTTGCGCGATCTTGGCCGAGACGATGCTCGCGTTCGGATGCGCCAGGTAGACGAGGAGCGCGACGTTCGGCTGCTTGAGGTTGAGGACCACCGTCCGCGGATCCGGCGCCTCGATCCGGTCGATGTCGCCGAAGAACGCGCGCGCGACAGCCTTCGTGTCCGGGTTGACGATGCGCTCGAGCGTGAACTTCACGTCGCCGCTCGTGACCGGGTCACCGTTGTGAAACTTCGCCGCTCGGAGCTTGAAGGTGATCTGCTTCCCGTCCGGCGAGATCGTCCAGCTGTCCGCCAGGTCGGGCTGGACCAGGAGATCCGGCCCGAGGCGCGTGAGCGTGCTGTACACGAGCTCGAACACACGGTGACTCGTGAACGCGGGCACCTTGTGGGGGTCGAGGTTCGTCGCCTCCCCCTGCCGGGCCAGCGTCAGCACGCCGCCCCGCTTCGGGGCCTGCGCGTCGAGACCGCCCGCGACGAGGGCCACGAGGGCGACTCCGGTAAGGAGCGCGACGCCGGCGGTGCGCATGCGTGTCATGCTGGATTCCTCCCGGCTCACTACGATGGGATGCCCGGCTCCCGGTGTCAACCGCGGGCGCAGCGGGACGGGCCCGGGCGAAGCTCGACGATCAGGCCGTCGCCCCAGCCGTACTTGGCCGTGGACGAGGCTCGCACCGCCCTGACCAGGGCGCGCTCCCGGACGCGAGGCACCACGCGGGCCCGGCCCTGGAGCGCCCGACGGTCGACGCGCCACCTTACGCGCGGGTCCTTTCTGAGGTTCATGACCCACTGCGCCCGCATGCCGGTCTCGGCCACGAGGTAGTAGCGGTCACCGCGCCTCGTGAACCAGATCTCGATCTCGCGCGGGACCCCGGTGCGCCGCCCCGTCGTCGTGAGATAGAGAAACGTGGCCTCCCGGCTCGCGCGAACCAGAGTCCCGGAGTCCTCTCTAGGGCGCCTTGGTCGGCTGGACCCCGATTGTGGTGAGGCTGTGCGCGTCCGCCGGCCGCCCCGCGGCGGGGGGTGGCGGGAAGACGACCAGATCCGCGAGGACCCCGTAGTGGTCCGATGGCCAGAGCGTCCCGCCACTGGCCAGTCGGACCGGGGTATCCAGGACGACCCGGCTTCCGACTACCTCTCCCGGGAACGCCCGCCCTGGTAGGAGAAACACGTAGTCGATCCGCCGCGACGCGTGCCGGTCGGATGCCATCACCGGTTGATAGACCGTAAACCCCGAGCCGGCGGGATGGGCCGCGCGAAACGCGTCGACGACACCCGCGCTCGCGATCAGCCCCGTGATGGCCGGCGAGGATTCGACCGCATTGAAGTCCCCCATCAGCACGCCCGGGATGTCGTCCCGTCGCTCGCGGAGCAGTGCCGCCACGGCCTCGGCCTGGCATTGGTGGCCGCTGATGTGGGTCGAGAATGCTCTCAGGGCTCCCCGCGGTGTGGCGAGCTCGGCAACGAGCAGGACCCTGGGATCGAGCCGCCAACCGCACTGCGGCAGCTTGTACGCCTCCGAGCGCACGATCGGGAAGCGGGTCAGGATGGCGGGCCCCTCGGCGAAGTCCATCAGCGAGGCTGCCGCGCGATTGAACCAGACGGTCTCGAACAGGCGCATGGAGGACGGGGCGTAGACGTGGTTCAGGCCGAGGCGCTCGGCGAGCCGCCCGGCCACCTCGCCGCGGTCCCGGCTCCAGGACGCTTCCTGCAGCGCCACCACGTCCGGTGCCAGAGCCTGCAGGGCCTGGGTCACCAGATCGAGCCGGGCCTCGAGGTGGCCGTCGCGCCCAGTCCAGCCCGACAGCGGCCCGCCGTGGAAGACGTTCAGGGTGACGAAGCGCAGGGCCGGCGGGGAAGGGGGCCCCTCGGCGGCGGCCGGCGTGGCGACGGCGGCGCCCGCGAGCGCGCCGGCGACCAGACCATTCAAGAGACGGGGAATCGCCGGCATGAGCTCCTCTCGCCGGACAGCCTATCCCTCGTCACTCGAGCCTGCAACGAAGCCGGGCGCCGGACCACAGTCGCCATTGGCTGAGAGTCTGGCTCGCCCGGCGGGCCTTCTTGGCTGCGTGCTCGCGCGGGCACATGCGGCATAATGAAAGTCCTATGACGCCGTCTCCAGGCCCGGTTCTGCGAGACACGCTGGGGCGACCGCTCCGGAATCTCCGCGTGTCGGTGACGGACCGGTGCAATCTCC
Organism: uncultured bacterium; assembly: GCA_964463175.1. Lineage (GTDB taxonomy): Bacteria > Methylomirabilota > Methylomirabilia > Rokubacteriales > DASRDR01 > DASRDR01. The sequence continues at coordinate 47,706 of CAYXBJ010000097.1, forward strand.
GCTGCCAGTATTGCATGCCAGAAGAGGAGTACGCCTGGCTCCGCCGGTCCGACCTCCTGACGTTCGAGGAGATCGAGCGGATCGTGGAGATCTTCACCGAGCTCGGGGTCGACAAGGTGCGCCTCACCGGCGGTGAGCCTCTCCTCCGCCGGGACCTGCCGGACCTCGTTCGCATGCTGGCGAGGATCCCCGCGCTCGCGGACGTGGCGATGACGAGCAACGGTGTCCTCCTCGAGGATCAGGCCGCGGCGCTCCGGGCTGCGGGGCTTCACCGGGTCACCGTGAGCCTCGACACCCTTCGGCCGGACCGGTTCCGCGCGCTCACGCGGCGCGACGATCACGCCGCGGTGCTCCGGGGGACCGAGGCGGTCCGCTCGGCGGGATTCGGGGGGCTCAAGCTCGACACGGTCGTCATTCGGGGCGTGAACGATGACGAGCTGGTGGATCTCGTCGAGTTCGCGCGCGGTGTTGACGCCGAGGTCCGGTTCATCGAGTACATGGACGTGGGCGGCGCGACGCACTGGTCCCGAGAGCAGGTGGTCTCGCGGGCGGAGATGCTGGAGCGCCTCGCGACGCGGTACGGCCCCATCGTCCCGATCCGGGAGGACACGTCGGCGCCCGCGCAGCGGTTCCGACTCGGCGACGGCACATCGTTCGGCATCATCGCCTCGACGACGACGCCCTTCTGCCGGACGTGCGATCGGAGCCGCCTCACCGCCGACGGCACCTGGTACCTCTGCCTCTACGCGCAGCGGGGGACCGATCTCCGGACGCCGCTCCGGGACGGCGCGTCACGCGACGAGCTCAAGGCGCTGGTCGCGGCCGGATGGACCGTGCGACGTGACCGCGGCGCGGAGGAGCGGAAAGACCTCGAGGCCATCGGGCGTCGCGGCGTGCTGGTCCAGATCGAGGGGCTGCGGCAGGATCCCCACCTCGAGATGCATACGCGGGGCGGCTGAGCGCCACACCGTCGCCCTTCCGCCCGACGGCGCCTTGACGCGCGCCGAGGGCATCGCTAGGCTCCTGCCATCGTGCTCGTCGGCCGTGGTGTGCTGCCTCTCGCCGGGTTCGTTGCCTATGTCGTGATCTCCATGCTGATGTTCAACGAACCACGCCGGCCGCTCTTGCCGCCTCCGTTCGGCGGCCGGGTGCAGCTGAGCGACGTCGTGTTTCCCCTGGCGATCGCGCCGTGGCTGGCCGCCGGGCTTCCAGGGCTTCAGCGGGTCGTCTGGACGGCGGGGGTCCCGGCGGCCGTCTGGCTGGCCGCGACCGCCTTCTCGGCCGCGTTCGCGGCGTTCCCGAGAGAGGCCTGGCTCGAGACCGCCGTGTTTGCCTATCTCGGGGTGGTGCTGGTCTGGGGCGCGGCCGTGCTGGCCGAGCCGCAGCGCTTGCGGTGCTTCGCCCGATGGTGGGTCGCGATCGTCGGTGGAGTGGTGCTCCTGGGACTCGCGGGCTGGCTGGTCGCCGTCCTGTCCGGCCACCCCAACGTTCTGGTCGAGTGGCGTACCGGCATACCGCTGTTCGGGGACCGGCTGCGAGTGCGCTCGACCTTGGCGCCGACGTCGCGGCTGCTGATGACGCTCCTGATCGCGGCCCTGCCGGGCGTCTACACGCTCTGGCGGCGGGGGACGACCGGGGAGCGGCGCTGGTGCGGATGGCTGATCGTCGCCATGTCGGTCGTCGGCGTCCTGACGCTCGCGCGGGGAATCGTCGAGTACCTGGCCCTTCTTGGTCTGCTGGCGCTCCTGCCGTGGCGAGGAAGCCGCCGGACCGCGGCGGCCGCCGTGGTCGCGATCTATGCGGTCGCGATCCTTGGCGTGGTGGCCGTCTCGACCTGGCACGTCACCGGGCACGAGCTGACGTGGCGGGCGGATCGGACGCGGAGCCTGGGCGGCCAGCTGTACTACGGAACGCTCCCCGACGTCGGAGTCGAGACGCTCGACCTTCACGTGGAGTGGGTGCACGACTTCTACTTCATCCTGAAGCGCATGGCGTGGCGCGCGTTCCTGGAGCGACCTCTTGCGGGCTGGGGCCCGAACAGCTTCCCCGAGATCACGGCACGCGCTCGAGAGTCGGGCGCCGTGCCTCCCGGCCTTCGCTTCACGACCGCTCATAGCGAGGCGTTCACCGTCGCGGCGGAGATGGGCGTGGCGGGCCTGGTTGCGCTGGCCGCATTCTGGGTCCTGATCCTGCGGGCGACCTGGCCCCGAGGAGACGGGGGGTTCGCGGGAGCGCTCGCGCGCCATCAGGCTCTCGGCATCTGCGCCGTATTGCTCACGACCGTGCACCTCGACGTCATGCGCTTCCGGTTCGTGTGGATCGCGCTCGCCCTGGGGATCGCCGCGGCGCGCTGCGCCGGCGAGGAGATCGCGTGATTCCCAAGACCCACCGCCAGATCCGCCTGGCCGCCCGCCCGACCGGGTATCCGACGGACGCCGACTTCCGGCTGGTGGAATCGCCCGTCCCGGAGCCAGGCCCGGGGGAGTTTCTCGCCCGAATCGTTTACCTGTCACTGGATCCGTACATGCGGGGACGGATGAGCGACGCGCGCTCCTACGTGCCGCCGGTGGCGCTCGGCGACGTGATGGAGGGCGGGACTGTCGGCGAGGTGGTCCGCTCGAGCCACCCGGGTTTCGCGGTCGGCGACGTGGTGGAGGCCCGGCTCGGCTGGCAGGAGTACGCCGTGTCAACGGGGAAGGGCGTCCGGAAGATCGACCCGACCGTCGCGCCGATCTCGACGGCCCTCGGGGTGCTCGGGATGCCGGGGCTCACTGCGTACTTCGGGCTGCTGGAGGTCGGGCAGCCCAAGGCGGGGGAGACCGTCGTCGTGTCGGCGGCGTCGGGAGCCGTGGGCGGGCTGGTCGGCCAGATCGCGAAGCTCAAGGGATGCCGCGCCGTGGGCCTCGCCGGCTCGGACGCCAAGGTGCGCTACCTCACCGAGGAGCTGGGCTACGACGCGGGGATCAACTACCGGACGGCGCCGGACCTGGACGAGGCGCTCCGCGCCGCGTGCCCCGGCGGGATCGACGTGTACTTCGACAACGTGGGCGGCCGGATCACGGAAGCGGTGTCCCGCCACGTCAACATGTTCGCGCGCTTCGCCGTCTGCGGGCTCGTCTCGCAGTACAACCTCGCCGAGCCCGAGCTCGCGCCGCGCAACGAGCGGTTCGTCCTCGTGAGCCGCGTGCGGATCCAGGGGTTCCTGGTATTCGACTTCGCCGCGCGCTACAAGGAGGGCCTGGCCCAGCTGACGGAGTGGCTCCGGCAGGGCCGACTCCGGTATCGCGAGGACATCGTGGACGGTCTGGAGCGGGCGCCGGCGGCGCTCACCGCGCTCCTTCAAGGGCGGAACTTCGGGAAGATGCTGGTCCGGGTCGGGCCGGACCCCGGGGCGACCCGGACCGTGCCCAAGGGCGGGTCGTGATCACGCGACCGTTCGGTCCGACCGGGATACCGGTCCCCGTGATCGGGCAGGGGACGTGGGGCATGGGCGAGAAGCGCGCGCGGCGCCGGGACGAGGTGGCGGCGCTGCGTCTCGGGATCGAGCTGGGGATGACCCACATCGACACCGCGGAGATGTACGGCGACGGCGGTGCGGAGCGCGTGGTCGCCGAGGCCGTCTCGGGCCAGCGGGACCGGGTGTTCATCGCCAGCAAGGTGCTGCCGTCCAACGCCTCCTACGCGGGCACGGTCCGGGCGTGCGAGGCGTCGCTCCGCCGGCTCCAGACCGACCACCTCGACCTCTACCTCCTCCACTGGTGGTCGGATCGCCACCCGATCGCGGACACGATGCGGGCGATGAGCGAGCTCTCCGCGCGAGGACTCGTGCGTCTGGTCGGGGTGAGCAACCTGGACGTGAGCCAGATGCGGGCGGCTCAGACGGCCCTCGGAGCGCTTCCGCTGGCCTCGAACCAGGTGCTCTATCATCTACGGGACCGGTCGATCGAGGCGGACGTCTTGCCCCACTGCGAGCGCCGGCGCATGGCGGTGGTCGGCTACACGCCGCTGGCGCGGGGTGGCTTCATGCGGGGCGCCGTCGCCCAGATCGCGAAGCGACATGGCCGGACGCCGCGCCAGGTGGCGCTGAACTTCCTCACGCGGCGCCCGGCGCTGTTCACGATTCCCAAGGCGTCGGATCCGGCGCACGTGCGCGAGAACGCGGGGGCGCTCGACTTCACGCTCTCCCGCGAGGAGGTGCGGGCAATCGATGGCGCGGCCTGACAGGGAGCAGCCACGCCGGCGTCGCCGCGATCCGTCGCCGGGCCGGAGCGGTCCGGCGCGGAGAGCGCCGGCGGTCCGGGGGCACCGGGCTGGACGCACGCCACACGGCTCGCCCGCGACCACCTCGCCGGCGCGGGCGGCGGGCTCGGGGGCGGGGTCCGCGGACCCGGACACGCTCGCCGAGGCCCGTCGCCTGGACGCGGCCGACCCGCTGGCCCGATTCCGACGGGAGTTCGTCGTCAGCGACGGCCGGCTCGTGTACCTCGACGGCAACTCGCTCGGACGGCTGCCGAAGCAGGCGGGACCGCGGCTCCGGAAAGCGATCGATCGCGAGTGGGGCGGGAGGCTGATCCGCGGCTGGGGCGACGGCTGGTTTCAGGCGACCCAGCGGATCGGCGCCAAGCTCGCCACGCTGGTCGGGGCGCCGGCCGGCGACGTGATCGTCGCGGATTCCACGACGGTGAACCTGTTCAAGCTCGTCGTGGCCGCGCTCCGGGCCCGGCCCGGTCGCCGGACGATCGTGACCGACGAGGCGAACTTTCCGACGGACCTCTACGTGATCCAGGGCGTCATCGAGCTGCTGGGTGGCCAGCATCGCCTGGTGGTGGTGAAGTCGGAGGACGGGCTCACGGTTCCCGAGTCGACGCTCGCGCGGGCGATCGACGACGACACCGCGCTGGTGACCCTGTCCCACACGGCGTACCGGTCGGCGTTCGTCCACGACGTGACGGCGGTCACGGCCCTCGCGCATCGGGCGGGCGCGCTCACCCTCTGGGACCTCTCGCACTCGGTGGGAGTGATGCCGGTGGGGCTCGGCGCGGCCCGGGCCGATCTCGCGGTCGGTTGCACCTACAAGTACGTCAACGGGGGTCCGGGGGCCCCGGCGTTCCTGTACGTGCGGCGCGAGCTTCAGGAATCGCTCGCAAACCCGGTCTGGGGCTGGTTCGGGCAGCGCAACCAGTTCGACATGGCGCCCGAGTACAGTCCCGCCCCGGGCATTCTTCGGTTCCTGGCGGGAACGCCGCCGGTGCTGTCGCTCCTCGCGGTAGAGGTCGGCGTCGACCTCCTGCTCGAAGCCGGGATCGATCGGGTCCGCGAGAAGTCCGTGGCGCAGACCGACTACCTGGTCCGGCTGTGGGAGCGGGAGCTCCGCCCGCTCGGATTCACGCTCAACTCCCCGCGGGACTCGGCTCGGCGGGGATCGCACATCTCCCTCGGGCACCCCGATGCCCTGCGAATCGACCGGGCATTGATCGACGAGATGGCGGTCCTGCCCGACTTTCGCTATCCGGATAACCTGCGCCTCGGGATCGCGCCCCTGTACACGTCCTTCGCCGATCTCCACGAGGCGGTGGACCGGATCGCGCGCGTCGTGCGGGAGCGCCGATACGAGCGCTACCCGACCGAGCGCCCGACGATCACCTGATGGCGCTCCACGCTGCCTGACCGCCACCCGGGGGCACTCGCGCGATGGGCATTCCCTACGACCACCAGATGGACTGGGCCCGCCTGGGCCAACTCATCGTTCACGACGCGCTGCGTCTCGCGCCCGGCGAGCGCGTGTTGATCCACGCCGATCCCACGTATTTCCCCGCGCTCACCGAGGCCGTGCGGATCGAGATCAATCGCGCGGGCGCCGTCGAGCTCGCGGCCCACATGCTGCATCCGCCGGGGCTCGGGCGCGTTCGGCGCGAGCTCCGCAGACGGGAGGATCCGGCCCTCCGGGCGATGGAGGATCGGGCCCTGACCCAGCTCTTCGGGCTGGCCGACGTCTATCTCTGGCTCCCCACGAGCTGGGCGTACAACGTCTGGCAGACCGAGGAGATCATCAAGAGCTGGCCCGGACGCGCGGTCCACTTCCACTGGATCATGGACGTGTCGATGGACGCCGGGCTGTTCCGGCGCCTGTCCGAGGTCTACGAGGCCGCGCTGTGGGTCGACTACGCCGCGCTGACCGCGCATCAGCGGCGCGTCGTCGAGATTCTTCGGGACGCGGAGATCGAGGTGACCGACCCGCGCGGGACGCGGCTTCGATTCGAGCTTCGCGGCGCGCACTTTCACCTCGGGAACGGCGACGCCTCGAAGGCCTTCATCGATGGCTACGCGCGCCGCGGCAGCGCCCGGGACCGAGAGGTGGAGCTCCCGGCGGGGGCGATCCGCACGGTCGACGTGGAGCGGACCGAGGGCGTCCTCGTGACGCCGCCCGAGACGTTTTCGGGGCGCCAGGTCGGCAGCGTGCGCATCGAGTTCCAGGAGAACCGGATCACCCGCCTCACCAGCGAGCACCACGGCGCGTGGCTCGAGGCGACGTGGCGCACCCACGGAGGCGATCGGGACCGATTCGGCGAGTTCAACGTCGGCGTGAACCCGAAGCTGGCCGTCCTGCCCGGCCTCCCCGCGATCCCGTACTACGGCTACGGGGCGGGAGTGGTCCGGGTGAGCGTGGGGGACAACGCGGAGTCTGGAGGCCCGTACCGATCGAGCTACCACCAGTGGTTCTTCTTGACCGATGCGACGGTGCGCGCCAACGGGCGGCCCGTCATCGAGCACGGCCGCCTGGTCGTGCCGTAGACGGCGGAAGGAGATCGGATCGATGAGCGGGACAGCGCTGGCGGGGCAGGTGGCGTGGGTGACGGGCTCGTCCCGGGGGCTCGGCCGCGTGATGGCCGAGCATCTGGGCGGGCTGGGCGCGGACCTCGTCGTTCACGGCACGACGCAGACCTCGGCGCGCGCGTTCGGCGAGGCGGAATCCCTCGACCACGTGGCGCGCGATGTGGCGGGTCGCACCGGCCGGCGGGTGCTGGCGGTGGCGGCCGATCTCACGCGGCCCGACGAGGTCGACCGCGCGGTCTCGCGGATCCGGAGCGAGTACGGACGCATCGACATTCTCGTCAACAATGCCGGCGGGGACATCGGCCCGGCAGGAGCCACCGGCCCGGCCGGGGGACGCCCGGCCAAGAACGACGGCATCTTCATCGCGCTGGAGGACCTCCGGGGGGTGATCGACCGGAACCTCCTCTCGTGCATCTACGTCTGCCGCGCGGTGGCTCCGGAGATGATCGAACGGAAGTCCGGCCGGATCGTCACGCTCGGGAGCGTGGCCGGCCTGAGCGGCCGGGCGGAGGGCGTGATGTACGCGACCGCCAAGGCCGCGGTCCATGAGTACACGCGGTGTCTCGCCGTGCAGCTGCGACCGTACAACGTCACGGTGAACTGCATCGCCCCCGGCGGCACGATGACCCCTCGCTTCGTCGCGACGGGCCAGGCGCGCTCGGGCGTCGTGGAGAAAGTGGGCACGCTCGAGGGATACGGCCGGCCGGAAGACATCGCTCACGCCGTGGCGTACTTCGTCACGGACGCCGGCCGCCACGTCTCCGGCCAGGTCCTGCGCGTGGATGGCGGCGACCAGACCTGGCCGGCCTGAGGGCGCCCGCCCGGACCTTCCCCAGCAGCTCGCCCGGGTACTGCTTGCAGAGCCTCGCCGCGGCAGTGGCTGCGTGGCCCCGGTCTAGGGCGCGATGGTGAAGACGAGGGTCTCGGAGGAGACGGCAAGGCGCACGCGCCCGTCGCCGACCCCCACGTTCCGGAGCTCGAGCACGACGCGGTAGTCGCCAGCGCGCCAGCCCTCCGCGACGCGCCACTTCCGGAGGTCGACCGTCGTCACCAGCTCGCCGCGGGGCGGGACCTCATGGCTCGAGGGTCCCGCGACGACCCGGGGCGGATCGATCCGGGGCGCGGCCAGAAACAGGCTCGCGCCCGTGCCTCCACGATGACTCTCGATGAGATTGACGTTCAGCGCTTCGCCGTTCCAGGGAGTCGGCGTGCGACTGTAGGTCGACCAGTGGAGCGCGACCGCGAGGCCATTCTCGAGCGTGAGGCGTACCAGGAGCGGCACGCCCACGCGGGGCGACGGGTCGACGAGCGCAACCCGGAGATGGACGGGGACGGCTCCGTCCTGGGCGTCGGCTGGACCAGCGAGCAGGGCGCCGCCGAGGGCGAGCAGGCTCACGACGGACCACCGCACCGCGGCGCGGCGACGGCGAGACAGGGCCCGCGCAGCGATCCCGCGCGCTTCCCGGCTCTTTCGCCGCATGTCGCGCGCGCGTTCGGCTAGCGGTAGCGGCGGTGCCACTCCCGGCCCGTCCAGGTGCGCCACTGCTCAGGCCGGATCTCGACGAGCACGCGTGGCCGGTGGATCGTACGCTCCGCGTAGGTCGGGCCGTCCGGGCCCAGGTAGCGGAGGGAGAGCCGTCGGGTGAGGGCCCCGAGCCGCGCGCTCGCCGACGGCGCGATCGGCCCCTCGATGATCGTCGCACGCCCCTGGACGATCACGCGGGTGTGCTCGGCGTGCTCGTCGTCCGCCACGTGGAACGCGACTCGCGGATCCGCCCGGACGTGGCCGATCCAGTCGGCTCGCTCGCGGCCGACTACCAGGAAGACGCGAGCCTCGGGATCGTACTCGTACCACACCGGCGCGACGTACGGCCACCCGTCGGGCCCGATGGTCGCCAGGCGCGCGTTCCACGGCGCGTCGAGGAAGTCGATCGCCTCCGCGTCCGTGAGTCCGCCGATCTTGGCGCTGGGCTGGTAGGTCATCCGACCCGCGGACCCGTGCGACGCCCGCGGCGTCTATCCCGACCATCCGCGGGCGCGATGGGCCCGGAGGAATGCCGGGTCGAGATCCACGCCGAGGCCGGGGCGAGACGACAGATGGAGCCGGTCGCCGCGGAGGTCGAGCGGGCGATCGAGGCAGCGGTCGTACCAGGGCACGTTCGCCACGTTGTGCTCGAGACGATAGAAATTGGGCACGGCCATCATGGCGTGGGCGCCGGCGACCACCTGGAGGGGTCCCATCGCGTTGTGGGGAGTGATCGGCACCTGGTACGTCTCGGCGAGGGTCGCGATCCTGACCACCTCGCTGATGCCCCCGGTCCAGACGACATCGGGCATCAGATAGTCCGCCAGCCGCTCGGTCAGGATCGGCTGGAAATCCCAGCGCGTGTAGAGGCGCTCTCCGACACAGAGCGGCACCCCGACCTGTTCCCGCACCGCGCGGAGGGCCTCGAGGCTGTCCGGCGGCGTCGGCTCCTCGAACCAGCCGATGCGATACGGCTCGAGGCGGCGAGCGATCCGGACGGCGGTCGGCACGTTGTAGTGGCCGTGGGCGTCGATGAGGATCTCGATCCCCGGACCGACGGCTTCGCGCACGGCCGCCACCGATTCCACGCCGAACTCTTCGCCGGCCGCCGAGATCTGCCCGGCGAGATAGGCGGTGTGGTACGGCACCATCTCGTGGAAGGGATCGAGCTTCAGGGCGACGTGGCCCCGGCCGACGGTCCGCCGGGCCGCCGCCGCGTAGTCCTCGGGCGTCGCGCAGGCGGGGTGGCCATCGAGCGCGGCGAACCAGCCGTTCGCGTAGAGCGGGACGTCGTCCCGCACCTTGCCGCCGAGAAGGTCGTAGACTGGCCGGCCAGCGACCTTGCCCTTGATGTCCCAGAGGGCGATGTCGATCCCGCTTACCACCGCCGTGGGGAGTCCCCTGGATCCGAGGTAGGTGGCCTTCCGGAAGAGGCGGTGCCACATCGCGGTGATCTCCGAGGCGTCCCGCCCGACGATCCAGGGCCGGAGGTGACGGAGGGCGTCGGCGATGATGAGGCTGCCGTTCCCCGGGAAGTTCGACGCCTCGCCCCAGCCGTGGACCCCCGCGTCGGTGAGCACGCGGACGAAGGTCCAGACGTTCTGGGGCTCCTCGTTGTAGGTGGAGGCGCCTTGCGTCGGATCGACGACGTAGACCTCGAGGTCGGCGATCTTCACGCGGGCGTCAGTGCAGGCTGAGCAGTGTCTCGGCGATCGTCTGCTGAGCCGCTCGCAGCGCGCCGTCGGCGTTCCCGAAGATCACGACCGCCACGCCGCTCGGGACCCGGCGGAGCGTCACGATCCCGGCGGGGGTCCGGAGTCGCGCGTCACGCCAGGTGGCCGGGGGGCTGGCTCCGGGGCCCTGGAGGACGTTGTCGACCATGGCGACGGTGCTGGGCAGCCCCGCGGTCGCGAGACGCTCCAAGAGCGCCGCCAACCCCACGGACGCGACCCGCGGGACGACCACCTCGAGACCCATGACGGCTCCGCCGGCCTATGGCTCCGCGGGGACCGGCCAGAGCTCCGGGCGACAGCGCAGTCCCTCGTTGATCGTCAGGCTGATGCCTGCCGCGACCAGGAGCTGCGCGCCGGCGATGGCAAAGGCCAGGCCGTACCCCCCGGTCGCCTCGAACACGAGCCCTCCAAGCCAGGAGCCGAGGGCCGCGCCGGCCTGGTGGACCACGAAGATCGTGCCGAAGACGGAGCCGACCGAGAAGCGCCCGAAGATGTCGGCGGTCAGCGCCGACGTCATGGCGAGGCTGCCGGACATGCTCGTGCCCCCGAGGGCCGCGACGACCAGCAGTGCGGTCGGGCTGTCGCGCACGAGGAACAGCGCGGCGAAGAGGAGGGTCCGTGTCCCGTAGAGCCACGCGAGCACGGGCCGGGCGCCGAAGCGGTCCGCGATCGCCCCGAGGGCCATGGACCCGGCGAAGCTCGATAGGCCGAGGAGCCCGACGGCGCTGGAGGCCAGCATCGCGTGATAGCCGTGGTCGGTGAGCATGGGCACGCCGTGGGCGGAGAGGAGGCTCATCGAGAAGCCGCAGGTGTACATGCCGCCGCACAGCTGCCAGAAGGGCGCCGTCCGGACCGCGTCGCGGACCGCGGTTCGCTCGGCGCCCGCCGTGTCGGCGGCCGCGGAGGCGCTCGGGAGCCCATCCGGTGCCAGCCCCATCGATTCCGGCGATTCCCGGACGACCCACAGTGCGAGCGGGAGCAGGATGACCGCGCCGCTCAGACCGATGATCCCGTAGGCCCATCGCCACCCCACGGTGAGGATCAGCCACATCGCCACCGGGACCAAGAGGCTCATGCCGGCCATCGAGGCTGCGCCCAGGAGCGAGAGCGCCGTCGCGCGGCGCCGCATGAACCACCGCGAGATGACGGCCGAGCCGATGACGTGACCGGTGGCCGACAGCCCCAGCGCGACCAGGACGCCGTAGACGAGGGTGAGCTGCCACATCTGGGTGACGAGCCCGGTGGCCGAGAGCGAGCCGGCGAAGATGAGCGTGCCGAGAATCGCGACCGGCCGCGCCCCCCAGCGCTCGACGAGTCGGCCCACGAACGGCATGAACACGCCGTAGAGAAACAGACTGAGCGAGACGACGAGGGAGAAGGTGCCGCGATCGGTTCCGAGGTCGGCGACGATGGGCTTGAGGAACGGCCCGACCGAGAAGCGGACGCCGGTCGAGAGAAAGACCATGATCGCGAAGGCGATGGTGACCCACCATCCGTAGAAGACCTGCCCCCGCGCCATGATCGGGGTCACTATAGCCGAGCGACTGGAGCCGGACAACCCGCCGGCTCGTCGGAGCCAGGCAAAGGGCGCCCTTCGATAGAGCCGCCGGCTATCGCAGGAACTGCTTCAGCCCCTTCTTCAGGAGAGACTCCGCGAAGCCGCGAAGGACCCGGTCCTGGAGGTCCGTGCGCGGCGAGCGGTATGGACCCCAGACGCGGAAATCGACGCCCATCAGACCGTTGCCACGATCGGTGAAGGCGGTGCGCATCTCCTGCGGCGCCCGGCGGACGGTTCCCTCGGGCACCAGCAAGGTGAGCTCGTGGGCGAGCTCCCCGGTCGCGAGCTGGACCTCGCCCTTGCCGAGGATCTTGACGTCGCCCGCGACGAAGCGCACCAGCGGCGTCCGGAGCACGTCGCCCGCGAGCACGAAGTCGATGGCGCCTTCCTGGAAGCGCTGGTCCCGGAGGAGCGGCAGGTCCAGGGCGGACGCGACGGCGGCGAGCACCGGGAAGTCGTGGAGCTGGCCGTCGCGGATCTCGGCATGCCCCTGGCCGGTGACTCCCTCGGCGGCGCTCGTGAAGCTCGCCTGGGCCTGGAGCCGCCCGCTGAGCCGCCGGCCTCCGAGGCGCGCCAGGAGCGATTCCGCCCGAGCGTCGCTGAGCTCGAGAGAGACCGCGTAGCGCGTCGGGCCGGTCAGACCGACGGTCGCCTTGCCTTTCAGCGCGCCGTCAGCCAGCTGGCCGGCAAGCGGAGCGAACGTGAGATCGCTGCCCTGGAACCGGAGAGGCGCCGTGAGGGAGAGGATCTCCACCCGCTCCGCGATCCGGAGCGACGCGATCGACAGCTCTCCCTGGCCGGTGAGGGCGCTGCCGACCCGCGACAGGGACGTGGCGAGCTCGATGTCGTCGGCCTCGACGAGCCGCCCCTTCGCCTCGCGGTCCACGGTGAGCTTGCCGTGAGTCATGGCCAGGCGAGGCACGACGACGTCGAGGGTCGACGGAGCGGCGGGGGAAGGGTCCGCTCCACCGGCGGGCGCCGTGCCGGCCGCGGCCCCGGAAGCGGCGGAGGACGACGGGTGCGTGATCAGGCGCTCGAAGCTCCACTCGCCCTTCTCGCTCCGCATCAGCGTGACGATCGGCGCGTCGAGTCGCATCTCGGCGATCTCGAGCCGACGATGCAGCAGGGGCAGAAGGCGCGGCCGGACGACGAGGGCCTCGGCGCGCAGGAGGTCGCCGGGGACCCCGGGAGGATTGCCGACGATCACCTGGCGGAAGGCGGCGCCGGAGAACGGGGACACGTGTAGCTCACCGACGGTCACCGGGGCTCCCAGGGTCTCCTGGGCCGCGCCGATCGCCGAGCGGCGAAACGCGTCCGAATCGAGGTAGCGGACCAGTGCGAAGAAGCCGACGCCCAGCAGGGCGACGGCCCCGAGGAGGACTACTGCCAGGATCTTGAGCGCGCGCACGTGCAGGCGTCTCGCGAGGGTCTCGCGTCTCGACTACCCCATGATAGCCCGACCGGGGCGCTGTCCGGCCGTCGATGCCGCGGCTCCGGGCGCGCGGCGGGATCCGAGGCAGCGCGGAGCGGTGCCCTCAGACCCTGAGGTGGGGGTCGAGCAGATCCCGAAGACCGTCCCCCAGCAGGTTGGCGCCGAGCACGACCAGGGAGATGGCGACCCCCGGCATCGTAGCCAGCCACCAGGCGTTCGAGAGATAGTCCCGGCCCTCTGCGAGCATCGCGCCCCACGACGGCTGGGGCGGCTGAACCCCCATTCCGAGGAACGACAGGCCGGACTCCAGCAAGACCATCGTCGCGAACTGACTCGACGCGATCACGAGGATCGGCGCCAGCGTGTTCGGCAGGACGTGACGGAAGACGACCCGCCGGTGGCTCGCGCCGAGCGCCCAAGCGGCGTCGACGTACTCGAGATGGCGGATCGTCAGCACGTTGGCGCGCACGGTCCGCGCGTGGAGCACCCATCCGGAGAGCGCGAGGACGCCGACCAGGGCCAGCGGGCTCGTCCCGACGACGGCCACGATCGCGATCGCCAGCATGATCACCGGGAAGGTCAGCTGGACGTCGGCGAGCCGCATGACGACGTCGTCGAGCTTCCCCCCGAGATAGCCGGCCAGGAGCCCGACGAGCACGCCGACCCCGGTGGCGAGGACGACCGCGCTCGTCGCGAGGACGAGCGAGATCCGGCCGCCGTAGAGAAGCCGCGCGTAGATGTCCCGCCCGAGGTTGTCTGCGCCGAGCGGCCGCGCCGCCGTTCCGCCGAGGCCCCACGGAGCCCGGAGGCGCTGGCCGAAGCTCGGGCGCACCGGGTCGGAGGCGGTGAGGAGCGGCGCGCAGATGGCGGCCAGCACGACCACGAGCAGGATCGTGCCTCCGACCAGGACGAGAGGATTCCGCCGGGCGAACGGGAGCATCCGGGCCTCAGCGATAGCGAATGCGCGGGTCGACGACGGTGTAGAGCGCGTCGACCAGGAGGTTGATCAGCACGAAGATCGTCGCCGAGATGATCAGGACGGTCTGGACCACCGGGAAGTCGCGGAAGTAGATGGCGTCGACGACGAGCTTTCCCATGCCCGGCCACGCGAACACCGACTCGGTGATCACCGCGCCGCCGAGGAGCGTGCCGATCTGGAGCCCGATGACGGTGAGGACCGGGATGGTGGCGTTCCGGAGGGCGTGGCGCAGGACCACCGCACGCTCGGCCAGGCCTTTCGCGCGGCCGGTCCGGATGTAGTCGCGGTTCAGGATTTCCAGCATGCTCGAGCGGGTGAGCCGAGCCACCAGCGCGGTCGGGTAGGCGGCGAGCGTGACGCTGGGCAGGACCAGGTACGTCCAGTTCTGGAACCCGGAGGTCGGGAGCCAGCGGAGCGTGACGCCGAACAGGAGGACCAGCATGATGCCGAGCCAGAAGTTCGGCAGCGACTGTCCGAGCACGGCGAGGAAGGTACCGAGGTAGTCATAGCGGGTGCCGCGCCGGACGGCCGCGACGATCCCGATCGTGACTCCGGCAGCGACGGTCAGCACCATCGCGCACAGCGTGAGCTGGATCGTCGCCGGCAGGCGCTCTCGCACGACGAGGAGGGCGGGGGCGCGGTACTGGAAGGACTGGCCGAAGTCGCCGCGGAACACGCTCCGCAGGAAGATCCCGTACTGGACGTGGAGCGGCTCCTTCAGCCCGAGCTGGCGGTTCAGCTCGTCCACCGCCGACTGGGGCGCGCCTTCGGGGAGCAGCATCTTCGCAGGGTCGCCGGGCAGGACGCGCAGGATGAGGAAGACGAGAATCGACATGCCTATGAGCGTGAGGACGGATTGCGCGGTCCGGCGGAGGAGGTAAGCCTGCATCAGGGAAGGGGGAGCCCGGGCCGCGGCGACGCGGCGCACGCCGGCGGCCACGCCGGCTGGTCTCCGTGGGCGGTCGGAGGACCGGGCCGGCGGGCCGTCACGACGGGGTGCTACCGGACGCTGACGTCGTACAGCAGAACGTAGTAGTCGCCGCGCGCCTGGAAGTTCTGGAGCTTGTCGCTGACCGCGTAGATCGCGACGCTGTAGTACGGCCAGATCTCCGGCTCGTCCTCCCACAGCGCCTTCTCGATCTCCTCGTACTTGGCCTGGCGTACCTTGGGATCCGGTACCCGACCCTCGGCGATGAGCGTCTCGATTTTCGGGTTGTCGTACCGCGTGAGCTTCTCCGCTCCCATCTTGGTGAACCACTGGCCGAGATACCAGTCGGCGTCGTGGGGCATGTGCGCCCAGCCCGAGAAGAACATGTCGTAGTTGCCGGCGGTGCGGGCCTCGCGGGCGGTGGCGATCTCGAGGTTCTTGATGTTGACGGTGATCCCGACGTCGCCGAGCATCGCGGCTACCGCCTGGACGATCTCGAGCTGCTTCGGATAGAGATCCTTCATCAGGACGAAGTCGATCGAGAGGTTCTTGTAGCCTGCGTCCTTCAGGATCTGGCGCGCCTTCTCCGGGTCGTAGGCCTTCTGGCCGAGGTTCACGTGGCCGATGAGCCCCGGGGGAATCGGGCTGTCCACCGGGCGCGCGTAGCCGAGGAGGAAGTCCTTGATGATGACGTTCCGGTCGATGGCAAGGGAGATGGCCTTGCGGACCCGCGGGTCCTTCACCGGGTCCTTGGCCAGCTGGAAGATCCAGCGCTGAGCCTCGATCGCCGGCGCGTCGAGCACGCGGACGCCCGGCGTCGCCTTGAGGGTCTGCACGTTGTCGGGCCAGACGCGGTCGATGACCTGGATCTCGCCGGCGCGCAGGGCCGCGAGCCGCGTGGACAGCTCGGGAATGAACCGGAACGTCACCTTCTCGACCTTCGGGATGCCCGGCTTCCAGTAGTCGGCGTTTGCCAGGAGGGTGATGACCTCGCCGTGGGTCCAGCCGCCGAACTTGAAGGGCCCGGTGCCTATCGGCTTCTGGAAGAAGGCGTCCTCGTTGGTGGCGGCCGACGCCGGCAGCATGCCGAGCATCGTGAGATGCGCGGGCAGCGAGCCGAACGGACGCTTGGTCGTCACGATCACCGTGTAGTCGCCGTCCTTCTTCACGTCGTCGAGATCCTGATAGACGAACGCCTTGATCAGCTTCGTGTTGTCGCGGGCCCGCTTGAGCGAGTAGATGACGCTGTCCGCGGTGAACGGGGTACCGTCGTGGAACTTCACGCCCTTCCGGAGGGTGAAGCGCCACGTGGTGTTGTTGACGGCTGTCCATGTCTCGGCGAGGCAGGGCACGAACTTCGAGTCGTCCGTGACCTCGACCAGCGGGTCGTAGATGTGACGAAGGACGGAGGTCGCCGAGATCGAGTAATGGTTCGCCGGGTCGAGCGTGAGCATCCGCTCGGAGAGGCCGGCCACGATCTCGCCCTTGCGAGCCTGGGCGGTGGCGGAGCCGGGGCGCACGGCCGCGGCCGCCAGGACGGCGCCGGTACCGAGCAGAACGTGGCGCCGGGCGATCTTCGGTGCGTTGTCAGCGTTGGGGGCAGCCTGATCCATGGGTGGCTCCTCGCGCGGCACGTGGTCGTGGAGGGTCGATCGGTTGATGCCTTCAACTTCGCCGAGCGCCGCAGGCCGTGTCAAGGCCCCGGCCCCCTGTTACAATCTGGCGCCGTGACGGAGCACGCCCGGGCAGTCGTCATCGGAGGCGGCGTGGGTGGCGCGAGCATCGCGTATCACCTCACCCGCAAGGGGTGGCGGGACATCGTGCTCGTCGAGCGCGCCGAGCTGACGAGCGGCTCGACGTTCCACTCCGCGGGGCTGGTCGGGCAGCTCCGCTCCTCGGTCGCCCTCACCCGGCTCATGATGTGGAGCGTCGAGTGCTACCGCCGGCTCGCCGCGGAGACGGGACGGGATCCCGGCTGGAAGGAGACCGGGAGCCTCCGGCTGGCGTGCACCCCCGACCGAATGCTCGAGCATCGCCGCCAGGAGGGCTGGGCGAAGACGTTCGGCTTGCCCCTCGAGGAGATCGGGGCGGCCGAGGCCCGGCGACTGTTCCCGGTCATGGCGATGGACGGGGTCCTCGGGGCCATCTATCTCCCGACGGACGGACACCTCGACCCGAGCGGCCTCGCGATGGCGCTCGCGGAAGGCGCGCGGCGCGGCGGCGCGACCATCCGGACGGGGACACGGGTGCGGAGCATCGGGGTACGTGACGGGCGCGTCCGCGAGGTCGAGACCTCGGCGGGGACGATCCGCGCCGACGTGGTCGTCAACGCCGGCGGGATGTACGCGCCGGAGATCGGGCGGATGGTCGGGGTCACGATCCCGCTCGTGCCGATGGCGCACCAGTACCTCGTCACCAAGCCGATCGACGGCGTGCACTCGGCCATTCCAATGCTGCGGGACCCGGATCATCTCGTCTACTTCCGCGAAGAGGTCGGCGGCCTGGTGGCCGGGGGTTACGAGCGCGAGCCGGCCCCGTGGGGGCTCGACGGCATTCCCGACGACTTCAACCACCGCCTCTTGCCGCCCGACTGGGAGCGCTTCGGCCCGCTGATGGAGGGGGCGGTGCACCGGGTGCCGGCGATCGGGACGGCGGAGATCGTCCGGCTCATCAACGGCCCCGAGGCGTTCACGCCGGACGGCGAGTTCATCCTCGGGGAGTCGCCGGATGTCCGCGGCTTCTTCGTGGCGTGCGGCTTCTGCGCCCACGGGATCGCGGGGGCCGGCGGTATGGGGCGGATCATGGCCGACTGGATCGTCGAGGGCGATCCGGGTCTCGACGTCTGGCACATGGACCTCCGCCGGTTCGGCGCCCAGTACCGCTCGCGGCAGCTCACGCTCGAGCGGACCCACGAGGTCTACCGGACCTACTACGACCTTCGCTATCCGAACCAGGAGCGCGAGGAAGGCCGGCGGCTTCGCCTCTCGC
This sequence comes from uncultured bacterium, assembly GCA_964463175.1. Classification (GTDB taxonomy): domain Bacteria; phylum Methylomirabilota; class Methylomirabilia; order Rokubacteriales; family DASRDR01; genus DASRDR01. The sequence goes on from CAYXBJ010000097.1 coordinate 65,683, forward strand.
CGGCGTATCCGCGGCTCCGCGACCTCGGGGCCTCGTTCGGCGAGAAGTCGGGCTGGGAGCGCCCCAACTGGTTCGAGCCGAACGCGGCGGAAGGGGACGAGGGGCGCCGCCCGCGCGGATTCGCCGGCCGGATCTGGTCGCCGGCGATCGAGGCCGAGCATCTCGCGACGCGCGAGCGCGCCGGTCTGTTCGACGAGACCTCGTTCTCGAAGTTCGAGGTCGTGGGGCCGGGCGCGCTGGCGCTCCTCCAGCGGCTCTGCGGGAACGACGTCGACAAGCCGGTCGGCTCGGTCGTCTACACGTCGATGCTGAACGCCCGCGGCGGCATCGAGTGCGACTTCACGGTGACGCGGCTCGGGCCGGGCCGGTTCCGGATCGTCACCGGGAGCGCGTTCGGCACCCATGACCGCGGATTCATCCAGTCGCACCTGCCGGCCGACGGCTCGGTCACGCTCTTGGACGTCACCGGCGCGTACTGCTGCTTCGGGCTCTGGGGCCCGCGAGCGCGGGACATCCTGGCCGCCGCAACGTCAGCCGACGTGTCGAACGGCGCCTTCCCGTATCTCACCGCGCGCGAGCTTTCCGTCGGGCGCGTGCCGGCCCTCGCGGTGCGGGTGACGTACGTGGGGGAGCTCGGCTGGGAGATCTACGCGCCCATGGAGTACGGGCTCGAGCTCTGGGACACGCTGTGGGAGGCCGGACAGGCGCACGGGCTCCGCGCGGCCGGCTATCGCGCCATCGATTCACTGCGCCTCGAGAAGGGCTACCGCTACTGGAGCGCCGACATCACGTCCGACGACACGCCGTACGAGGCGGGACTTGGATTCGCGGTCAAGCTCGGGAAGGGGGACTTCCAGGGCCGCGAGGTGCTGGCGCGGCAGCGGACCGAGGGTGTCAAGCGGAAGCTGGCGTGCGTGACGCTCGTCGATTCGTCGTGGGTGGCGCTCGGCGGTGAGCCCGTGCGGGTGGGCGACCGCATCGTCGGTCGGGTCACGAGCGGGGGCTTCGGATACTCGGTCGGCCTGTCGATCGCCTACGCGTACCTGCCGGCCGAGCTGGCGGCTCCCGGCACGTCGGTGGCGATCGAATTCTTCGGCGAGTGGATCGAAGGCCTGGTCGCCGCGGAGCCGCTCTGGGATCCCCGCGGCGACCGCGTGCGTCAGTGACCCTCTACGATCCAAGGCGGCCCGAGGTTTTGGCCGACCCGTACCCGGCGCTCTCCCGCCTTCGGGAGGAAGATCCCGTCCACTGGAGCGAGGTCCTCAGCGGCTGGGTCCTGACCCGTTACACCGACGTGCGGATGGCGCTGTCGGACACGCGACTCTCGGCGGACCGGATCACGCCGTTCCTCACGCGCCAGGCGCCGACCGCGAGCGAGACGGTTCAGGCGCTGCTTCGTCGGGTTGGCCTGTGGGTCGTCTTCACGGATCCGCCGGTTCACACGCGGCTCCGGAGCGTGCTGGGCCGAGCGTTCAGCGCGCGCGTGATCGAGCTCCGGAGCTCACGCGTCGAAGCGATCGTCGACCGTCTCCTGGCGCGCGCGGCTGCGGCCGGTGAGGCGGATCTGATCCGCGACTTCGCATACCCCCTGCCGGTGGCCGTCATCGGGGACCTGCTGGGCGTTCCTCCCGACGACCACGACCTGCTCAAGGCGTGGTCGGACGAGCTGGCGACGTTCATCGGGAGCTCGCAGATGACGCCCGACAAGTACCAGCGGGCCGCCCACGGGGTGCTCGAGCTGCACCGCTACTTCGAACGGCTCGTGGAGCGCCGCCGGGCGGCGCCGGCCGATGATCTCGTGACGGCGCTGCTGGCGGTCGAAGACCGGACCGACGGGCTGGCGCGGGACGAGGTGGTGGCCAGCTGCGTGCTGCTCCTGTTCGCGGGCCACGAGACCACCACGAACCTGATCGGCAATGGCGCGCTCGCGCTCCTCCAGCATCCGGCCCAGGCGCGAGCGTGGCGCGAGGATGCCAGTCTCACGGCGTCGGCCGTGGAGGAGCTCTTGCGCTACGACGGGCCGACCGCGGCGATGGTGCGCATCGCCCGGGAGGATCTTCCCATCGGGGATCGGCGGATCCGACGGGGGGAGCGGCTCTTCCTGATGATCAACGCCGCCAACCGGGATCCCGGCCAGTTCGCGGAGCCGGACCGCCTGGACCTCCGGCGTGCCGACAACAAACATCTCGGATTCGGCCACGGCATCCATTTCTGTCTCGGCGCCCCGCTGGCCCGGCTCGAGGGGCAGATCGCCTTGCCCGCGCTCCTCGCGCGCTTTCCGGGGCTGTCGGTCCGCGACGATGCGCCGACCTGGCTCGACTCGCTGGTCTTTCGCGGAATGCGATCCTTGCCCGTCGCGCTCGGGTAACCGCGCGCGGCTAGGGGGAGCCATGCCTCGAGTTGGCGTCAACGGTATCCATCTCTACTACGAGGAGACGGGGCAGGGGGCACCGCTCGTGTTCGTGCACGAGTTCGCGGGGGAGGCGCAGAGCTGGCACCTCCAGGTGCGGTTCTTCGCCCGGCGCTACCGGACGATCGCGTTCAACGCGCGCGGCTACCCGCCCTCGGACATTCCCGCCGAGCAGACGGCCTACTCGCAGGAGCAGGCGGCCGAGGACATCCGGGGGCTCCTCGATGCGCTCGGGATCGACAGGGCGCATGTCTGCGGGCTGTCCATGGGCGGCTACGCGACGCTTCACTTCGGTCTCCGCCATCCGGAGCGGGCCCTGTCGCTCGTCGTCGCCGGTTGCGGATACGGAAGCGTGGCGGCCGACCGCGCCCAGTTCCATCGGGACGCCGCGGCCACGGCTGAGCGCTTCCTCACCGAGCCGATGGCGCGGATGGCCGACGTCTACTGCCAGGGACCCACGCGCGTCCAGTTCCGGGACAAGGACCCGAGGGGCTGGCAGGAGTTCTACGACATGTTCGCGGCGCAGTCGGCCATCGGCCACGGCCTCACGATGCGGGGAGTCCAGCTGACGCGACCGTCGGTCTACGAGCTCGAGGCGGCTCTCGAGCATCTCGCGGTGCCGACCCTGATCGTCACGGGGGACGAGGACGAGCCCTGCCTCGAGCCCGGGGTCTTCCTCAAGCGGAAGATCCGGACGTCGGGGCTCGTCGTGATCCCGAAGGCGGGCCACACCATCAATCTGGAAGAGCCCGAGACCTTCAACCGCGCGGTGCTGGACTTCCTGACGGCGGTCGAGGCCGGGCGGTGGGGCCCCCGTAATCCGGCCTCTCAGACGGGATCGGCCATCCTGCCGTCAGGTCAGGCGAATCGTCGCGGCTAACCGCCGCGAACTTGTCGGGGCCGGGTGAGGGACGACCGCCTGACCCGCCCCCTCAGGCTCGAGACACGAAGGGGTTGTCGCGAAGGGAGAATCGGAGCCGGAGATGACGAGACCGGGTGATGCCAACCCGCGTGCTCGTCCGGATGTCGGCGCGCGAGGATCCCGGCGCTGCCTGGATGCGGAGCGGCCAGCGCCGGAGATCGTGTCCGTTGTGTCGACGCGTGATGCCGAGCGCCTGGGTGAGCCGGCCGGGGCCGCTGGTCAGCGCGGCCAGCGCCCGCGCCGCCTCACCGTCCGGGACGGGCCGTCGCCGACGGTGCGCCATCGACGCGATTCCGGCCACGGGCTCGAGCGCGCGGATCAGGACGCAGCCCGGGGTGCCCTTCGGTCCCGCGATCGCGTTCAGGCAGTCGTTGAGTCCGTAGGCCCGGAAGACGTAGGCGATCCCGCCCGGGCCGTAGAAGAGCCAGCGAGAGGACGGCCGGAACGCCGCGTGTGAGGCGCCGTCCTCCGGGCCGAGATAAGCCTCGGTCTCGACGATCCGCCCGGCGGTGATCCGGCCGCCGATGCGGGAGATCAGCACGCGACCGAGGAGATCACGGGCGACCCGGGGCGCTGGCCGCTCGTAGAAGCGCCGCGGGAGCGCCGGGCCCGCTGTCGCGCCGAGTGCGGAGCGACGCGATGCCGTCATTCTCCGCTTCCCGTCGAATCGTGACGTCGACTGGTCCCGTCAGCGCGTCAAGGCGCCGTGCGCGTCCACGCCCCCGAGCCAGCGGGGCATGCCGAGCTCACGGAACGCCTCCATCGCGGCGTCCCGCTCGGCCTGGGCGTCCGCGCGCGCGCCGGCCGCCCGGTGCGCCATCGCCAGATCCAGCCGGCAGCGGGCGACGAGCGGACGCATGCCGAGCGTCGTGGCGAGGCGGAGCGCCTCACGAGTGTCCGAGATCGCCGCCTGCAGATCGGGTGGTTCGCGGAGCCGGGCGATCTCTCCGGCGAACCGCCGGGCATAGGCGTGACTCGCGCGCTCGCCCTGGCGCTCGGCGAGCACGACGGCCTGCATCGCCTGCTCGCGGGCCCGCTCGAGGTGGCCGCCCAGAACGAGCGCCTCGCCGAGCCAGGTGAGCCGGAGCGCGTGATGCGCCCGGAGGTCCATGGAGAGCGCCTGGCGGACCGCGGATTCGAGGAGCCCCAAGCCGTCGCTGACCCGCCCGGCGAGGGCGTACGCGGCGCCGAGCGGCGCCGCGATGAACGGGAACAGGACCGGCGTGTTCGCCATGCGGGTCACGACGAGCCCCTGTTCGAGGATCGGGATCGCGCGGGCGGGGTCGCCGCGCACGACGTGAAGCGTCCCGAGGCCCCAGGCCGCAACGCCCCGGCTGTACAGCTCATCCACCTTCTCGGCGATGGCCACGGCCTCCTCGCCCAGAATCACGCCCTCGTCGAAGCTCCCCACCTCCGCCAGGCACCACGCGAGCCAGGCTCGAGCGAACACGGCAGGCAGACTCGCCATCCCGAAGTGCTCGCGGTCCAGGTCGCCTTGCAGCTGTGCCAGGGGGCGTCGCAAGAGCTCCGCGGCGCGCGCGAAGTCGCCGACGGTGTGGTGGGCCTGACCGAGCCGGCACAGGGCGATGATGCTCATGGCGAAGGTCTTGAAGTTGGTGGCGACGGTGAGATCGCGCTCGGCGACCTCGATCGCGCGACGGTGGTCTCCGCTCCACCAGAGCGCGCCAGCGCTCTCGGCGCTGCCCACGCCGGCGTCCGTGCCGAGGACCGTGTCCAGGCTCGACCGCGAGGCGGCGGTCTCGCTCTGCTGGTTCAGATAGGCGAGCGCCTTGCCCCATATCTCGCCGCGGAAGGCGTGGTGGGCGAGACGCGCGGCGTGCTCGGCGAGCCGCTCCGGGTACAGTCGCTCGAGGGCCTCGACGATCCGCACGTGGAGCTCGCGCCGGCTTTCCTGGAGGAGGCCACCGTAGGCGACGTCCAGGGTGAGCGCGTGGCGGAACGCGTACTCGGGCTCGGGGAACAGGCGGGCCTCGTAGATGAACTCGGCGGCCTGCAGCCGGGCGAGCGAGCTCTGGAGGTCGGGCTCGGGCACCTCCGCGATGGCCCGCAGGAGCGTCAGCGGCACGGTCCGGCCGATGACCGACGCGAGCTGGAGCACCCGCTTGTCTTCGGCGGAGAGCCGGTCGATCCGGGTCGCGAGGACGGCCTGCACGGTGCCCGGGATCTGGATGGCCGTCAGGGGGGCCGCGAGCGAGTACTCACCCGGGGCGCCAGTGAGGACCGCGCTCTCGACCAGGCTTCGGACGGTCTCCTCCAGGAAGAAGGGGTTGCCCTGGGTGCGATCGATCAGGATCCGTTTCAGCGGGGCCAGTCCCGGGTCGGCCCCCATCAGAGTGTCGAGCATGCCCTCCGCGGTCTCGGGAGGCAGAGGGTCCAGCCGCAGCTGGGTGTAGTACGCCTTGCTACCCCATCCATGGCGGTACTCCGGCCGGTAGTTGACCAGCAGCAGCACCCGGGCGGCGGGAAGGCTCTCGACCAGGCTGTCGAGGAGGACCTGCGTCGCGTCGTCCGTCCAGTGGAGGTCCTCGAACACGAGCAGCACCGGCTGGACCTGGCTCTCCCGGAGGAGGAGAGCCTTCACGGCCTCGACGGTGCGCTCCTGCCGTGCGGCCGCGTCCAGTCGGGCCCAGGCGCTGTCCTCGACGGGAATCTCGAGAAGCGCCTCGAAGACGCCGAGGGCCGGACGGAGGGACTCGTCGAGCGCGAGGAGCCGGCCGATGAGCTTTTCGCGGATGGTCCGGGCGTCGTCCCCGTCGTCGACCCGGAAGTAGCCGCGCAGGAGCTCGATCAGCGGGAGCCAGCTGGTTCGCTCCCCGTGCGCGGCGGTGCTCGACTCGAGGACGAGCCAGTCGCCGGTGCGATGCGATCGCGTGATCTCCCAAGCCAGGCGGGACTTGCCGACTCCCGCCTCGCCGACCAGGGCCACGACTTGACCGTGCCCGTTGCGAGCCTGCTCCACGGCCTGGCGGAGGAGACCCAGCTCCGCTTGCCGGCCCACGAGCCGCGTGAGGCCGCGCGTGACGGCGACCTGGAGGCGGGTCCGGGCGGCCGTCGTGCCAACCAGCTCGAACACCTCGACCGGCTCGGCCAGGCCCCGCACGGGCACCGCGCCGAGCGCGCGGGCCTGGACGTAGCCTTCGGCGAGCCTGAACGTGTCCGCGGTCAGGAGCACGGATGCCGGCTTCGCCATCTGCTCCATCCGGGCAGCCAGATGCGTCGTCTGTCCGACCGCGGAGTACTCCATCTTGAGATCGCTTCCGATGGACCCGACGACGACCTCGCCGGAATTGAGACCGACGCGGATCTGGATGGGCGTCCCGATCGCCCGCTGCATCTCGTCCCCGAACCGGCCAATGTCCTCCTGCATGCGGAGCGCGGCATAGCACGCGCGCACCGCATGGTTCTCGTGAGCGAGCGGCGCGCCGAAGAGCGCCATGATCCCGTCGCCGAGGATGTGGCTGACGGTGCCCTCGTACTGATGGACGGCCTTGATCATGCGCTCCAGGACGCCGTCGAGCAGCTGGCGCGAATCCTCGGGATCGCGGTCGGCGAGGAGCTCCATCGAGCTCTTGGTGTCCGCGAAGAGCACGGTGACCCGCTTGCGCTCACCCTCCAGCGCCTTCCGGCCCGCGAGGATCCGGTGCGCGAGGTGAGAGGGCGTGTACGCGCCCGGGGAGTCGAAGCGTGCCGGCGCCGCGGCGGCGTCGGCCGTCGGGAGCCGTTGCCCGCAGTGGCCGCAGAAGCGGCTGTCCGGCGGGTTGGCGCGCCCACACGCCTGGCAGGCGCCGGCGAGGGCGGCCCCGCAGGCGTTACAGAACCGGGCGCCGGGCGGATTGTCGTGCTGGCACTTCGGGCAGCGCATCCGGAAGGGTGCGGAGCCGGGATCAGGCCCCTTCCTTGACCTCGATGATCTCGTCGGCCATGAGACCGTGCGCCTCGCGGTGGACGGCGGCGGCCGCTTCCTTGCTAGGCGCCTCGACCAGGCAGAAGACCTTTCCGGTGCCCTCGTCGTACCAGTATCGGAGGTAGTTCACCCCGTACTTGTGCTGGACACGGAGATCGGCCTCGTGTGCGCCCGAGACGGCCGAGCCCGTGAGGCCCTCGACCTTCTTGTGGATGTCGAGATAGAGCGGCATGACTCCTCCCCCGGCGGCAGCGTGCGCGGAGCGATTCCCGACAGCCCGTGCCACCGGCCCATTCTCAAAGGGGAGCACCCGACATGCAACGGGAAAATTCTCCACGGGCGCAGCGTAGGCGCGGCGTCGTAGCCAATCGGACGGCATGGCCTTTGCTCGCTCGAAGTCCCCAGAAGAGACGAAGTGTCGCGCGGGTCGCGAATTGCTGGCCCAGCGCGGCGATGGCCGGAGTGGCAGCTCTCGGGCCGCATCGTCTCGTGGACGGGGTGCGCGGGAAAGGACGCGGCGGTCTGCCGGACGGCGATCGCGCGAGGAGGACAGCATGGCCACCGAGGGCTGGGCTCGACGGGACGTGGTGCGCGGCGTGGCGGCGGCCGCGCTGGCCTTGACGCTACCCTCGGTGGTGGCGAAGGGAGCGAGCGCCACCGGGCCGGACTCGGCGGCCCCTCGTGACCGCGAGGCGCGACGACGGTGGGCTCTCGCAAGGATGGACGAGATCTCGCGCGACCGCCTCAGGTGTCACGACAAGTTCCACAAGCTCCGCGAGATCCGGAACTGTCAGGAAGAGCTCGAGCGGCGTTATCGCGCCTACAACGACATCTACCTGGAGGCCCTCCGGGAGTGACGTGGGGCGGCGACCCCGAGTGGGCTCGCGGAAGGACGCGACTCGCGGACGCGCGGGCCAGCCGACCGGCCGGTCAGGCCGTCACGTCCACGAGCACCTTCATGACCGGGCCTCCGCCCAGCGCGGTCTCCATGCCCTCCTGGAGGGACTCCAGCGGAATCACGCGGCTGACGAGCGGGCCGAGGGGCACGGCGCCGCTGGCGCCGAGCCGGATCGCCTCCTCCCAGGCCGCCCGCGTGTAGAGCCGGCTGCCATGCAGATTCAGCTCTCGGGCGAAGAAGCGGTGGAGGTTGACCGGCATGGGCTCCGAGTGGATGGCGACGATGCTGATCGTGCCCCACACGCGGACGACCTCGGTGATGGCCTTGACCGGGCCCGGATGGCCGGTGACCTCGAACGCCACGTCGACGCCGTCGCCGTACGTCCATTCGTTCGCGAAGCGGACCGGATCCACGCCGGGTCCCACGACCTCGAGTCCCAGGCGCCGGAGCATCTCGACGCGGAACGGGTTGATCTCGACGACGGCCACCCGGGCGCCGCGGTGGCGGCAGACCAGGGCGATCAGGCAGCCAATCGGGCCGCCGCCGAACACCATGACGGTGTCACCCGCCTTCACACCGGCCCGGGTGACGTCGTGGGTGGCGACGGCGAGCGGCTCGATCACGGCGGCGTGATCGTCGGTCAAGGTATCCGGCACCTTGATCAGCTTGTCGACCGGCACCGGCCAGTACTCCTGCATCCCGCCCGGCAGGTCGACTCCCATGACCTTGAGGTTGTAGCAGAGGTAGCTGGCGTTGATCCGGCACGCCCGACACGTTCCGCAGGACCGCACCGGATCCACCACGACGCGGTCGCCCGCGTGGAAGCCGCTGGCGGGGGGCGCCTCGACGACCTCCGCGAACGTCTCGTGGCCGATGATCCCGCCGCGGGGGACGCGGCTGTCGAGATGGCCCTGGAAGATGTGGAGGTCGGTGCCGCAGATGCCGACCCGGAGGGCGCGGAGGAGGGCCTCGCCGGGTCCCGCGACGGGGATGGCGATCTTGCCGGGGGTGAAGGTCTGCGCGCCCTGGTAGAAGACCGCGCGCATCGTGCCGCTGGGTGCCATGACGCCTCCTGGGTGCCGCGTCCGCGTGTGGGTGGTCGGGGCGGAGCCGGTGGTCAACCGGCGCCGAGCTCCTTCCGGACGAGGCGCGCGCCCGCGGCGAGCGCCCGGACCTTGGCGTTGCACATGTACCGGGGGCTCCAGCCGAAGCCGCAATCCGGCGTGACGTAGAGCTTCTCGGCCGGCCAGATCTTCAGGACCTTGCGGATCCGCTCGGCCACCTCGTCGGGGGTCTCCGGATGGAAGCCCTTGACGTCGATCACGCCGGCCCCGAGCTCGCGTCCCTCGCGCGCGAACTGAGCGATGAAGTCCAGCTCGGCCATCTCCCGGCCGGCGAACTCCAGCACGAACTGGTCCGTGCGGGCCTCGAGGAGCGCCGGAAAGTACGGCCGGTAGGTGCGTGGAAAGCGCGAGCGCCCGAAGCGATTCCCGAAGCAGATGTGGAACGCCAGGTGGGCCCGCACGCCCTCGGTCGCGAGATTGAAGAGCCGCGCCATCTCCTGGCCGCTCACGTGCCCGCGGGCCGGCTCGTCGATCTGGATGAACTGGGCGCCGGCCGCCACCAAGCCTTTGAGCTCCTCGTTGATGACCTCCGCGAAGCGCTCGGCCACCTGGACCACGCCCTTGTAGGTCGCGCCGGGATGGATCCGCGAGCCGAAGGTGAGGGGGCCGGCGCAGGTGGCCTTGATGCCTCGCGTCGCGTGGGTCTTGAGGTACTCGAACTCCTTGATGATGCCGAGACCGCCGTCGGGCGTCTCGATTCGTCCCACCGCCTCGTAGCGCGTCTGCTGGTCGTATCCCCAGGGGCCCAGCTTCCGGCGCACCGGGATCGGCCGGATTCCCTTGATGATGGCGTAGTAGGAGTCGACGTAGCCGTCGAGCCGGCGCACCTCGCCGTCGGTGATCAGGTCAAGGCCTGCCGTCTCCATGTCCCGGATCGCCGTGTCGGCCGCGTCGTCCAGCATCTCGTCGAGGTCTCCGGGCCCCATCTCTCCGGCCTCCCACGCCTTGACGCCGAGATGCCACCAGCCGGCGCGCCCGTGGGAGCCGACGACGGTGGAGGGGATCAGTGGGAGGTTCATCGCGGTCATCGGGGAGGTCTCCTCTCGGTCGTCACGTCACCGCGTCGCGCAACATGGGCACCGCGGCTCCGGGCCCGCCGTCGATGATCGCGCCGGATGGAGTCGTGGGCAAGCCGGTCGTGACCGGAGTGCGCGGCGGACGACGGCGGCCGGATCATCCGGCGGCGCGTGGCGCGGCCACGGGGCCGATGCCGTCCAGCGTGAGCTCATCGGCACGATGGCATCGGGCGAGGTGTCCGGGCGCGACGGTGCGGAGCTCCGGCGTTGCCGTCCGGCAGATGTCCACCGCGAAGGCGCAGCGCGGATGGAAGTAGCAGCCGGAGGGGGGACTGGCCGGGTTCGGCACCTCGCCCTGGAGGGCGACGTCGCCGCTTGGGATCCGAGGGTCCGGGATGGGCACCGCGCGCATCAGCGCGGCGGTGTACGGATGCCGGGGCCGACCGAAGATCGAGGCCGCGGGCGCCATCTCGACCAGCTGGCCGACGTACATGACGGCGACGCGGTCCGAGATATGGCGGACGACGCCGAGGTCGTGGGCGACCAGAAGGTACGTGAGATGGAGGCGCTGCTGCAGCTCGAGGAGGAGGTTCAGAACCTGCGCCTGCACCGAGACGTCGAGCGCGGACACCGGCTCGTCGGCGACCACGAGCCTCGGCTCGGTGGCAAGGGCTCGCGCGATGCCGATACGTTGACGCTGGCCGCCGCTGAAGGCGTGCGGGAAGCGGTACATGTACTCGGGCCGCATGCCCACCAGGCGCAGAAGCTCGGCCACGCGGTCGCGGCGGGCCCGGCGGTCCCGGAGGCCGTTGACCAGGAGCGGCTCGCCGACGTTGTCGAGGAGCGTCATGCGGGGGTTGAGCGACCCGAACGGGTCCTGGAAGACCATCTGGATCTCCGGACGGAGCGGCCGCAGCTCCTGCCGCGACAGCTGGGCGAGGTCGACCACCGGCCCCTGGCGCGTGCGGAACATGATCTGTCCGCTGGACGGCGCCATGGCTCGGAGGATGCACCGGGCGGTGGTCGTCTTGCCGCAGCCACTCTCGCCGACGAGACCGAGCGTCTCGCCTTCGCGGACCTCGAAGCTCACGTCGTCGACGGCCCGGACCTCGCCGACCACCCGGCGCGAGAAGCCCTTCTGGATCGGAAAGAACTTCTTGAGGTGCTTGACCTCGAGCAGCGGGATGGAGCCGGTCTCCCAGGTCTCGGCCCCGGGCGTCACGATGCGGCCTCCGTGTCGTGATAGAGGAAGCAGCTCGCCTGCTGATGCTCGCCGACGGGACGGAGGGCGGGGACTCGCTGGTCGCAACGATCCCGGATGATCTCCGGGCATCGCGGATGGAAGGGGCAGCCGCCGGGCCGGTTGAATGGGTGGGGGATCGAGCCGGTGATGATCGGGAGCGGCACCCGTGGCGTGGACTGGAGCCCGGGGATGGCCCGCAGCAGCGCCCGCGTGTACGGATGCTTGGCGCCGTGGAAGATCGCGTCCACGGGGCCCTGCTCCATGACGCGGCCGAGGTACATGACGACCACCTCGCGGGCGATCTGGGCGATGACCCCGAGATCGTGCGTGATGAAGATGACGGACATCCCGTACTTTCGCTGGAGGTCGCGCATCAGGTTCAGCACCTGCGCCTGGGTCGTGACGTCGATCGCCGTGGTCGGCTCGTCGGCGATGAGAAGCCGGGGCTTGCAGGACAGCGCCATGGCGATCATCGCGCGCTGGCGGAGGCCGCCGGAGAGCTGCCACGAGTACGCATCCAGGCGCTGGGTCGGCATCGAGATGCCGACGTCCTGGAACAGCTCGGCGGTGATCTGCCGGGCCTCGCGCCGGGTGAGCGGGGGGCCGCCGGCCCGCCACTGGCGCCAGTGGAGCAGGATCGCCTCCACGATCTGATCGCCCACCGAGTGGACCGGACTGAAGGCGGCCATCGGCTCCTGGGGGATGAGCGCGATCTCCGCGCCGCGGATCGCTCGCACGGCCGGTCCGCGCGGGGGGAGCCCGGCGATGTCGACCGTCCGATCGGAAGCGGGGCGGAAGAGGATCTGCCCCGAGACGATCCGCCCGGGTGGCTCGACGAGCTGGAGGATGGCCTTCATCGCCACGGATTTGCCGCATCCGCTCTCGCCCACGATCCCGAGTACCTGGCCCGGATACACGTCGAAGCTGAGCCCGTCGACGGCCCGGACGATGCCCTCGTCCAGGAAGAACGACACGTGGAGGTCTCGGACCGAGAGGAGCGGACTCAGGCTCTGACTCCCGGACGTGTCCACTCGCGCGGGACTGCCGGAGCGCAAGGCGGTCACGACGTCATCCGGTCAGTGGCTGTAGGGATCGGCGGCATCGCGGAGGCCGTCGCCGACCAGGTTGAACGCCAGGACGGACAGGATGACGAGGAGGCCCGGGATCAGGAGCCAGGGCGCCAGCGCCAGCGTCTGGATGTTCTGGGCCTCCTGCAAGAGCACGCCCCAGCTGATCGCGGGCGGCCGGATCCCGAGGCCCAGGAAGGAGAGCGAGGTCTCGTTGATGATCATGGCGGGAATGGCCAGCGTGCTCGTCGCGATGATATGGCTCAGGAACGTCGGCACCATGTGACGGCCGATGATCCGGAGCCGGCTGCACCCGGCCAGCTCGGCCGCGAGGACGAAATCCTCCTCGCGGAGTGCCAGGAATCGCCCCCGGACCTCACGCCCGAGCGTGGTCCAGCCGACCAGGGAGAGGATGACGGTGATGGCGAAGAACACCTGGATCGGCGTCCAGTCGCGCGGCAAGGCGGCGGTGAGCGCCAGCCAGATCGGGATCGTCGGGAGGGACTGGAGCAGCTCGATGAGGCGTTGGATCACGAGATCGGGCGTCCCGCCGAAGTAGCCGGAGATGCCGCCGAGGAGCACGCCCAGGACGACGCTCAGCGTGACCGCGACCAGGCCGATCGTCATCGACGTCTGGGTCCCGTGCATCAGCCGCGACCACTGGTCCCGGCCGAGCCGGTCGGTGCCGAGCAGGTGAACCCGATCGGCCGTGCCGGGGTCCGCCGTGCCCAGGAGATGGATGTTGGTCGGCAGGACGCCAAGCACCCGGTACGGGTATCCCCGGACCAAGAAGCGCACGCCGACCGTCTTGCCGGGGTCGACTTGCCACTCCATGCGGAGCGTCGTCGGGTTTCGCTTGCCGACGACGGCTGGCACCCGCGGGTTCCACCGGAGCCCGTCGAACAGGCGCGGGCGCTGGACCGGGATGAAGGCCAGCCGGGCGTCGGTGGCCTCGGGATCCTGAGTGCTGAAGAAGTCCGGGACGAGAACGATGGTGTAGAGCCCGACCAAGACCAAAGCGCTCGCCATCGCGAGGCGGTGCTTTCGGAAGCGCCACCAGACGAGCGTCCAGTTCGAAGCGAGGGAGACGCGATCCTCGGCTGCCGTAGGGCCGGCGTCGAGCTCCGGGACCGCCGGCGGCGCGGCTCCCTGATGCGGCGCTGGCCGGGTCGTGACGTCCACGCTCAGTCCTCGACCCGGATCCGGGGATCGAGCCATGCGAGAAGGATGTCGGAGATCAGGGTGCCGATGATCGCCAGGAAGCAGTAGATCAGCAGGATGCTGCCGGCAAGGTACATGTCCTGGTTGATGAGCGCCCGGAGGAGTAGCGGGCCGATGTTCGGGATGTTCATCACGGTCGCCACGATCAGGCTGCCGGAGAAGAGGGCCGGTAGGTACCAGCCGATCGTGCTAACCAGGGGATTCAGCGCGAGCCGAACCGGATAGCGGAGGACCAGGCGCCACTCGGTCAGCCCTTTGGCGCGCGCGGTGACCACGTACGGCTTGTTGAGCTCGTCGAGGAGATTGGCCCGCATGACCCGGGTGAGCCGAGCGGTGCCGGCGACGCCGAGAACCACGGCCGGCAGCCAGATGTGCGCGAGGAGATTGCCCACGCGGCCGAGGCTCCACGGCGCCTCGACGTACTCCGGCGAGAAGAGCCCCGTCGCGCTGATCCCGAAGTAAGCGAAGAAGATCCACATGAGGACGAGCGCGAGCATGAAGTTCGGGGTGGCGACGCCGACGTAGTTGAGGACGGTGACGATGTAGTCGAGCGCCGAGCGCTGGTGCGTGGCCGAGTAGATCCCGATCGGGATGGCGACGACCCAGGTGAACACGAACGAGAAGAGAGCAAGGACGATGGTCAGCACGAGGCGCTCGCCGATCAGCTCCGTGTTGGGCCGCTGGTACTCGAGCGACAGGCCGAGGTTGCCTCGCAGGACGTTGGCCATCCACCGCCAGTACTGGACGTGGATGGGCTGGTCGAGCCCGTAGTCTTTTCGCAGCGCCTCGACCTGCTCGGCGCTGACCGAGCTGCCCGAGGACGCGAGCGTCGCGATGTAGGCGGTCAGGAAGTCGCCGGGCGGCGCCTGGACGATGGCAAAGACGGCGACCGAGAAGACGAACAGGAGGAGCGGCAGAAGCACAAGGCGCCGGAGCACGTATCGGGTCATCGGCGCTTCAGGGAGCTCCGGGTGCCTTGGCGATCGCGCGGCGCGCCGGTGCCAGTCTCGGGCGGGCGAACCTGATCGAGCGCAGGCGAGAAGGCCGCGCCCGGCCTCCCATCGTGGGATGCACCGGGCGCGGCTGACTCCGCGCTATTTCGCGTAGAAGAATTGCTCCGGGCGGGCGTTGCCGGGGGTCCGGAGCGGCCAGTCGTTGCCCATCGTGGTCGGGACGTTGTGCATCTTGCTATTGACTACGACGACGCCCTGGATCATCGGCGTGAGCCCGATCGTCCCGATCTCGTAGACGTTGTCGGCCCAGATCCTGAAGATCTCCTGGGCGGCCTTCACCTGGCCCTCCGGACCGACGGTGCGGGCGGTGTCTACCAGTTCGACGATCTTCTTGATCGGCGCCGGCGGCTCCATCCCCTCCTTACCCTTCGTCTGGTACCACTGGAGGAAGAGCGGTCCCGTGGTGAGAATGGGGTTGTTCCGGACGTCGGGCTTGGCGTTTCCGGTGAACGGGAAGGCGGTCGTGTCTTCGTTCCACATTTCGGTCTGAAGCTCGTTCGCGTCCCGCATCTTGAACTGCAGCGCGCGCTCCCGGATCTGGACGACGGTCTTGACCCCAACCTTCTCCCAGTCCTTCGCGATCAGCTGGGCGACGTCTTTCCACTCTCCGAAGGCGGGAACGACGGAGAGCTCGATGGACACGGGCTTGCCATTGGGGAGAAGCCGGATCCCCTGGGCGTCCTTCTTGCTCAGGCCGATCGCGTCGAGCATCTTGTTGGCTTCGTCAGGCTTGTACTCGGTATACTTTTTCGCCCACTCGTCTCCCGGATAATACGGATGCCAGGGAGCCGGCACGCCCTGACGCGGCTCGCCGAGACCGAGGAATGCCGACTCCTTGATCTGAGTTCGGTTGATGGCGTAGGAAAGCGCCACGCGAAAGTCCTTCGTCGCCAGCAGCTTGCCGATCTCTGGGTCCGCCTTGTACGATTGATTGAAAGCGACCACCGCGTCGGACCCGCCGAACGTCGGCCACGTGATGACACGGTACTTCCCGTTCTTCTCGTTCTCTTTGAAGACCGGGTAGTTACTCATCTGGATGTGGCGCGCCTGCATGTCGAACTCACCGGCGATCGCCGCGAGATTGAGCGCCTGGATGTCGGCGAAGAACGTGAAGCGGACCTCGTCGATGTAGGGGAGCTGGTTGCCGTCGGGATCGACGCCGACGAAGTACGGATTACGCCGGAGCGTGAGGACCTGGTCGCTGATCCGCGTGACCGGCACCCACGCACCCATCGTCGGGCGTTCGGGGTTCTCGAACGGCGCGTTCTTGGCGGCGAAGAGCTCCGTCCACGTCTTGAAGCCTGCCGCCTGGACCATCTTGTCGATGTCTTCCTTCTTCGCATACTCCGGATGGAACTTCTTCAGGTAGTGCGCAGGCAGGAAGGCGGCGTAGGTGCGATCCCCACCGTCCTGGTTGGCGAGTGCGGTCAGGAAGAGCGTCGCGGCTTGCTTGTAGCTGAAGCGGACCGTCTGCGCGTCGACTTTCTCGACCGACACCGGCGTGCCGTCGGCGTTACGGAGCCAGCCGGGAATGGCGGGCATCAGATCTTTGTTCAGGACGACGTCCTTGTACCAGAAGAGGACGTCATCCGCCGTGAAGGGTGCCCCGTCGGACCAGCGAGCGCCCTTCCGGAGCCGGATCGTCCAGACCTTGAAATCGGGCGACGACTGCCAGCCGGCGGCGATCTTCGGCTCGATCTTGGCCCCGTCGGGGGAGAATCGAGCCAGCGAGTCGTACACCACGCGCACGTAGTTGTTGAAGTCGGCAGGGCCGAGGAACGCGCGGCGCCACACGCCGCCGTACTGGCCGGTGCGTTCGACGACCGGGATGACAAGCGGATCGACAGGCAGGCGCTGATCGACCGGCGGGAGCTTGCCGGCCTTCACCATCTCGGCCAGGAGCGGCGACTCCTTGTACTTCGGCGCCTGGGCCGTCGCGGGAGCCACCGCGGTTGCCCACATCGCCAAAGTCAGGAGCGCGGCGAGAAGGGAGACTCCCGGTCTCCGGCCGTCAAACCTCATGTCGGGTCCTCCGTTCAAAACGTTGCTGGTGTGTCGGTCGAGCCCGAGAAGAGATCCTGCTAGGCTCGGGCCGAAGTGTAGGCCTTGAGCCGGGACCGGGTCAAGCGGACGAGGGTGGCGCGTGACCCAGTCAGGGAACCAGGACGAAGCCTTCCATCAGGCGGCGCGCGGTTCGGTAGACGGTGACCGTCTGGGCCACCGGCTCGCCGCCGGGCCCGCGCTCGACAGCCGCGCCAACCGGAAGGACGCCCGAGGCGTGGCCGATGCGGACCTCGCCGGACGCGCCAGCGAGGGACGCGACCTCCCGCGCGACCGTGCCGGGAATCCGCGCGGCCACGGCCAGGCACATCGCCCCCGTCAACGCGAAGGCCCGGTGCGTCTTCCCCATCGACACCATGCGCGCGACGAGATCCACCCCGTGGGGCTCGACCATCGACCCGGCGAGCGTTCGGTAGGCGGCGGGCGCCGAGAGCAGCGCGATCTTCGGCACGGCCGCGCTCGACCGGGTGGCTTCTTCGGCGCTCCGGGCAAGGCCCATCCGCACGGCGCCGGCGGCCCGGATCGCCTCGAGCCGCGCCGGAAGCTCGGCCCGGCCATCGAGCTCGTCGGGCCGCTCGGTGCCGTCGAGCCCAAGGTCCTTGGCCCGCACGAAGACCATGGGGTTAGTCGCGTCGACGAGGGAGGCCGTCACGGTCCCGACGCCCGGGACCTCGAGCACGTCCTGCGCGTGGCCCGTCGGCAGGAGGCGCCCCGTGACCGCGCCACCCGGATCGAGGAAGTCGAGCGCGATGCGTGCGCCGGTCCCCGGCACGCCGTCGAGGACGAAGTCGCCCGTCACCGAGGCGTGGCCGGTATCGACCGCCACGTGCGAGTGGATCAGCTTGCCGGTGTTCGTGTTGTGAACGCGCACGACCGTGAGCGGCTCGCGGGCCGCGACGAGTCCCTCGTCGATCGCGAAGGGCCCGATCGCCGACGAGATGTTGCCGCAGTTCCCCCGGTAGTCGACGGAGGCCCGCGTCACCTCGACCTGGCCGAACGTGTAGTCGACGTCGGCGTCCGCGCGGGTTGGCGGCCCGACCACCGCGACCTTGGAGAGCGACGAGATGCCGCCCCCCAGCCCATCCAGCTGGCGTCCGTTGGGGTCGGGACTCCCCAGCGCGGCGAGGAAGATAGGATCCCAGGCGGCGCGGGCGTCGGGGAGGTCTCGCCGGTGGAAGACGAGCGCCCGGCTCGTCCCCCCGCGCACGAAGACCGCCTGGATTCGCCGCTGCATCACGCCGCCGATTCCCCGAGGGCGCGCGTGTGGGCGAGGCGTCCGCCCGCGGTGAGGATTGCCCGCTCGCGCTCGGTGAGGGCGCAGCGCACGTCGATTCGCCGCCCGGTCGCCTCGTCCTCCACCACCAGCACGCCCGAGGCGAGGCCCGCGGACACACCGGCGATCCGGAGGCGGTGACCGGCGGCGAAGGTGTCGTAGTCCGATGGATCGGCGAGCTCGAGCGGCAGGACGCCCCAGTTGATCAAGTTCGCGCGATGGATGCGCGCGAAGCTCTTCGCCAGGACGGCCCGGACGCCGAGGAACATCGGCCCCACGGCAGCGGCCTCGCGCGAGGAGCCCTGCCCGTAGGTCTGGCCCGCCACGATGAAACCCCCGTCTCCGGCGCGGGCGCGGGTGACGAACTCCGGATCCACGTTCCGAAACGTGAACTCCGCGATGGCCGGCATGTTGGACCGGAAGACGAGCACCTGGGATCCCGAGGGGGAGATGTCGTCGGTCGAGACCTTGTCGCCGAGCTTGATGAGGACCGGACCGGAGATCTCGTCGCCGGGCGGACGTCCGACGGGCACCTCTCGGATGTTGGGACCCTTCACGATCGGCACCTCGCGCCCGTCGGGCGGCGGCGCGATGAGGCCCGCGCTGGACTGGCTGAACCGTGACGGGAAGACCACCGCGGGCGCCGTGCCCAGGCGCCGCGGGTCCGTGATCACGCCGTGGAGCGCCGAAACGCAGGCCGTCTGGGTGGACGAGAGGTAGACTTGGTCGCCCTTGATGCCGCTCCGTCCCGGGAAGTTGCGGTTGAAGGCGCGGAGGCTCCGGGATCCGGTCGCCGGGACGTGGCCGATGCCGGGGCACGCCCCGCAGGTGGATTCGGAGACCACCGCGCCGGCGGCGATCAGGTCGCCCACGAGGCCCTGCCTGGCCATGGTCTCGAGGACTTGCTGGCTGGCGGGAAACAGGACGAAGGAGACGTCCGAGTGGACTTGGCGCCCGCGCAGGACCTCCGCCACGACGGACATGTCCTCCCACGATCCATTCGTGCACGAGCCCACCAGGACCTGTTCGATGACCGTGCCTTCGACCTCGCCAACCGGGACGACGTTGTCGGGGGAGCCGGGCAACGCCACGAGGGGTTCGATCGCCGAGAGGTCGATCTCGAGCGTGTCGTCGTAGCGGGCGTCGGCGTCCGCCGCCACCGGCCGCCACGCCGCCTCGCGGCCGAGGCGCGCGAGGTAGGTCCGCGTGACCTCGTCCGAGGGGAAGACCGAGGTGGTGAGCCCGAGCTCGGCGCCCATGTTGGCGATCGTGGCCCGCTGGGGGACGGTCAGGGTGGCCACGCCCGGGCCCGCGTACTCGAAGATCTTCCCGAAGCCGCCGCGAACCGTCAGGCGCCGGAGGAGCTCGAGGATGACGTCCTTCGCGGCAACCCACGGGCGGAGCCGGCCGGTCAGGACGACCTGGGTGACGCGGGGCAGGGGGAAGTAGTAGGGACTCCCGCCCATGGCGCACGCGACGTCGAGGCCACCGGCGCCGACCGCGAGCATCCCGAGGGCCCCGCACAGCGGCGTGTGGCTGTCCGTGCCGAGAAGCGTCAGGCCCGGCGCCCCGAAGGTCTCCAGGTGCACCTGGTGGCAGATTCCGTTGCCCGGCTTCGAGTAGTAGCCCCCGAACCGCCGGGAGACCGTCTGGAGGTATCGGTGGTCCTCGGTGTTCCGAGCGTCGAACTGATAGACCTGATGGTCCGCGTAGGTGACCACCGTCGGCGCCTTCACGCGATCGAAGCCCATGGCCTCGAACTGGAGCCAGGCCATGGTGCCGTTCGTATCGGTGAGGAGCACCTGGTCCATCCGGAGACCGATCTCCTGACCGGGGGCGGGCTCGCCCGTGACCAGGTGCCCGGACACCAGCTTCTGGACGAGGCTCTGCGGCATCAGGCGTCCCGGGCCGCGAGCGGTCGGAACTCGCGCGCGGCCGGACCCACGTAGTCGGCGCGGGGCCGGATCAGGCGGTTGTCCGTGTATTGCTCCATGAGGTTCGCCGTCCAGCCGGCGATCCGGGAGACGGCGATCACCGGGACGAAGAGATCGATCGGGATCGCCAGTGCCTTGAAGAGAGGGGCGGAGTAGAAATCGACATTGGGGATCAGGCCCTTCTCCCGGTTGACCGCCTCGTGGAGCTTGATCGCGGTCTCGTACCAGACCGCTTCGGCGGAATTCCGGCAAGCCTTCGCCGCGAGATTCCGCAAGATCTTCGCCCGCGGATCACCGGCCTTGTAGACGCGATGGCCGAAACCCATGAGGCGACGCTTCTCGGCGAGGGCCCGTTTCGTGAACGCGTCGGCGTTCTCCGGCTGGCCGATCTCCTCCAGCGTGTGCATCACGGCCTCGCCGGCTCCGCCGTGAAGCGGCCCCTTGAGGGCGCCGATCGCCGCCGAGACCGCCGAGTGCATGTCGGACAGCGTGGACGCCACGACCCGCGCGGTGAAGGTGGAGGCGTTCAGCTCGTGCTCGGCGTAGAGGACCAGGGCCGCATCGAACGCCCGGACGGGGACGACGCGAGGCTTCCGCCCCGAGAGCGTGTACAGGAAGTTGGCGGCGTGCGACAGGCCGGAGCGCGGCGCGATCGGCCGCCGGCCGCTGCGGATCCGGTGAAACGCCGTGGTCAGCGACGAGACACGAGCCACCAACCGCGTCGCCTTGCGACGGTTCGCTTCGGGGGAATTGTCCTCGGCGTCCGGATCGAATCCGCCGAGCAGCGCCACGCCCTGCTGGAGAACACGCATCGGATGCATCGTCTTCGGCAGGAGCTTGAGGACCTTCACCACCTCGAGAGGCAGCGGCGCGGCCTCGATCAGCTCCTTGCGGAAGCCCTCGAGCTCGGCCGCGCGGGGGAGCTCTCCATGCCAGAGGAGCCAGACGACCTCCTCGAAGGAGGCGTGACGGGCCAGGTCCTCGATGCCGTATCCCTGGTAGGCGAGGCGCCCATTGTCGCCGTCCAGGTCGCACAGCCGCGTCGTGGCGGCGACGACACCCTCGAGCCCCCGGATCAGCCCGCCCTCGGCACCCGACATGTCCCCGCCTTTCGCGCGACGCGTGTCCGCCCGACGCCCGACGGAGATGCGGAGTGTGGGACCGACCGGCGCCGCGGTTCCTTGATAGCAGGGGGGTACGGCGGGGTCAAGCGGACGGGATCAGCTGCCGACGATGCGATCGACGGTTTTCTGGATCTGCGCGAGGTCCACGGGCTTGGAGATCATCGTGAAGGGACCGATCTCGAGCGCCTTGGACATGAGGTCCGAGTCCGGATACGCGGTGACGATCATCACCGGCAGCGCCGGCCGCAGCGTGTGGATCTCCCGGAAGGTGTCCACGCCGTTCATGCCCGGCATGGAGAGGTCCAGCAGGACCAGATCGACGTCGGAGCGCTTCACGATCTCCAGGGCCTCCTCCCCGCTTCCCGCCGTGAGGACGTCGCGGGTCTTGGAGGCGAGGGCGGTGACCATGAGCTCGCGGATTGCCTCCTCGTCGTCCACGACTAGGACGATGGACCGGCTCGTCGCGGCGTGCTGGCGGAACCAGTCGTCCAGGACGGACTTGTGGAAGCGCCATTGCCGCCCGACCTTGTGACCGGGCAGGTCCCGCCGCTCCGCCAGGCGGTAGACGGTGGAGACCGGCAGCTTCAGATACCCGGCCACCTCGCGGATGGTCAGGATCTCGGCTGTGCCGCGGCCCTTCCGCTCGACTGGGTCCATGTCTCAGTCCTGTGTCCTATCTCACCTTTATTGCGTACTATTCGCGCTTGATCAACATGGTTCCACCGGTGCCGGTGGGGAGTCAAGGTATTTGTATCGCCGTTGAGAATAACGGGAACCTGCCTTGACATGCCGTGCAAACCTGCGGTACCGTTGGCAATAACGTGTGTACCCGGAGCTCGGTGCAGCCACTGTCCGGGGACCGGACGATGGACTGCTTGGGCCTCTCCTGCCATATTCCCGTCGTCAAGACCCGGGAGACCCTGCGGGGGGTCGCTCATCAAGGCCCTGTCCGGCGACCCGGCGGAGGCCGTCCGCATGCGGCGCTGGGTCCGGCGGCCTGGGAATGCGCTCCGTGAGGTTGCCAAGAGCGGCACCGTCTACCATTCCCTGGTCCGGAAGACCCGACCGGCTCGGTGGCGGGAACCGCCCGGCCCGTCGCGCCTATCTGGACTACTCCGACTTCGCCCCGGTTGACCCGCGGGTCCTCGGAGTGATGCGTCCCTTCCTCGAGGGCTGGGTGGGCAATCCGGCGGCTCGCCACAGTCTCGGGGAGGAGGCTCGCGAGTCGCTCCTCGCGGCGCGCGCGAAGGTGGGTCGCCTGGTCGGCGGCCGGCCCGACGGCGTCGTGTTCGTGAGCGGAGCGACCGAGGCCAACAATCTGGCTATCAAGGGTGTGGCTCTCCGAGGCCCCGGGCGGCACGTCGTGACGAGCGGGGTCGAGCACCCGTCGTTGCTCGCGCCGTGCCGGGATCTCATCAAGGCAGGGTTCGAGGTCACCACGGTCGCGGTCGATCGTGAGGGCCGGATCGCCGCGGACGACGTACGGAGGGCCTTGCGGCCGGACACCTGTCTCGTAGCCCTCGGCGCCGCCAGCGGTGAGGTGGGGACCGTGCAGCCGTGGCGGGCGATCGCCGCCGTGACTCGCGGGGCTGGCGTGCCTCTCCATCTGGACGGGGTCGGTGTCCTGGGACGGCTGCCGATCTCGGTCGAGACCGACGGCATCGATCTCCTCACGGTCGGTGCGAACGACCTCTGCGGACCGCCGGGAGTTGGGGCCCTATGGATTCGACCGGGGCTACGCCTCGCGCCTCAGATCCTGGGGGCCGGTCAGGAGGAAGGATTGCGCTCGGGCACCGAGAACCTCGCCGGTGCCGTTGGCCTGGGCGTGGCGGCGGAGTTCGCCTTCCGCGAGGGCCCGGCGGAGGCCGGGCGCCTGGAGGTGCTACGCAACCGGCTGATCGACGGCCTGGGTCCACGGTGCTCGGTCATGCGGCTCGTCGGACCGCGCCGGGACCGGCTGCCGCAGCACGCCGGCTTCGTCGTGCCGGGAGTCAAGGGCGAGAGCCTCGTCCTGGCGCTCGACCTGGCGGGGATCTCTGCCGCATCCGGAACCACGTGCGGGGTGCTCACCGGCGAGCCGTCGCCGGCGCTTCGGGCAATGGGTCTCAGCGAGCGGGAGGCACGGGGCGCGCTGGGCTTCACGCTGGGGCGGTGGACGACCGCCGACGAGGTGGATGTGGTCCTCGCCGAGCTTCCGCCGATCGTCGAGCGGCTGCGCGCCGCCTCGCCGTTCGCGTGATTCCCGTGATGCGCGTGGTGGTCCGCGCATGAAGCTGGTGCTGTTCGATATCGACGGCACCCTGCTGTCGGCCAGCGGCGCGGGGCGGCGGGCGCTCGACCGGGCCATGCGCGACGTGTACGGCACATCGGGCCCGATCGACAGCTACGACTTCCGCGGTGGAACCGATCCCCAGATCATTCGAGACCTGCTCGGGCGAGCCGGTTTCGAGGAGCCGGCAATCCTCGCCGGGGAGGCGGCGGTCTATCGGCGCTACGCGGAGATGCTCGAGGAAGAGGTCGGAGACGGACGGGGCGTCAGCGTCTACCCCGGGGTGCGCGAGCTGGTGGAGACGCTCGCCGCGCGCGACGACGTGCTGGTGGGCCTGCTCACCGGCAACATCGAGGTCGGGGCGCGCATCAAGCTGCGCCCCACCGGGCTCTGGCCGTTCTTCCGACTGGGCGCCTACGGCTCGGACCACGCCGACCGGACCCGGCTTCCTCAGGTCGCGGCCAGCCGGGCGGAGCGCCTGGTCGGGCGCGTGTTCCTCGGGCCGGACACCGTGATCATCGGCGATACGCCGCGAGACATCGGATGCGCCCGGGCGTTCGGCGCGCGGGCCATCGCGGTCGCGACCGGCTGGCACAGTCTCGAAGACCTGGCGGCCCACCGGCCCGATCACGCGTTCGCTGACCTCTCGGACCAGGGCACCGCGCTCGACGCGATGCTCGGACGGTAGATCCCGGTGGCCCGGCTCGTCGTCATCTGGGTTCACGTCGTGGCGGCCACGGCCTGGGTTGGCGGGGTGCTCTACGCCGGCCACCTCGTCGTGCCGGCGGCGAGCCGCGGCGCGCGGGATGCGCTGTCGCTCCTGGCGCGGGGACGCATCGTCGCCTGGGTGGCGGCTGGCCTTCTGATCGTGACCGGCCTCGTGAACCTCCGCGGCCTGGGCGTCGCCACCCCCTGGCTCGCCGCCAAGATCGTCGTGGTGCTGGCGATGCTCGCCCTGGCCGCGCACCGGGATTTCGCCGTGCTGCCTCGAGCGATCCGCGCGGTCGACGAGGGAGCGGCGCCATCGTCGGCGCTGGCGGGCGTCCGGGCGCTCGACCGGGTCCTGCTCGTGCTCGCTCTGGTCGTGCTCTTCTTCGCCGTCGGGGTGGCGCGCGGGCGGTAGACCGCGGCGTGTGGGGCTCGGGGGCCCGGCCGGCCCCCGGAGCGGCCGCGGCGG
>CAYXBJ010000098.1:0-25327 GCA_964463175.1 uncultured bacterium
GGCGACAAGGGGATCGTCCTTTCCCGGTTGACCTCCGCCTTGAACGGTCCGATGTCGATGACCTTCTCCTTGCTCGTGTAGGTGATGCCCTGGTACACGAGCGCGATCACCCCCAGCACGATGAGTGCGACGCCCAACAGCTTCATCATGGATTGCCTCCTCTCGTTGTCCGTACATGGGATCGACTTCTGAAGGTCCTGGTGCCTGCGTCGAAGACCCGCGGCTCCCCGGCGATACAGATCACCGAATCACCTCATCCGCCCGAGTTAGCACCGACGCGGGGATCGTGAGGCCAAGGGTCTTCGCGGTCTTGAGGTTGATCGCGAACTGCGGGGTATCGAGCTGCTCGACGGGCAGGTCGGCCGGATTGGCGCCCAGCAGGACGCGCTGGACGTACGTGGCTGCTCGCCGGCCGACCATGTAGTAGCTGCTGAGCCCATAGGCGGCGAGGGCCCCCCGGGCCACGGCGTCCGTATCCGCGAACATGGTCGGCAGCCGCTTGGTCTTCGCGGTGTCGACGATCCAGTCGGCCTGACTGTGGACCATCGCGTCCGCGACGTAGAAGAACGCATCCGCCTCCCCGGGTCGGATCGCGCGCAGACCCGCCCGCAGGGCATCGACCGACGGGACCGGCCGCTCCACGAGCTCCAGCTTCAGCTCCCGGGCCGCCTCGCGCGCGATCTTCATTGCCCCTTGCGAGGAGGGATTGTCGGGACTGTAGAACGTCACGACCCGGCGGAGTCTCGGTACCAGCTCCTTCAGGAGCTCGAGGCGTTTCGCCGTCAGGTCCCCGGACTGGGCATGAATGCCTGTGAGTCGCCCTCCGGGCCTCCGGAGGCTCTCGACGAGGCCGGCGGCGACCGGATCGGTCCCGGCTTCAAACACGATCGGGACGCTCTTCGTCGCCTGCTTGACCGCGAGCGTGACCGAGACGCTGACGGCATAGATCACGTCGACCTTCTCGGCTTCGAGGCTCCTGGCCGCAGCCTCCACCGCCTTCGGATCACCCCTGGCATCACGCACGTGGAAGAGGAACTGCTGCCCCTCCTCGAATCCCAGCTCCTTGAGCCCGTCCCGAAGGCCGTCGATCGCTCGAACGTACGGGCCCCCCAGGTGGACGACCCCCACTCGATACACGCGGGTCTGCTGCGCCGGGACCGCGAGCGGGAGAGCGGAAAAGGCGGCGAGGAGGACCCCTGCGAGAGTGAGCCGCGCGACCGCCATCGCCTCAGGCTGGTCCGCGCAGGGCTTCCGCGAAGGCGCGGAGCTCCTCACGGGTCGTCCGGCGCTCGAGGGCCACGTACGGCGCGATGCGGTCGAGCAGCCCGCCGTAGCGCTCGTCCAGCGCCGTCCGGAGGCCGTCGAGCGGCGCTTCCACCGCGAACACCCGCAGCATGTCGTCGGTGACCAGCGCCGCCATCCCCGCCCAGTCGCCTTCCACCGACTTCCGGTGGAGGCGCGGCGTGAGGTCCTGCCAGCCGTGCGCGGCGAGCACCGGCTCGTACGTCCGCGTCGAGGCGTAGAAGGCGACTTGCGTCCGAGCGTGCTCCCGCGCTCGCGCGATCTCGTCGGCGGTGCGGCCGGTGATCATGAACACCGAGCACGCCAGCTCGAGGGCCTGGCGGGGGCGCCCGGTCTTGGCGAGCCCCGCCTCGATGTTGGGGAGGGCGAACTCCCGGAGGTACTTCACCGAGTGGAACGGATGGAGGTGGACGCCGTCGCAGAGCTCGCCGGCGAGCCGCAGGTTGTACGCGTTCACCGCGGCGATGTAGATCGGGATCCGGGGATGCTCGAGCGGGGCGGGGGCGAAGAATGGGGTGGTCAGCGTGATCGTGTAGTGCTCGCCTCGGAAGTTCACCGGGCCCCGCGTCTGCCATGCGTCCCAGACCGCCCGGAGCGCAAGGATGTACTCACGAAGGCGCGGCCCCGGCGCCGTCCACTTGACGGAGAAGCGCCGCTCCATGTGGCCTTTGACCTGGGTGCCAAGCCCGAGGATCAGCCGTCCGCCCGACGCCGCCTGGAGATCCCAGGCGGTGTGCGCCATCACCGTGGGGCTCCGGGGAAAGGCGACGGCGATCGCCGTGCCGAGGCTCACGCGCCGCGTGTGCTCGGCCGCTAGCGCGAGCGGGAGGAAGGGCTCGTGACGGGTCTCCGCGGTCCAGAGCCCGTCGAAGCCCAGGGCCTCGGCCTCCCGGGCCACCGCCGGGACGTCGCCCAAGGCCTCGACGGCGAGGGTGACATCGACCTTCACGGGTGCGCCTCGGGAGCCGGTCCGATCACGCCGCCCAGACTACCCCAGACCGCCGCAGCCGGCGGCTCGCTCGATCGGGCTACACGGCCGGCCGATAGGCCATAGCCTCGAGCCGCGCGATGCGGTCCGCGATCGGCGGGTGCGTGGCGAACAGGTCGGCGACCCACCCCTGCCGGTCGTTGACGGGTTTACCGAGCGGGTCGGTGATGCAGAGATGGGCGGTGCCGCGATAGATGCGCGCGGTCGGCGCGGTGGCCGCGTCGAGCTTCCGGAGCGCGCTCGCAAGGCCGAGGGGATTCCGCGTGAGCTCGGCTCCCGATGCGTCGGCCAGGTACTCGCGGCGGCGGGAGACGCCGGTGGCGAGCAGGCGGCCGATCAGGGGTGTCAGGAGCACGGTGAGGAGCCAGACGACGAGCAGCACGATCATGAGCGGTCCGCCGCCCGAGTCTTCCCGGTCCTTCGAGCTCCGGGAGGTCGGAATCCCGAGCCGGACGCGGGTCGCCCAGTCGCTCAGGAGGAGGATCGCGCCCAGGAGCGCGGCCACGAGCGTCATCTTCCGGATGTCGAAGTTCCGGACGTGCGACATCTCGTGGGCGATCACGCCCTGGAGCTCGTCCCGGTTCATCGTCTGGAGAAGACCCGTCGTCACCGCGATGGACGCGTGCTCCGGGTCGCGGCCGGTGGCGAACGCATTCGGATCCGGCTCGTCGATGACGTACACCCGGGGCTTCGGGACGTCGGCGGCGATCGCCATCTCTTCCACCACGTTCAGGAGCCGCTTCACGTCGGGGGAGGCGTCGTCGGCGTCCACCGCGCGCGCGAAGCTCGACGCGAGGACCGCGCGGTCCCCGAACCGGTAGCCGAACCAGGCCGAGCCCATCCCGAACAGCGTGGCGAAGGTCGCGGCGATCGGCACCGGCACCGGCACGCCGCCCGGATGCGCGACCCTGGCGGCGTTGAAGATGAACAGATCGAACCCGTAGCCGATGAACGCCAGCAGGGCGACGAACGCGGCGATCAGGAGCCACGTGTCGCGCCGGTTCCGGCGCTGCTCGTCGAAGATGTTGCGCGAAGCCGGTGCGGGGGAGCCTCCCGGGGGGCCGCCGGAGGGGGGCGATGCCTCCGCGGCCATCACGTCACCGCGCGCCGAGATCGACCCGGGGAAGCTCCCGGTCCCCCGCATCCACCTGGAAGAACTCGGCCGGCCTGAAGCCAAGCGCGCCCGCCACCAGGTTGGCCGGGAAGCTCTGCTGCCGCGTGTTGTAGCGCGCGACGAGGTCGTTGTAGAGCTGGCGCGCGAAGCCGACCCGGTTCTCGGTCGTCACCAGCTCCTCCTGCAGCGCGAGCACGTTCTGGTTGGCCTTCAGGTCGGGGTACCGCTCCATCACCGCGATCAGCCCGCCGACCGCCTGGGTGAGCGCGCCCTCGGCTTCGCCGACGGCGCCGGCGCCCGTCGCGGAGAGCGCGCGGGTCCGCGCGGTCGTGATGCGCTCGAAGAGCTCGCGCTCGTGCTGCATGTACCCCTGCACGGCCGAAACCAGGTTCGGGATGAGGTCGTGGCGCCGCTTGAGTTGCACGTCGATCTGCGCCCAGGCGCTGGCGACCTGGTTCCGGAGCGAGATGAGGCTGTTGTAGAGGCCGATGGCCACGCCGACCAGGACCGCGATGACGACGAGGGCGAGGATGCCGCTCACCGGACGTCGCTCCCCGCGTCCGGCTCGTGCCCGGCCGCGCCCGTGTGGTGAAGGGTCCGGCTCGCGACGCGCCCGTCGGCCACCATCGCGGCGAGCGCGGACCGCTGGATCTTGCCGCTCGAGGTCTTCGGGATCGTCTGGGGCTGGACGAGCAGGACCCGTGCGGGCCGGAGTCCGCACTGCCGGTGCACGGCCTGCGTGATGTCGTGGGCGATACGCGAGAGCTCCTCGGGGGTGAGCCCGTCCCCGCGCACCTCGGCGACCACGTGGAGGCGCTGGGTGCCGGTCCGCTCGCTCTCGGTTCCGATGGCGGCCGAGTACCGGATGCCGGCGACGTGGTCGGCGGCCTCCTCGACGTCCGAGGGGGCGACGTTCAGCCCGCTCACGATGATCACGTCCTTGATGCGCCCCGTGATGAAGAGGTAGCCCTCGGCATCGAGGAACCCGAGATCCCCGGTGTGAAGCCACCCGTCACGGAGGACCTGGGCCGTGGCCTCGGGATCGCGGTGGTAGCCCTGCATGACGCCGGGACTCTGGACGAGGATCTCGCCCACCTCGCCTGGACGGGCACGGCCGGGGCCGTCGGGAGCGGCGATCTCCACCCGCACGCCCCGGCACGGTGGGCCCACCGAGACGAAGCGTCCCGTCGGGTCGGTGCGTACCGGTCGACCGTGAGGCCAGACCGCCACCGCGAGCGTCGCCTCGGCCAGCCCGTAGGCCGGCGAGAAGATGTCGCCGACGCCGAAGCGCTCCTGGAAGGCGCGGATCGTGGACAGCCGTACCGGCTCCGCGCCGGACAGCGCCATCCGGAGGCTCGAGAGGTCGAGGCCTGTGGTGTCGTGAACGTGCCGGACACAGTTCCGGTAGCCGAAGTCCGGGGCCACGGTGACCTGGGCTCGATGCTCGGTGATCGCCTCGAGCCACGGGCGGGGATCTCGGAGGTCTGGCGGGAGGAGCGCGAGTCGCGCGCCCGTGTAGAGCGCCCCGAAGGCGAGGCCGATCAGTCCCATGTCGTGGTAGAGCGGGAGCCAGCTGACGAGCCGATCGTCCGGCGTGACGCCCACCGCCTCGACCATCATCCGCACGGTCCACATCACGTTGCCGTGGCTGAGCACGACGCCGCGGGGCACCGACGTGCTGCCGGACGTGTACTGGAGGAAGCAGACGCTGTCCTCGTCGTCGCGGATCCGGGCGGCAACGGGGGTCGCGGTTTCGAGCGCGTCCGGGGTCAGGAGATGCCGGACATCCGGCGCCTCGGCTCGGGCGGCCTCGACGTCGGCGCGGAACCAGTCGATGGTGACGATCCCCTGGGCCTCGGCGTCTCGGAGTATCCGTGCCTTCAGCTCGGGCGCGAGGGTGGGGTAGAGCGGTACCGGCACCGCGCCGACGGCGAGGGCGCCGAAGAAGGTGAAGAAGAACTCCTCGCAGGTCGGGAGGATGATCGCGACCTTGTCGCCCGGCCCGAAGCCGCGCTCGCGGAGTGCCCCGGCGTAACGGAGGCTCGTCGCGTGGAGCCGAGCGGCGGTCAGTGGCGTGCCGAAGAGCGTGAAGTACAGGCCCTCGGGCTCCGCCTTGGCCCGGCGCTCGATCAGCGCCGGAAGGGTGGGGGCCTCGGCCGGACGCCACGGTGGGGACGCGGTCGCCTTCGGCTCCCCGGCTCGCGTCATGTGTGGACCGGATTCTAGCATCGGCCCCTTCGACTGATCCTCACGATACGGTTGCCGCTCGCGGCAACCGAGCCGGAGGAAGGAGGGCCGCGCTAGCGCGGCAGGCTGACGCTCCGGAAGGCCTCTGCGTAGGTGTGGCCGTGCGGCTTGCCGAGGTCCGCGGCGCGCTCGCGAACCCGTCCCTCGACGCCCGGGAAGTCGCGGAACTGGCTCGCGTGGCACCGGAGGGCCTCGAGCTTCCGGTCGATGGTGCCGGTGATGTCGAGGACGACGTCCGGCTCCTCGTGGCCCATGAGGTACACCTCGCGCACCTTGTGCGGCTCGAACCCCTCGGCCATCAGCTCGGGGAAGTGCATGCGGTCACGCGCGTAGGGATAGACCGCATCGAGCGCGAGCCGGCCCGCGTGGCGATGGTCGCGGTGCCCCGAGTAGGGGTTCAGGCTCGGGAACGGGTTCGTGGTGACGACCCGGTCGGGCCGGACCCGCCGGATCTCGCGCACCACGTCTCGCCGCGCGTCGCGGGTGTCCTCGAGCTCGCCGTCGGGATGGTGGCAGAACGTGACGTCCTTCACGCCGAGGACGCCCGCGGCTGCGCGCTGCTCCGCCTCGCGCACGGTGGCCAGCCGCTCCGGCGTCATGGTCGGGTCGTCCGAGCCGCGATTGCCGCTCGTCAACAAGCAGTAGTAGACCTCGCATCCGTCCGCGACCCAGCGCGTCACGCTGCCGGCGCACCCGAACTCCGCGTCGTCGGGATGGGCCACCACCACCAGGATTCGCTTGACGTCCTCGGCCATGAGCGCGCTCCCTGTGCCGTCAGATGAGATATGCTGCGTACCGGATCACTCTATCACCTGTCCCGCAGGCCTCGGGCCGAGCCGAGCGGAGGTTCCGGACGCCATGGAGTCGGTTCTCGTCGCGGGCGGCGCCGGGTTCATCGGCTCGAACTTCGTCCGTCTTCTGCTGAGCCGCACGGACGCGCGGGTGGTGGTCCTGGATCGTCTCACCTACGCCGGCAACCTGGCGAGCCTGGCCGATGTCCGAGCGCATCCACGGTTCGTGTTCGCGCAGGGCGACATCGCGGACTGCGCGCTGGTGTCGGGGCTTCTCCAGCAGCATCGACCGGACGCGGTGGTGAATCTGGCGGCGGAAACCCACGTCGACCGCTCGATCGACGGGCCGCGCGCGTTCATCGAGACGAATCTGGTCGGCACGTTCGAGCTGCTCGACGCGGCGCGCCGGCACCTCGAGATGGTCGAGCCGGCCCGCCGCGCGCGCTTCCGGTTCCTGCACGTCTCCACCGACGAGGTGTACGGCTCGCTCGGCCCCGCCGAGCGGAGCGCGGAGACGAGCCCGTACGCGCCGAACTCGCCGTATGCCGCGTCCAAGGCGGGCGCGGATCACCTGGTCCGCGCGTACCACGAGACGTACCGGCTCCCCGCGCTCGTCACGAACTGCTCCAACAACTACGGGCCGTACCAGTACCCGGAGAAGCTGATCCCCCTCATGATCCTGAACGCGGTGGAGGGCCGGCCGCTGCCGCTGTACGGCGACGGCGGCAACGTACGTGACTGGCTCCACGTGGAGGATCACTGCGCGGCGCTGCTCCTCGTCCTGCGGCAGGGCGTGCCCGGCGGCCGCTACAACATCGGCGCGGGCGACGAGCGGACGAACCTCACGGTCGTGGACGGGATCTGCGCGGCACTCGAGTCGATCCAGCCGGCGGTCGCCAATCCGGCCCTGGCGGCGAGGGGAGTGCGCCGGTACGCGGAGCTCCGGCAGTTCGTTCCCGACCGTCCCGGCCATGACCGACGCTATGCGATCGACGCGACACGGCTCACCACGGAGCTCGGATGGCGCCCGGCGCATCCGTTCGAGGAAGGCCTTCGCGCCACGGTCGCCTGGTACCTCGAGCACCGCGAGTGGTGCGACACCGTCCTCGCCGGCAAGTACGGCCGGGAGCGGCTCGGACTGGGCGAGGAGCGGCCAGCCCGGACCTGAGCCCCGCCGCACCTGCCGGGACGTCACCCCGTCCTAACTGCGTTTGGCTGGAACCCTCCCGGCCCCGGTTCTGGCCGGGTCGAGGCGCCCGGATCGGCGTTTTCTTGACGAGAGGAATAACCGTGGTTTAACCTTATTGCTCGACTCCTGTTTGGGACCATGAAGAAAGCCAAGTCCGACTACTTGATCCAGTCCGTGAGCCGCGCGCTCGACATCCTCGAGGCCTTCACGCCGGGGGAGGGCGAGCTCGGCGTAACCGAGCTGTCACGACGCCTGAAGCTCCACAAGAACAACGTCTTCAGGCTGCTCGCGACGCTCGAGACACGGGGATACGTCGAGCAGGATCGGGAGAGCGGCAACTACCGGCTGGGGATGAAGACCTTCGAGGTGGCAACCATCTTCACGCACCACCTCGGGCTCGTCCGCCAAGCCCACCCCGTCCTGGACCAGCTGGCCCAGACGACCGGGGAGGCGGCCTATCTCGGCGTGCTCGACGGACCGTTCGTCGTCTGCGTCGACATGGTGGACACGGCCCAGCCCGTCCGCGTGGTGTCACATCTCGGGCGGCGCCTGCCCGCGCATGCGTCCGCGCTCGGCAAGGCCCAGCTCGCCTTCCGCTCGGGCGAGGAGCGCGAGGAGATGTGGAAGCGCGCGGCGCCGGCGAGCGTGACGGGCCGGACCCTCGTCGATCCCGCGCGCTTGACCGTCGAGCTCGCCCGGGCCGCCGAGCGCGAGTGGGCGCTCGAAGACGAGGAGCTCGAGGCGGGCGTGCGCGGACTCGCCGCACCCATCCGCGATTACGCCCGACGGGTGGTGGGCGCCATCGGCGTCCGGGGGCCGGGCTTCCGGCTCCCGCTCGAGCGCCTCGAGAGCGAGCTCGCGCCTCGAGTACGCGCCGCCGCCCGCGACGTATCCCGGCGCCTCGGCTTCGCCGTCATCGCCCCCAACGTCGCCACCGCCGCCAACGCTGATTGACCGCGCGAGCGCCGGCCGCGAGCGGGCGACGGTGACGGAGCCCGCCACCGGCGCCGCGCGCGACGACCGTCGCTCCTTCCTCCGCTGTCGCCGCCGCGCCCTCGTGGGGAGCGCGGCCACCGTGGGCGCCCTCGCCGTGCTGGCCGCGGTCTTTCTCGCGCCGAACCGTCTGGCGAGCCTTCAGCTGGGTGACGTCGGGCTCGCGTGGTGGATGGCGGGGGCCGTCGTCCTCACTGGACTGATCGCTGTCGTCTGGGGCTTCCGCGGCGTGGGCCCGACCGGCGTCGCGGCGGGCACGTCGCGTCTCTCGCCCTTGATCCTCGCGGCGGTCTGGAGCTCCCCTGCGCTCTGGCTCGGCCTTCCCGCCCTCGTGCTTGCCGACGGCACGCGGGGACTCTGGGCGCCGATCGTGGTCGTGGGCGGCGCCATCCTCGCGCTCCTACTCCTCGGGACGCCGTGGAGCCGGACCGGTGGTCTCATGGTCTCGGCGTCGACCCTTGCGCGCACGCGCTGGCCGGGCGCCTTCGGATGCCAGGCCCTTCTGGGGTCGATCGAGGTGGTCGTCCTTGCGCTCTTCGTGTGGGCGCAGCTTGCCGCCGCCCGCGAGGTCGGCGCGATGGTCGGGTGGCCGCGCGCGGCGACGATCCTGGTCACCGGGGTTCTCCTCGCGGCGCTCCTCCTACCGGATCTCGCGCGGGTCCGGCTGACCGCGGTGGGCGGCGGCCTCGCGCTGGCCGGGGTGGCCGTGCCGCTCGTCCTGGTGGCCGTCGCGACCACGACGGCGTGGCCTCTGGTCTGGAGCGCGGTCGCATCGCGCGCGCGGATTGCGTTCGCCGAGGGCAGCCGCTGGACGGCAGGAGGCGCGACCGTCCGGGGCCCGGCCACGACGCTGACCCTCCGGTTCGCCGACGAGCAGCGCGTCGCATTTGCCGCGCGGGGGTCGGTCGTGGTGACGCCTCGCGAAGGGGGCCGACTCGCGCGTGACGTCGAAGCGGGCGACGAGGTCGCCGTGCATCCCGGCGATCAGCTCGTCGTCCCTGCCGGCCTCCCGCTCCGCTTCGAGGCGGGACGACGCGTGCCCAATGCGCCGGACTCCGGGCCCGAGTGGATGGAGCCACCCTCCCGGCCGGCCGGGCTGTTGTGGCTCGTGGCCCTCGGGGTGACGGGTTGCCTCGGGGCGCTCGGGCTCCCTTCCGGCGACATCCCCGTGGGTGCGGGTCGGCAGGCGCCGGGACGAAGCGCGGCGCTGGCGGCGGGCATCGTGGCCGGGGGCGTGGCGCTCGCGGTCGGCTGGAGCCTCTACGCCGCCTGGCTCACCCCCGAGGTCTACGTCGGCGGAATCACTGGCGCCGAGGTGTACACGCTTGCCTCGGCGATGCCGGGGTCGCGAGCGTCTGCGAGGCTGCTCACATGGCTCGCGCTCGGCGGACTCGCGCTCGGCGGGACGGCGTCCGCGCTGGCGAGCCTCCGAGGCCTTCCGACCATCCGGCGCAATCGGACGTCCAAGGGGAGACGGCGCGGCGCGCTCGCCCTGGTGGCCGTCGCCAGCGCCGCGGCCGGCCTGCTCCCGCTGGGTCCCGGGACGGTCCTCGTGCTGGCGCTCGGTCTCGCCGCGTCGGCGCTCGGACCCGCGGCGATCATGGCCTGCTGGAGCGAGCGCGCCACGCCGCAGGGCACGGCGGTGAGCGCGGGCGCGGGGGCCGCGGTGTTTCTCTTCCTGGCCGCGGCCGGCGCCGCGACTCGAGGCAGCTTGAGCGAGGGGTGGGGGAGTCTCGAGGTGGCGGCGCCGGCTGCCCTCGCCGCGCTGACTCACCTGCTCGCCGCCTGGCTCCTGCGCTCCCGGGGCGTCGCCTCACCGCGGAGTCCGCTCCCGCCCGGCCTCGAAGGGCTCTCGGTCTCGCTTCCGGCGCGACCCCGGACCGGCTGACGACGGGCCCGGCGCGTCGCCGACGCCCCGCGCGGTTGCGTTCGCGCGGAGCGCGGGCAAGAATGGATCGTCACCGCCATGGCCAGTGACCGCATCGTCATCCGCGGGGCTCGCGAGCACAACCTCAAGAACATCGACCTCGAGATCCCGCGGGATCGCCTGGTCGTCATCACCGGACTGTCGGGCTCGGGGAAGTCCACGCTCGCTTTCGATACGATCTACGCCGAGGGTCAGCGCCGCTACGTCGAGAGCCTGTCGGCCTACGCCCGCCAGTTCCTGGAGCAGATGGAGAAGCCCGACGTCGACTCGATCGAGGGACTCTCCCCGGCGATCTCGATCGAGCAGAAGACGACGTCGCGGAACCCGCGCTCGACGGTCGGCACCGTCACCGAGATCTACGACTATCTCCGCGTCCTCTACGCCCGTGTCGGCACGCCCCACTGCCCGCAGTGCGGCCAGGTCATCGCCGCCCAGACCGTCCAGCAGATGGTGGACCGCGTGCGGACCCTGCCCTCGGGGACCCGCATCGTCGTGCTGGCGCCGGTGGTTCGCGGGCGCAAGGGCGAATATCGAAAGCTCCTCTTCGAGCTGCGCCGCCAGGGGTTCGGCCGGGTCCGGGTGAACGGGACCGTGCGGGACCTCGCCGAGGAGATCGACCTCGACAAGAACAAGAAGCACGCGATCGAGGTGGTCGTGGACCGCCTGGTCGTCCGGGACACCGGGGCCGCGCGACTGGCCGACTCCCTCGAGACGGCCCTGCGCCTCGCCGAGGGCGTGGTCGTCGTCGAGGTGCCCGACGGCGGCCAGGCCTGGGTGTTCTCGGAGCGCCTCGCCTGCGTGCGGTGCGGCATCTCGTTCCCCGAGGTCTCGCCGCGCATGTTCTCCTTCAACAACCCGTACGGGGCCTGTCCCGCGTGCGGCGGCCTCGGCACCCGCCTCGAGCTCGACCCCGACCTGGTCGTGCCGGATCCGCGCAAGTCCCTGGCCAAGGGCGCGCTGGCGCCGTGGGCTGGACGCGAATCGGTCTACTTCCGCCAGACCCTCTCCGTTCTCGCGCGGAAGCGCCGCTTCAGCCTGGAGACGCCGTGGAAGGACCTGTCGAAGGCGACGCGGGAGCTGGTCCTCCGGGGCAGCGGCGAGGACGGGGGCTGGGACGGCGTGCTGGGCGGTCTCGAGCGCCGGTACAAGGAGACCACGTCCGAGGACACGCGGCTCGAGATCGAGCGCTACATGTCCGAGCGGCCATGCCCCGCGTGCGGGGGCGGCCGGCTGCGGCCCGAAAGCCTGGCCGTGCGGGTGGGCGATCGGGCGATCCACCAGGTGTGCGCGCTCACGATCAAGAATGCCGGCGCCTTCTTCGACGCGCTCGCGCTCAGCGAGCGGGAGCAGGCGATCGCGCGCCGCGTCCTGAAGGAGATCCGGGAGCGGCTCGGCTTCCTCCAGAACGTGGGTCTCGAGTACCTCACGCTGGATCGGGCGGCGGGGACGCTGTCGGGCGGCGAGGGGCAGCGGATCCGCCTGGCGACCCAGATCGGCTCGAGCCTCGTCGGCGTCCTCTACATCCTCGACGAGCCGTCGATCGGGCTCCACCAGCGGGACAACCGGCGCCTCCTCGACACGCTCGAGCGGCTCCGCGATCTCGGCAACACCGTCCTGGTCGTCGAGCACGACGAGGAGACGATCCGCGCCGCCGACCACGTGATCGACCTGGGCCCGGGCGCCGGCGAGCTGGGCGGCTACGTGGTGGCGACGGGCACCCCCGCGGAGATCATGGCCGACCAGAAGTCGCTGACCGGGCGGTACCTCTCCCGCGAGCTTGCCATCCCGGTGCCCGCCGCGCGGCGAGCCGGCACTGGCAAGACCCTGACGGTCCACGGCGCGCGCGAGCACAACTTGAAGGGGATGCCGGTCCGCATCCCGCTCGGGACCTTCACCTGCGTCACCGGGGTGTCGGGGTCCGGGAAGTCTACGCTCGTCAACGACATCCTCTACCGGGCGCTCGCCCAGGTCTTCCACCGGGCCCAGGATCGGCCGGGGACGCACGACCGCATCGAGGGGCTCCAGCACCTGGACAAGGTCATCAACATCGACCAGTCGCCGATCGGGCGGACCCCGCGCTCCAACCCCGCGACGTACACCGGCGTGTTCGCGTTCATCCGCGCGCTGTTCGCGCGGACCCCCGATGCGCGCGCGCGCGGCTACGCGCCGGGTCGCTTCTCGTTCAACGTCAAGGGCGGCCGGTGCGAGGCCTGCCAGGGCGACGGGCTGGTGAAGATCGAGATGCACTTCCTGCCCGACGTCTACGTGACGTGCGAGGTGTGCAAGGGGAAGCGGTATAACCGGGAGACGCTCGAGATCCGGTACAAGGGGCGCAACATCGCCGAGGTTTTGGAGATGACCGTGCGGGAGGCGCTCGCCTTCTTCGAGCCGGTGCCCCCGGTGCGCCAGAAGCTGCAGACGCTCCACGACGTCGGGCTCGACTACATCCGGCTCGGGCAGGCAGCGACGACGCTCTCCGGCGGCGAGGCGCAGCGCGTGAAGCTCTCCACCGAGCTGTCCCGCCGCGCGACCGGGCGGACGCTCTACATCCTCGACGAGCCCACCACCGGCCTCCACTTCGCGGACATTCAGCGGCTGCTCGACGTGCTCAACCAGCTGGTGGCGCAGGGCAACACCGTGGTCGTCATCGAGCACAACCTCGACGTCGTGAAGACCGCCGATCACATCGTCGACCTCGGGCCCGAGGGGGGCGAGGCGGGCGGCCGCGTCGTCGCGGCCGGCACCCCCGAGCAGCTGGCGTCCGACGCGGACGTGTCGTACACGGGCCGGTTCCTGGCGAGCGTCCTCGCCGGTTGACGTGAGCATGACCCGCTGGCTCGGTCTCGCGCGGGCCGGCCCGGCCCTTCTCGCCGTGCTCCTGCTGGCCGGCGCGGGCGGTCGGCCGGGCGCCGCGGTCGAAGCCGAGGACGACGACGACGAGATCCAGCTCCGCGAGGTCTACGTCCCGAATCCGGAGTTCCAGGCCTACTACGACCGCGACCAGCTGGCGGTCGAGGAGGTCACGCTGGTCCGGGTCCGGCGTCCGGACCAGTCGGAGGCCCTGGTCGCCAAGGAGGAATCCGGCTGGGAGCACGTGGTGCTCGAGGGCTGGCGGCTCACCTTCTACAACCAGGCCAAGCAGCCGCTGCGGCGCGGTCCCGGCCATCACGTCGTCGTGCAGGAGTGGTCGGGAGGCGCGCACTGCTGCTTCGACTACCACATCCTCCAGGTGCAGGGGACCCAGGTTCGCCGCGAGGGCACGATCCGCGCGGGCGACTGCAGCCTGCGGGTGGCGGATCTGGATCAGGACGGCGCGCTGGAGCTGATCGGCTGCGACTCCCGGTTCGCGTACGCCTTCGATCTCCCCTTCGCCGAGTCCCCGCTCGTCCCGGTGGTCTACGCGTTCCACGACCGGGCGTACGTGGCGGACAACCGGCGCTTCCCCCAGGTCTACCAGTTCCGCATCACCCAGGAGCGACGCCGGCTCGCGGAGGCCGAGCGCGCGGGCGACGCGCGCGGCACCCGCCGGGCCGTCCTGAGCCTCCTGCTTCACACGCTCTACGCGGGACGCGTCACGG
The DNA here is from genome assembly GCA_964463175.1 of uncultured bacterium. Classification (GTDB taxonomy): domain Bacteria; phylum Methylomirabilota; class Methylomirabilia; order Rokubacteriales; family DASRDR01; genus DASRDR01. The sequence goes on from CAYXBJ010000098.1 coordinate 14,130, forward strand.
AGGCGTGGTGCAGCTTCGATCGCGCCTACCGCTGGGCCGACCGGGCGGACGTGCGGCAGGAGGTCATCCGGCGCCTTCGCCTTGCCCCCGATCCCGAGGACGGGCGACTCCCGCCGATCGACCTCGGCTATGCGCTCGCGCCGCCGGGCCGGTGCCGCTGAGTCCCGACTGACCGGCCCCCTGGGCGGGCCCGCAAGCCCCGTGCTACGATTCGGCTTCGACGCCTCGGACGAACCGGTTCGGCTGGCTCTAGTCCTGACGACTTCCGGGAGGCACGATGACCATCGACATCGGACGTATCCGTAACATCGGCTTCGTCGGCCACGGCGGCGTCGGCAAGACGTCGCTCGTCGAGGCGATCCTGTTCCGCAACGGCATGACGTCTCGGCTGGGCCGCGTGGACGACGGGACCGCCACGACCGACTTCGACCCCGAAGAGACCAAGCGCAAGATCTCCATCAACATCGGCGTGGCGCACTGCGACTATCGCGACCACCGGTTCAATTTCGTGGACATGCCGGGATACGGCGACTTCATCGCCGAGGCGCGGGCGGGCCTTCGCGTCGTCGAGGGCGCGGTACTGGTGGTGGATGCCGTCGCCGGCGTCGAGGTCCAGACGGAGAAGGTCTCGAAGTTCGCCCAGGAGTACGGGCTCCCGCGGCTGGTCTTCGTCAACCGGATGGATCGCGAGCGGGCCGACTTCGCGCGCACCCTCGATTCGATCCAGCGGCGACTGAAGGGCCGCTTCGTTCCGCTCCACGTCCCGATCGGCCAGGAGGCGGGGTTCCGCGGGCTGGTGGACGTGCTCCGGATGAAGGCTTACATCGTCGGGGAGGTGCCGGGGAAGATCGAGGAGACGCCCATTCCGGGGGACCTCGCCGATGCGGTCCAGGCCACGCGCGAGAAGCTCGTCGAGGCCGTGGCCGAGACCGACGACGACCTCCTGGCGCGGTATCTCGAGGACGGAACCCTCGACGACGCCGAGGTCGTCAAGGCGCTCCGCGCGGCGATCGCCGAGGGCAAGATCGTGCCGGTGATCCTGGGGTCCGCCACGAAGGCGATCGGGGTCCGCTCGCTGCTCGACATCGTGATCGACTCCTTCCCGTCGCCGGCCGATCGGCCGCCGGTCGAGGGGACCGACCCGCGCAACAAGGAGACGGTGACCCGCGCCCCCAGCCCGAAGGAGCCCTTCTCGGCCCTGGTCTTCAAGACCCTCACCGATCCCCACGTCGGCAAGCTCACGCTCTTCCGCGTCTTCTCGGGATCCATCACCGGCAACTCCCAGGTCTACAACCCGGCGCGGGAGACCCGGGAGCGCGTGGGTCAGGTCGCGCTGCTCCAGGGTCGGGAGCACAAGGCGGTCGAGTCGCTCGGGCCCGGTGAGATCGGCGTGGTCCTGAAGCTCAAGGAGACGCTGACCGGCGACACGCTGTGCGCCGAGAACGCCCCGGTGAGCCTGGCGCGGATCCAGTTCGCCGAGCCCGCCATCTCGTTCGCGCTTCAGCCGAAGGCGAAGGGCGACGAGGACAAGATCTCGAACGCGCTGGCGCGGCTCGCCGAGGAGGACCCGACCCTCCGCTACCACTACGACCCCGAGACGAAGCAGCTCCTCATCTCGGGCGTCGGTCAGCTCCACATCGAGGTCACGCTCGAGCGGATGAAGCGGAAGTTCAACGCGGAGGTCGTGCTCCTGCCGCCGCGGATCCCCTACAAGGAGACCGTGAAGGGCCGGGCGCAGGTCCAGGGTCGCCACAAGAAGCAGACGGGCGGCCGGGGTCAGTTCGGCGACTGCTGGGTGGAGATCGAGCCACTCACGCGCGGGTCGGGCTTCGAGTTCGTCGACAAGATCTTCGGCGGCTCGATTCCGCGGAACTTCATCCCCTCGGTCGAGAAGGGCGTGCGCGCCCGGCTCGAGCGCGGGGTCATGGCCGGCTATCAGGTCGTGGACGTCCGCATCACGCTGTACGACGGCTCGTACCACACCGTGGACTCGTCGGACATCGCGTTCCAGCTCGCCGGGCAGATCGCGGCCGAGAAGGCGGTGCAAGAAGCGCGGCCATGCCTCCTAGAGCCGGTGATGGACGTCGAGGTGACGGCGCCTTCGGCCATCGCCGGGGATGTCATCGGCGACCTCAACAGCCGGCGCGGGAAGATCGCGGGGATGGAGCCGGGCGACGAGAGCAGCGTGGTTCGCGCCCAGGTGCCGATGGCGGAGATGCTGAATTACGAGCCGCACCTCCGCTCGATGTCAGGCGGCCGGGGCAGCTACTCGATGGAGTTCTCCCACTACGAGGAGCTGCCGGGGATGATGGCCGAGAAGGTCGTGGCCGAGGCGAAGAAGGAGCGGGAGGCGCGCGCGGCCGAGAAGCACTGAGCGGCCGGGCGCCGCCGTCCCGGCCGCGGATCGCCGCGCGCTCGCGCCCGCTTCGCGTCCCGGGGCGGGCGCCCCGCGACGGCCCTCCTCAGGCGAGGGCCTGTGCGGGGCCGATGATCTGCTCCACCTTGGCCAGCAGGTCGCCGACCGACACCGGCTTGGCGAGCTGTCCCACGATGTTCAGCCCCGAATCCCCGGCGAGATCCGGCCCTTCCTCGAGGTGCGCCGAGACGATCACCACCGGAATCGTGTGCCACCGCGGGTTCGCGCGCACGTTCTCGAGGAAGTCCCATCCCGAGGCCCGGGGCATCCGGAGGTCGAGCAGGATCAGGTCCGGGAAGAGATCCCGGATGAGATCCCCCGCCGCCAGGCCGTCCTCCGACCCGATGGCCCGATAGCCCGCCTCTTCGAGCACCTCGATCCAGAGGGCCCGAAGGCGGGCGTTGTCGTCGACGACCAGGACCCACTTCCGCGGCTTGGGCTTGGATGAGGCGCCCACGGAGGGAGAGGCCATCGCTGACACGGTATCGCAGAGGTTCCCCCCCGGGCCTGTCAAAAAGATCGCCGTCTCGCCTCGCCGGCGACGGCGCGCAATTCCTGGCGGGAGCGCTGAGGCGGCACGCTATGCTGCTCGTGGGGCAGCCGGCCCCGGGGGAGCCATGTACCTCTCGCATTTCGGCCTGCGTGAGCTCCCGTTCTCGATCACGCCGGACCCGCGCTTTCTGTACATGAGCGCGCGGCATCGCGAGGCCCTCGCGCACCTCGTCTACGGCGTGGGTGAGCACGGCGGGTTCGTCCAGCTCACCGGTGAGGTGGGGACCGGCAAGACGAGCGTCTGCCGGTGCCTGCTCGAGCAGCTGCCTTCACACGTGAACATCGCGCTGGTCCTGAACCCGCGCCTGAGCCCCGTCGAGCTCCTCGCCGCGGTGTGCGACGAGCTGCGGATCCCGTATCCCGCTGGAACCAGCAGCCAGAAGGATCTTGTCGACCGGCTGCATCGCCACCTGCTCGAGGCGCATGCCGCCGGGCGGCGCACCGTGCTCATCCTCGACGAGGCCCAGAACCTCTCCGCGGACGTGCTGGAGGAGATCCGCCTCCTCACGAACCTCGAGACCACCCGGCAGAAGCTGCTCCAGGTGATCCTCATCGGCCAGCCGGAGCTGACGGCGATCCTCGATCAGCCGAAGCTCCGCCAGCTGGCCCAGCGCGTCACGGCGCGCTATCACCTCGAGCCGCTCTCGCGCGCGGAGACGCGTGCGTACATCCGGCACCGGCTCGCCGTCGCGGGACGCGGCCGGCCGGTGTTCACCGAGGCGGCGCTGCGGACGCTGCACCGGCGCTCGCGCGGGATCCCCCGGCTGATCAATGCGATCGCCGACCGGGCGCTGCTCGGCGCGTACACGCGCGAGCGCGCCCGGGTCGACGCGGGAACGGTGCGGCGCGCGGCGGCCGAGGTGCTCGGTCACTCGCGCCGCCCGTGGCAGTGGTGGGCGCCGCGGGCCGCCGCCGTGGCCCTTGTTGCCGCGGCCCTCGGCGCCGGAGTCGTGCTGCTCGCGCCCGGAGAAGTGGGCCGGGACGAGGCCGGCCGCGCGACTGCCGCACCGGCGCCCGCCGATCCCACGCTGGCCAGCGCATCGGCGCCGGCGGCCGGGACCCCTGGGCCGGCCGCGCCGGAGCGCTCGCCGGTCCCGCGTCTTGTCGAGCTTCTCCGCGACCCCGCGTTGCCCGCGACGAAGGGCGACGCCCTGACCGTCCTCCTCGGTCTGTGGGGCGTGCGCGCGCCGGGCGGCCAGCCCGACTGCGAGCGTCCGCCCGGAGGATCGCTGGAGTGCCTGGCGGCGACGGGCACCTGGCAGAAGCTCCGCCGGCTCGATCTTCCCGCTGCACTCGAGCTCGCGGGCCCGGAAGGCGAGCGCCGCTACGGCGTCCTCACCGCGTTGACGCCGTCCGAGGCGACCCTCCGCTTCGGCGACCGGGTGGTCACCGCGCTCCTGGCGGACATCGAGCCGTTCTGGGACGGCACGTTCGTCATGCTCTGGCGCCCGCCGCCGGGCGAGTTCCCGCTCCGGCGGGGCGCGCGCGGCCCCGCGACGGACTGGCTCCGCGAGCGCATGGCGCGCGTCGAGGGCGCCGACGCGCCGGTCGCGCGCGGACGACCCTACGACGAGCCCCTGCAGGACCGCGTCGTCGCGTTCCAGCGAGCCCGCTCGCTCGAGCCGGACGGCGTGGTCGGTCGCGAGACGGCGATCCTCCTGCGCCAGGCGGAGCGGGGACCTCAGGTGCCGCGGCTCTCCGACGGGGCTCCGTAGGCAGGGCGCGTGTCGTACATCCTCGACGCCCTCAGGAAGGCGGAGCGCGATCACCAGGTGTCCCGCGTGCCGACGCTCGCGACCGCGCATGGAGGCAGCGATCGACGCCGGCCCGCCTGGCTCTGGCCGGCTGCCTGCGGGGTGCTCGCCTTCGGGGTGGTCGCGACCTACATGCTCCAGTGGGCGCCCGCCCGCCCGCACCCGCCTGAGCCGGTCGCGCAGGTCGTGTCGCCGTCGACGACCAGTGCGGTGGTGCCGTCCGCTCCGTATCCCGCGGCGCCCGGCGCTCCGGTCGTGCCCGTGGTTCCGGAGCGCTCCCGGGCGCCGGCTGGGGCGGGCCCGCCCATTGCGGATCCGGCCGCGGCACGGGCTCCCGGGACCCAGACGCTCGCGCCGCCCTCGGCGGTCCCGAGCTCGCCCGCCGCGAGACCCGCGCCGGAGGTTCGCTCGAAGCCGGGCCGGATGAGCCCGGCGGCGCCGCCGGCCGGCAAGCCCATGACGGCCGCCGCGACGCGGCCGGCGTCGTCTCCGCCGCTCGACCGGGAAGCGGTCCGCGCCTCGCCGCCGGCCGAGGAAGCCGTCGCCCCGCCGGCGGCGGCCATCGCGGCGCCGCCGTCCGATGGCGCGAGCGCTCGGGTCGCGCCTCCCGCGACCGTCCAGGGATCGACGCGGCTCTCGCTCGACGTGCTCGTGTACTCGGACGTCCCCGCGGAGCGGCTGGTGTTCATCAACGGGCGGAAGTACGTCGAGGGGCAAGCGGTGGGCGACGGAGCCATCGTCGAGCAGATCACGCCGGATGGCGCCGTCCTGCGGCAGGACGGGAAGCCGATCGTGCTGCGGCCGAAGCTCAATCCGTACGCGCGCCCCGGGTCGCCTTGACACGGTCGCCGTCCCTCTGGGACAGTGACTAGGCCGCGCCGGCGGCCGGCCATCCGCGCTCGCGGACCTCGGCAGCCGGCGGGCTCGGGGCGATCGCCGCCAGCGACCGAGCCAACGAGCAGGCAACGACGGCCAGCGACGGACAACCGATGAGCTTCCATCGCCGCGCGATCCGAATCGTCCACGCCCGCCTCGGTCTTGTCTCGAACAACCGGGAGCTGCTGACGCGCTCCGAGTACTTCAGCGACCGCGTTCCCCAGTCGCTCCTGACGGACTACCACCGGGTCGACGACCTGTCGTGGGACGGCGGGCCGTCGGGCGTGGACGCCGAGATCCGCATCGTCGACACGCCGGGGCTCGCGCCCGCGATCGCGCTCGAGCCGGACCGGGTGCTCGCGGTGGGCGACTGGACCGCGCTGGAGGCCGCCAACTCCGACCGCCGCTACTCGCTGTTCGGCAACCTGGGGTTCGTCTTCCGCTACACGATTCACGCGCTGGAGCGCTACCACGACACGTGGTCGTTCCACGCGAGCGCGATGGTCGACGACAAGGGAGACCTCTGGCTCATCCCGGGCGGCGCGGGCGCCGGCAAGACCGTGTTCCTGCTGGAGGGGCTGACGCGAGGCTGGACCATCTTCTCGACGGAGATGACGCACCTTCGCCTGACCGCGGGCGGCTACGAGTTCTACAAGGGCTCCCTCTTCGACAACATCCGGCTCGGCACCTTGCTCTACGACTTTCCGGCGGTCGTCGACCGGCTGGGGGTGGCCCTGCCGCCGTCCAAGGATCCGTGGGGATCCAAGATCGCCCTCGACCTCGGCCACGTGCAGACGCCGGCGGACGTGCTGGTGAGCCCCTCGCTCCGGATCGTCAGCCCGAAGGTGGAGTCGGGTCGCGACCGGGCGGTCGTCACGCCGATCGGGAAGCGCGAGAAGCTGGTCAAGCTCCTGTTCGACAACGCGACCGAGAAGCAGGGGGGCACGGTGCTCCTCTACGACACGCTGCCCGTCCCGTCGCTCGACGCGCCGGCGCTCATGGCGCGTCGGCTTCACGCCATGCAGGGACTGGTGGACCGGGCCACGATCAAGAGCGCGCGGAGCACGCTCTGCGGGGCCCGCAACTGCATGGAGGGCCTGCTCGATGACTGATCGTGACCGGGCCGCGCGCCCCGCCTGGGAGGGCGTCATCGAGGTGCCGGTTCGGGAGCGACTCCAGAAGCCCCGCGAATCCGGCTGGACCATGGTCATCGACAAGGGGCTCGGTCTCAACGCGATCGACGACCTCATGCAGGTGGCAGCCCCGTGCATCGACGTGCTGAAGCTCACATTCGGGACCTCCGCCTTCTTCGGACACGACGTCCTGAAGGAGAAGGTGCGGACGGTCACCGCCCACGGCGTCTACTGCATGCCGGGCGGCACCTTCCAGGAGGTCGCGGTCTGGCAGAAGGCGCTCGACCGCTATCTGGACCGCGCCCGGGAGCTCGGCTTCAACGCGATCGAGGTCTCCGATGGAACGATCGAGATGGACGCCCGCACCCGGGCCGACGCGATCGACAAGGCGGTCAAGGCCGGCTTCCGCGTGCTGTCCGAGGTCGGCAAGAAGGATCCCGCCGACGCCCAGCCGATGGCGGCCCTCGCCGATGTCGTCAACGCCGATCTCGACGGCGGCGCGTTCATGGTCATCATGGAGGCGCGTGAGGCCGGCCGGGGCGTCGGCATCTACGACGCCTCCGGATTGCCCAAGGAAGCGGAGATCGAAGCCTTCCTCCGGGGCGTGCGCGATCCCGGGCGGATCCTTTGGGAGGCGCCGATCGGGGCCCAGCAGCGGTACCTCGTCCTGCGGTTCGGTCCCAACGTCAACCTGGGCAACGTCGCGCCCGAGGAGATCCTCGCCCTCGAGGCGCTTCGCGGCGGGCTCCGCGGAGACACCCTCAAGCGCGCGTGGCTGGCCGACCCCCAGTTCGGCGCGCGTCGGTCGACCTAGGGCCTCCGATCGAGATGAGCGGACTCGACGTCGCCACCCGGATGGTGATCGGGTTCGCCATCGGCACGTTCGGGACGCTGATCGGCGCCGGCGGCGGCTTCATCCTGGTGCCGCTACTGCTGATCGGCTACCACTTTCCTCCGGCCGACGCGGTCGGGACCTCGCTGAGCCTCGTCTTTCTGAACGCGCTCTCGGGGAGCATCGCGTACCTTCGCCAGCGGCGGGTGGACCTCGCCCTCGGCTGGCGCTTCGCGCTGGCGACGCTGCCGGGCGCGATCGGCGGCGCGTACGTGACCCGCTCCCTGTCCTCGCGCGTGTTCGGCCAGGCCTTCGGCGTGGTGCTGCTCGTGGTGGCGCTGTTCCTGTTCTTCGGCCGCACCGCGGCGCCGTCGGTCCGTGCCGACTCGCGCCAGCTCGTTGACGCGAGCGGCGGAACGCACCACTATCGGGTCGATGTCTGGAAGGGCGTGGTGGTGAGCCTCCTGGTCGGGGTGATGTCGAGCATCTTCGGGATTGGCGGCGGGATCATCCACGTGCCGTTTCTCATCGTGGTGCTCGGGCTGCCCGTGCACGTGGCCACCGCGACGTCCCACTTCGTGCTCAGCATCTCGGCGTTCGCCGGCGCGCTCACGTTCCTGATCCTCGGCCACGTGGACCTGCCGACCTTCGCCCTCATGGGCGCGGGCGTCCTCGCGGGGGCGCAGCTGGGCGCGCGGATGTCGATCGGAACGAGCGCCGCAGTCATCCGCCGCGTGCTGGCGGGCTCGCTGGCCGTGGTCGGTGTCCGGATGATCCTCATGGGCGGGAGCCTCCCGCGATGACCCGCCCACCTCGAGCGTCCTCATGCTGATCGTTCAGGGGGAGTGACGGTGCGCTACGGCTTCGTGATCGACCAGACGCGATGCATCGGCTGTCACGCCTGCACGGTGGCATGCAAGGAGGAGAACCGCGTTCCCCTCGGCACGTTCCGGACGTGGGTGAAGTACGTCGAGAAGGGCGAGTTCCCGAACACCCGCCGCCACTTCGCGGTCCTCCGCTGCAACCACTGCGACAACGCGCCGTGCGTGACGATCTGCCCCACCGTCGCGTTGTACCGGCGCCCGGACGGCATCGTCGACTTCGACCGCGACCGGTGCATCGGCTGCAAATCGTGCATGCAGGCGTGTCCCTACGACGCGCTCTACATCGATCCCGAGACCAACACCGCGGCCAAGTGCCACTTCTGCGCCCACCGGGTGGAGCGAGGACTCGAGCCGGCGTGCGTCATCGTCTGCCCGGAGCGGGCCATCCTCACCGGCGACCTCGACGACCCGGACAGCGAGGTGTCGCGCGTGATCGCGCGCGAGCACGTCATCGTCCGGAAGCCGGAGCAGGGCACGCGGCCGAAGCTCTTCTACGTCGGCGCCGACCACGCGACCCTCGCGCCGGCGCTCCAGCACCTTCCGCCGGCGACCCTATGGGGACAGCGAACGGACGATTCCCTGTCGCTCGCCGCCCTCACGGACGGCTTCCAGCCGGCCCGGCCTCCGGGCGCCACGCCGAAGTCCATCGAGGCGCTGGGGCGCACGGTCTACGACGTGCAGCACGAGCCGCACCCCTGGGGGTGGCGCGTCGGCGCGTATCTATGGACCAAGTCGATCGCGGCCGGCGCGGCCTTGCTCGCCGTCGCGGGGGTGCTCGGGGAGGGGAGCGCCGCGCTGCTCGGCCTCCCGCTGACGGCGCTCGTGTTCCTCCTGCTCACGACATTTCTGCTGGTCATCGACCTCAAGCGTCCCGAGCGGTTCCACTACATCCTCCTCCGGTCCAATCCGCGCTCGTGGCTCGTCCTGGGGGCGTGGATCCTGCTGGCGTTCGGTGCGGTGCTCGTCCTCTGGACCGCCGCGGCCATTGCCGGCGCGGCCACCGCACTCATGGCGCTGGCGGTGCCGCTCTTGTTCCTGGCGCTCGGGGCCGCGGGCTACAGCGCGTTCCTGTTCGCGCAGGCGGAGGGCCGGGACTTCTGGCAGAGTCCGCTCGTGCTCCCGCACCTCCTGAGCTCGGCGGTGACCGCCGGCGCTGCGACGGCGCTCCTGGTGACCCCGCCGTCCGCGTCCTCGCGCATCCTCCTCCTGCTGGGGCTCGGGCTGAACGCGCTCCTCGTGCTGGCCGAGTGCTACACGCCGCACTCGACCCGGGACGCCGCCGCCGCCGCGCACCTGATCGTCCGGGGGCCGCTCCGCATGACGTTCTGGGTCGGCGTCATCCTGGCCGGCACGGTGCTGCCCGCGCTGCTGGTCATCCCGCCGTCGGGCGCGACGAGCGCGCTGGCCGGCGTCCTGGCCCTCGTGGGCCTCTACCTCTGGGAACAGTGCTGGGTGCGAGCCGGACAGGCCGCGCCGCTCAGCTGAAGGACGAACGATGCCGGAGTCTGCCTCGATCGAGCCGCTGCACCCGACGGCGAAGAACCTGACCGCGCCGCCGGGGGGCCTCTCCAACTATCCCCCCGTCGAGCGCTGGGACGACTGGGAGGAATACGACCCGAAGGCATGGCCGCGGCGCGTCGAGCGACGCTATCAGCTCATTCCCACCATCTGCTTCAACTGCGAGGCGGCGTGCGGGCTCCTCGCCTACGTGGACAAGCAGCAGCTGACCATCCAGAAGTTTGAAGGAAACCCGGAGCATCCCGGGAGCCGCGGCCGGAACTGCGCGAAGGGCCCCGCCACCCTGAACCAGATCGAGGATCCCGAGCGCATCCGATTCCCGATGAAGCGCGTCGGGCCGCGGGGCGGAGGCCAGTGGGAGCGCGTCAGCTGGGACCAGGCGCTCGACGACATCGCGGCGCGAGTCCGCCAAGCGCTCGTCGAGGGGCGGCGCAACGAGGTGATGTACCACGTCGGCCGGCCCGGCCACGAGCTCGTCTACCACCAGCGGATCATGCATGCCTGGGGAATCGACGGGCACAACTCGCACACCAACGTGTGCTCGGCCTCGGCCCGCGCGGGCTACGCGTTCTGGAGCGGCCTCGACCGGCCGTCCCCGGACCACGCCAACGCCCGGTTCATCCTGCTCCTGTCCTCGCACCTCGAGACCGGCCACTACTTCAACCCGCACGCCCAGCGGATCATCGAGGCGAAGAAGCGGGGCGCGAAGGTGTGCGCGATCGACACCCGCCTCAGCAACACGGCGTCGATGGCCGACTGGTGGCTGTCGCCCTGGCCGGGGACCGAGGCGGCGCTCCTCCTCGCGATATGCCAGCTGATCATCGCCGAGCGGCGCTACGACGCGGAGTTCCTGCGCCGCTGGGTCAACTGGGCCGACTACCTTCGCGACGAGCATCCGGACAGGCCGCAGACGTTCGAGACCTTCGAGGCGATCCTGCCGACCCTCTACGCAGAGTTCACCCCCGCGTTCGCCGAGAAGGAGTCCGGCGTGCCGGCGGCGGCCATCGAGGAAGTCGCGCGCGAGACGGCCCGGGCCGGGTCCGCGTTCGCGACGCACGTCTGGCGGAACGCGGCGGCGGGTAACCTCGGCGGCTGGCAGGTCGCGCGGGCGCTGCAGCTGCTGAGCGTCCTGGTCGGCGCCGTCGCCACGCCCGGCGGGACGGCGCCCTCCTTCTACAACAAGGCGATCCCGGCTCCGCCGCTCATGCCGCCGCCCGCCAAGGTCTGGAGCGA
>CAYXBJ010000099.1:0-35210 GCA_964463175.1 uncultured bacterium
CCATGAAGCCCGCCTCGAGCTCGCGCAGCAAGGATATCGTCGGATAGGGACCCTCGAAAGGATGAAGCTTCAGAAACGCGATCTCTTCCGGAACCTCGGTGACCCAGCGCTGGCCGGGCGGGGCCTGCGGTCTCGTCAGCACGTGGATCACGCGACCCGTGCCGGCCGTAGCTGGCGCGCCCAAGCTCGGCTCGAAGCCGAGCGATGCGGGCGGCGCAATAGCCAGGCGCCCCGTGAGCGTGGCGCGAGTCTCAAGGATCAGCCGCTCAACCCTCTGCGTCTCCTCGAGGGGTCCCCGGCGCTCGCTGGAGACCGACCGGCACAACCGGATCTCGTACCGCCCCGTGAAATGATCGCCATAGCCGAAGGGGGTGGGGACGTTCTGGAAGTCCTGGAAGTACTGCCCCGGCGTGATACCGCGTCGGCCCATCTCGGCGTAGCGAACCCGCGGCTGGAGGTCGCGAAAGACCGGCGCCAGCACGAGGGCCAGGAATGCCCGGATCTTCAGGTTCCGCCTGAGGTCGAGGTCGCCGATGTCGACGACCCGCTCGGCGACCGTCGCCACGCAGTCGAGGGTCTCACGCATGCCGGTCGTCAATCCGCGACGAACTCTCTCGCGCCCTTACCATTCACGCAACCGCATTATAAGATGATGCCGCGCCGCGCTCGAACGGCTCGCGACGCCATCAGCGAAAGGAGAGCCCGTGAAATTCATGTTCTTCTCGGAGGCCGAGACCCTGCCCGGCGCCTCCTATCAGACGCGTTACTGGGAGCTCGTCGAGCAGGTGATCCACGCCGAAAAATGGGGATTCGACTCGTTCGGCGTGTCGGAGCAGCAGTACGCCATCGGTGGAATCGCGACGTCCTGCCCGGAGGTGCTCTTCGCCTATCTCTTTCCCTTGACCAAGACCCTGCGCTTCGCGCACGCGATCACGCTCTTGCCCAGGCGAATGAATCACGCCCTGCGCATCGCATCGCGAACCGCGGTGCAGGACATTCTCTCGAACGGACGCATCGAGCTCGGCGTCGGCCGCGGCAACACCACGCTGGCGCTGCACGCATTCGAAGTGGATCTCGAAGCGAACCGGGACGAGGTGAACGAGGGCATTCAGGTTCTGAAGAAGGCGTTCACCGAAGATCCGTTCATGTTTGCCGGCGCCCACTACAAGATCCCGCCCCGCGTGCTCGTGCCAAAACCGATCCAGACGCCGCATCCGCCGATCTACCTCGCGGCGACCAGTGTGGAATCCCATCGGCTGGCCGGCAGCCTCGGCGTCGGAGTCTACAGCTGGTCCAACTTCATGGGCTGGGAGGCCCTCGCCGAATCGGTCGCGGAGTTCCGGAAGGCGATTGCCGTGACACGAGCGCGGGGCGAGCACGTGAACGACAGCGCGGGTGCCTTGCTGCAGGCCTATTGCGCGGAGTCCGACGAAGTGGCCGAGGCCGAGGCCGGCGAGGGCAACATCAAGTGGCTGCGCATCGCCATCGACGGCTATCCACGCCTGGCCAAGGTCGCGCAGAGCTATGCCTACATGAACAAGATCACAGAAGTTGCCAAGAAGACGGATGACTTCGAGTATTTCAAGGAGCGGTCGGGCGCCGCCATCTTCGGCTCACCGGAAAGCTGCGTCCGCGCCATCGAGCGGTTTCGCGACTGCGGCATCGATCAGCTCGTGATGCGCATCGACAGTGTCTCGCACGAGAAGATCATCAAATCGATCGAGATGTTCGGCCGGTACGTCATTCCCCACTTCAAGAGCCCGCGCAACTTCATGCGGCCGGCGGAGGACATCATGGCGGACATCCGCGAGATGCGGAACCAGGCGAAGGCCATCGGTCTGCCCGGCAGTCCGTCCGCTCACCCGGCCAGGTGAGCTCATGGGCAAGATCCTCGAGCTCCTCACCGTGAACGTCGCCGCACGAGACCTCGACGGAACCCTCGCGAAGTGGCGCAAGCTGGGCCTGGAAACACTGCCGCCCGCGCACATGCCGGAGCCACCGGTCGAGATCACCGACGTGACGATTCCTCTCGGACCGATGGGCGCGATCTCGGTGATCGCTCCGACGGGACCCGGATCGGCGGTGCACCGGTTCCTGGAGAAGCGCGGGGTGGGCACCTATTCGATCGCGGTGCGCGTCGATAGCCTGGCCGAGGTCATGCGGGAGTGGACGGCAGCCGGAATCGAATGGGTGCTGGCAACGGCAGCAGACTTGCCGCCGGGAACGCCGGCCGGACGGTACAAGCCCGAGCGCGCGAAGATCAACTGGGTCAAGCCGGCCTCGCTGGGCGGTATCATGCTGGAGGTGTTCGAATTCGTCGGACGCGTCGAGCACCAGTAACCTCCTGACGTCAGGCGGGAGCGCGCCATGGACGGGCTTGCCGGGCCGCGGCTGGGCCCGCGACGCCGGCGTGGCGCGGGTCACGCTCCAGGCCCGGGCGGAGGCCGGTCATGAACTTTGGCACCATCTTCGACGTTCCCCTGGCGATATGGCCCGAGAAAGAGGCGTTGATCTATGGGCCGCACCGCATCACGTACGGGGAGCTCGAGCACCGAACAAACCAGGTCGCCAACGGGCTCCGTACGAGCGGGATAGGCGTCGGTGATCACGTCGCCGTCCTGGTCAAGAACGACCATCGCTTCGTCGAGACGCTGCTGGGCGCGCTGCGCGCCGGGGCGTCGGTGACTCCCACGACGACGCGCGCGCACTACAGCACGCTCGTCCACATCCTCCGCGACTCGGCGGCGAAGATTCTGTTCGCCTCGGCGGACTTCGCCGAAGAAGCGCGCAAGCTCGCCGACGCGCTGCCAGGCCTGCACCAGGTATTCGTGATGGATACGGTGGTGCCGGGCACGACGCCGTACGACGGCTGGCTTGCCGCCCAGAGCACGGCGCGGCACGTCGTTGATCGCACGGCCCCGGACATCGCCTTCATCTCGTACACTTCGGGCTCGACCGGCCTGCCCAAGGGCGTCCTGCTCACACATGGCGCGATTGAGTGGGCGGCCGTCAATCTTCGGCGCGCCCTCCTCTATGGCCCCGACGAGCGGTGCCTGCTCGCCGTGCCGATGTTTCACGCGAACGGCATGTTCGGGGGACTCTTCTCGATGCTCGAGTGCGGGGGATCGGTGGTGATCCTGCACGACGTGCACGCGGCCGAGATGATTCGCGCGATCGAGCGCGAGCGTTGCACGTATACGACGGGCGTGCCGGCCATGTACAAGCTGATGCTGCGTGAGGAGGCGTTGCTGCGCGAGAGCGACTGCTCCTCCCTGCGGTTCGTGATCTGTGGCTCCTCGGAAGTGCCGGAGGAACTGCTGGCCGAGTTTACAGCCCGTCTGGCCCCCATGCTCGAGGCTTACGGCCTTACCGAGTGCGGCTTCGTTTGCAACAATCCGCGCTGGGGTATCACGAAGCAGGGCACGACCGGGCTGCCCTACCCCGGGGTCGAGCTGCGCATCGTCGATCCGGAGAACGTGGCCCGGGACATGCCCACCGGTGAGCTGGGGGAGCTGCTGGTGCGTTCGCCGGGGAATCTGGTCGCGTATCACAACCTGCCGCTGGTCACGGCGGAGCGCATCCTGGCCGATGGCTGGTTCCGGACCCGCGATATGGTGCGCGCTGACGAGCAAGGCTACATCGAGATCGTCGGGCGACTGGACGATCGAATCAGCTGTGCGGGCGAGAGCATCTACCCGAAAGAGGTCGAGAACGTGCTCATGACGCACCCGGACCTGGTCGACGCTGCGGTCGTACCGATGGCCGACGAGGTCAAGGGCGAAGTCCCTGTCGCGTTCGTCATCGAGCGCGCCCCAGGTCGCGCGCGGGAACAAGAGATCAAGGACTTCTTCCTTCGGAATGGCGCACCCTACATGCATCCGCGGCGTGTCTTCGTGCTGCCGGAGATGCCGCTGACGCCCGCCAAGAAGGTGGATCGCAGCGCGCTCAAGAAGCTTGCTGAGGAGTGGCGGCAGACGTGAGCAGGTCCGACTCGCCAGGCTTCGGTCTCCCCCTGATGGGTCTGCCACCACGCGCTGCCGTCTTGGTCTTGGTCGTCAAGGAACGGTCGACAGCCCCCACCGCACGAGGATGGGGGCCGAGGCGACGACCCGACCTCCAGCGCACAGGCTCCCGGAATCTGGTAGACTCTGGGTCTCCGAGTGCGGCCGGCGCGCTCGGAGATCGCATCGGGGTCGTGGTGCAGCCTGGTTAGCACACTGGCCTGTCAAGCCAGAGGCCGCGGGTTCAAGTCCCGTCGACCCCGCCATATCTGACGCGCACTCCGAGGATCGGTGCGGAGCCGGTCCTCGGAGTGTGCGTGATCCGTCGATCCGGGCCAGCCCGACGGGTCAGGCGCGTCAACGGACCAGCCGTGGGTGCGCCCGGGCGACTACCCGTGGCTGACGGCTCGAGGTGACCAGGACCCCTGCGTGTCAGTCGAGGCCCGGCATCAGCCGCTCACACCCGCGTCCGCCCTCTTTACCCTCCTCCTGACCGGCCTGTGGAGCGGGCTCGGCATCGCCATCAAATTCGGGCTGGAGGACGCGCCTGCGCTCCGGCTGGGATGGCTCCGGTTCGTTCTGGGGGCGCTGACCGTCCTGCTGTGGGCGCTGTGGACCAAGGCGGACCTCGTCCCGAAGCGCGGGGAGACGTTCGCGCTGCTCGCCGTGGGCGTCATGTTCTGCCTCGAGCTTGCCACGATGAACATCGGGCTCGAGAAGACCACGGCGAGTCACGCCGCTGTCGTCCTCTCCTCCTACTCGGTGTGGATGGCGGTGTTCGCCCACTTCCAGATCCCCGGGGACCGGCTGACGAGGCGGAAGCTCCTGGCGGCGCTGGTCTCCTACTCCGGCATCGTCGTCATCTTCGTGCAGGGGTTCACCATCAGTGCGGACTTGCTCCTGGGCGACCTCCTCATGCTCGCGTCGGCGCTCGTGCTCGCCGAGGATCAGGTCTACAGCGCGCGAGCGGCGGGCCACATCGACATCGCCAGGCTGGTGCTCGCGCGCTTCGCCCTGGGCCTGGCCGTGTTCGTGCCGGTCAGCGCGCTTCTGGAGCACGACGCATGGTCCTGGACGCCGCGCCTGGGGGTGTCCCTCCTCTACCAGGGAGTGGTGATCGCCGGGTTCGGTTTCATCGGCAACCAGTGGCTGCTGAAGCACTACCTGCCATCGCAGATCGCCGTGCTCGCGCTGATCGGCCCTGTCGCGTCCATCCTGCTGGCGTGGGCGCTGCTCGGAGAAACCCCGTCGCCGCTGATCTGGGTGGGAACGGCGCTCGTGACGGCGGGCGCGTTCCTGATCCAGCGGCAACGGGCCGATGACGGCTGAGGACAGCCCGGATCCGCCGATTCAGCGCCGCTCCACGATCTCCACCAGCGCGGCGCGCTGGAATTCGGTGAGCGGCTCCTCCCCGCGTCCGAGCGGTCTGAGGTAGCGCTCGCGGTACTCGCGCGCGCCCACGTCCTCGACGAGACGGAGGCCGCGCGCGGCCGCGTACTCAGTCAGCTCGGCCGGGTCGAAGCCGAACGTGTAGGGCTCGCCGAGGCCCCGTACGGTGGCCAGCGTCTGGCCGGCACGCGGAAACGTGGCTGATCCATCCAGGACGCCCTGGTGGATGTACGTGAACACCATGTGACTCCCGACCGCGGCATTCCGCGCGACGTACCGGAACAGGACGTCGACGGCCTCCGCCGGCAGGTAGTGCGTGACACCCTCCAGGATGAAGAAGGTCGTGGCGTCCACCCGGTAGCCGGATCGGGGCAGGGCCGCCTCGAGGGTGTCCGTCGTGAAGTCGATCGCGACCAGCGTGACGTGCGGTGGCAGCGTGCCGACCCGCCGGGCGAGTCGGCGCCGCTTCTCGGCCTGCGTCGCCGGATGGTCCACCTCGAAGACCCGCGCCCTCGCGATGCCCGGGATGCGATAGGCGCGGCTGTCGAAGCCGGCGCCCAGGATCACGACCTGCTCGACGCCGCGGCGGAGCGCGTCACCGAGACGGTCGTCGATGTATCGCGTGCGGACGGCGACCGTGCCCCGCGGCCCGGCCCAGTGCCCGTCGACGAGGGACCAGGGCATCGCGGCGCCGACCCCGGGCAGCCGGGACAGGCGCAGCGCCCACCGGAAGCGCCACCCGAGGAACGCGGGGGCCAGCGGGTCCTCGAAGAGCCGCGCGCGCGGGGGCCGAGCCGACTCGATGGCGCGCCACAGTGTCACGGCGGCGGCGGTGCGACTCGCTCCTCGTTCCATCGGCTCGCTGCCTCCTGATCTCGACGCGAAGACCCCGACGCTAGCAGGAAGACGGCCCGCCCCGCCACCGAGATCCTGACGACGCGCCCCGCAGTGGCGACGGGCGTGCTCCGGTCGCGGCGCCCGTCGCGCTAGACTTGGGCGATGATCCGCGATCCCGGGGGGCGATCGGTGGCCTCGATCCCCCGACCGGCCCCCGACGCCTTCCCGCGCGCCTCGCGTCCTGACCGTTGATCCTCGCGGCGTTCCGCGTCCGGAGCTTCCGCTTCCAGTGGTCCGCCGATCTCCTGACGTCCTGGTCGTTCGAGATGGAGACGGTCGTTCTCGGCTGGTACATCGTGACCCAGAGCGAGTCGGTGCTGCTCCTCACGCTCTTCGGCGCGCTCCAGTACGTGGGGACGCTGGCCGCTCCCCTGTTCGGCGTGCTCGGCGACCGCCTCGGCGGCCGCGCGATGCTCTGCGCGATGCGAGTGAGCTACGTTGCGCTGGCCGCGGCGCTGATGATCCTCGCTCTCGCGGGCCTGCTGACGCCGGGATGGGTGCTCGCCGTCTCCGCGATCGGTGGCCTCGTGCGGCCGAACGACCTCACCATCCGAAACACCCTCATCGCGGAGACGATTCCGGCGGGCCATCTGGTGAGCGCGCTCGGCCTGTCCCGCATGACGGCCGATTCGGCGCGCGTCTTCGGCGCGCTGGCGGGGGCGACGCTGTCGTCCGCGCTGAGTCTCGGGATCACCTATCTTTTCGTCACCGCTCTCTATCTCGCGAGCCTCGCGCTCACGCTCGGCGTGTCGCGAGGCAGCGGCCGCGCCCAGCCGATCGGCGCGGGCCGACCGCGCTCGGCGCTGGCGGGCACGGGCCACGATCTGCGGGCCGGCCTTGTCCACGTCGTGCGGACGCCGGTCCTGCTCGCCATGACGCTGGTGGCCCTGCTGGTCAACCTGACGGCCTATCCGACGTCGAACGGTCTCCTGCCGTACGTCGCCCAGCGGATCTACCACGTCGACGCGACCGGGCTCGGCTGGCTGGTGGCGAGCTTCGCCGGCGGCGGGCTCGTGGCCTCGATCGTCACCGTGCTCATGACGGGCTTTCGACATCCGGAGCGCGCGACCATGGTGGGGACGGCCGCTTGGCACGTGGCGCTGCTGATCTTCGGCCGGCTGGACACCATGGGGCCGGGACTCGTCATGCTCTTCCTCGCCGGCTTCGCCCAGAACGTGTCGGTGATCGGCGTGGCGGCGACCCTCCTGGCCGGCGCCGAGCCGGGCTTTCGCGGGCGGGTCATGGGCGTGCGGACCCTCGCCGTCTACGGACTGCCTGTCAGCCTGATATTCGCGGGCATGCTGATCGAGCGGCTGGGCTTTCCGGCGACCAACACGCTGTTCACGCTGGTCGGATTGGCGGTGACGGTCTGGATCGCGTTGCGCTGGCGCGAGGCCGTCTGGCATCGGCCGCGCCCGCGCGTGTGACGGGCGGGTGTGACTGGATGGAACCGTCGACGCTGGACGCGCTAGACTCGGGCGCGCCCCCCGTCCTCATTCTCGCGAGCAAGGAGACGGCCATGCGCGGCAAGCGGATCAAGGACAAGCTCCGGGCCGGACGGCCCGTGTTCACGACGGGCCTCCGGTTCCACGCGCCCCGCCTCGTCGAGATGCTCGCCCGGAGCGGGGCGGACCAGATCTTCCTCGACGCCGAGCACGGGCCGCTCAGCGAGGCGGACTGCGAGGACATGGTCCGGGCCGCGGACCTCTACGACGTCCCGGTGGTCATCCGCGTCCCGGTCAACGCGCCCGACGTGATCCTCCGATACCTCGACATCGGGACCTCGGCCATCATGGTCCCGCACGTGACGACGCGCGCCGACGCCGAGCGCGCCGTCCAGGCCGTGAAGTACCCGCCCGAGGGGAGCCGTAGCTTCGCGCCGGGCCGCGGCAGCGAGCTCCTCCGCCTGACGCCGCTCGAGTACGCCCGGCGCGCCAACGAGGAGACGCTGGTCTACGCGCTCTTCGAGGACGTCGCCGGCATCGAGCACGTCGACGCGATCTGCGGGGTGACCGGGATCGACGGGATCGCGGTCGGCGCCTACGACCTCGCCGCGTCGATGGGGCATCCGGGCGAGCCGTGGCGCGAGGACGTCCAGGCGATGGTCGACCGTGTCCTCCAGACCTGCCGGCGCCATCGCATGCCGTTCGGCACGGTGCCCCGCGACCAAGCCGATCTCGCGCGCCAGATCGAGCGGGGCTGTCAGCTGATCACGGTGTCGACGCTCGAGTGGGGCATCCAGGCGACGCAGGAAGCCGTCGCCACGCTGTCCGGGCCGGGGCCGGCGCCGCGGCGGTGAGCGGTCGCCCCCGCGCCGGCGGTCGGCGCGGGTCAAGGACCGGGGCGCTCAGCGGAGGCCGAGGTTCCGCCGGATCCGGGGCAGGGGATCCTCGGTGTCGGGGACGAACGCGCGCCCCGTGACCGTCTCGTAGGCCTCGATGTAACGCCGCGCGGCCTCGACCCGCACGTCGTCCGGGATCGGCGGCGGGGCGCCCTCCCCGGTGTAGCCGATCGCCGCGAAGTGGCGCCGCACGTACTCCTTGTCGAGGGAGCGCGGCTCCTCGCCGCGCGCGATTCGCTGCTCGTAGTCCTCGGCGTACCAGTAGCGCGAGGAGTCGGGCGTGTGGATCTCGTCGATGAACACGATCCGCCCGTCCGGCGCGCGGCCGAGCTCGTACTTCGTGTCGACGAGGATCAGGCCTCGCGCGCGCACGCGGGCCTGGCCGAAGGCGAACATGCGAAGGCACATCGCCTCGAGCTCGTCGAAGGTCGGCCCGTCGACCAGCCCGCGCTCGATCAGGTCGGCGCGCGAGA
Organism: uncultured bacterium; assembly: GCA_964463175.1. Classification (GTDB taxonomy): domain Bacteria; phylum Methylomirabilota; class Methylomirabilia; order Rokubacteriales; family DASRDR01; genus DASRDR01. The sequence goes on from CAYXBJ010000099.1 coordinate 9,102, forward strand.
CGGTCTCGTCGTGGGCGCCCTTCTCGGCCTTGGTCGACGGCGTGACGAGGGGGCGCGGCAGCGGCTGGTTCTTGCGCATGCCGTCCGGCAGGGCGTGGCCCGCGAAGCGCCGCGAGCCCGCCTCGTAGTGCTTCCAGATCGAGGTGGAGGTCACGCCGGTGAGGTATGCGCGCACTACCATCTCGACCGGCAGCGGCCGGCACTCGATGGCGCGCGTCACGTTCGGGTCGGGGACGTCGATCAGGTGATTCGGCGCGACGGACCGCGTCTCGGCGAACCAGTGCGCCGCCAGCTGGTTCAGCACCTGCCCCTTGAACGGAATCGTCCCCAGCACCACGTCGAACGCGCTCAGGCGGTCGGAGACGACGAGGAGGCGCTGGCCGCCGCGCGTGTAGCTTTCCCGGACCTTGCCGTGGTAGTGCGCGCCGAGCTCGGGGAGCTCGATGCGGTCGAGCGTCTTGCCGAGCTGCGCCCGCAGGATCGCGTCCGAGACCACCGTGCGTTCCTCTCGTCCCGAATGAGTGCGCGAGGCCACGCCTGCGCCTGGCCGTCGTGCGCGCGAGCCGTCAGGCGCCGGGCGCGCGCTCCAGGATGCCCGTCAGGCAGCCGATGCCGCCCGCGGCCTTGCGGAGCTCGGCGACGGACGTCGTCCGGCACGCGAGCCCGGCCTTCTCGAAGAACCGCTCGAAGACCGGGTAGCCGTCGGCCATCAGGATCCGCCCCGGTCCGAGCGTGACGAAGTTCAGCGCGGTGTTCCGCTCGGCCGTCGGGCCCTCGGGGAGGAAGAGCACGCGGTAGCCCCGCGCGCGGAGCGCCTCGACGGCGGTCACCGCGAGGCGGCTGGGCCAGGCGATGGCGACATCCCGGTCCGGGATCCGGAGCATGCCCATCAGGTGCATCGTGCCCCAGGGCATGTCGACCACGATCGTCTCCACGCCCATCTCGCGAAGCGTGGCGGCCACCTGGGCGGCGCCCTCCGCGTTCGTCCGGAGGCCGCGGCCGACGAGGACTGTCGTCCGGTCGAGCCACATCGCGTCGGCGCCCTCGAACGTCCCCTGACCGCGCACCGTCCGCACGATCGGGACCCCGAGGTCTGCGAGGCGCCGGGCGATCCACCGCTCCTCGCCGGCGCGGACCGTCGACGCGGGGCGGCCGAGGATCGCGCCTTCCGGCGTCATGAAGAAGAGGTCCGCGCAGAACATGAGGTTCGGCGTCGGCGCGCTCGCCGGCGCGACGACGTGGACCTGGACGCCCTCGTCGCGGTACGCGGCGGCGAGCCCGTCGTGCTCGCCGCCGGCCCGGACCGGATCGACGGGCTCGAGGAGCTGGGCGGAGTCGGGATCCGTCACGGCGAGCTCGGGCCCGGGCCGATGGAGGAGGACCGCGCGCAGCGCGCCCCACTCGTCCTGCAGCCCGCAGCGGCCCCAGAGCCGTCCGATCTCGTCCCTGAGCGGCGCGGTCCGCGGGGACCACCCGTCGCCGCCGTACGCCGATGCCGCGGTGAAGTCCGTCATGGGCGCCACGCTACCAGAGGCCTCTGCGTGGCGCCAGTCGCGGTCAGGCGCCGAGCTTCTGGGCGAGGTCGACGAAGTCGGCCGCGACGACATCCCAGTCGGACTCGGGCCCGAGGTCGGACGTCTGCCCCGGGCCGAGCTCGGTGGGGCGGGGGACGAACGCCGTGGCGAGGCCGCAGGCGCGGGCCGCCGCGAGGTCGTAGTTGTGGGCGGCGACCATCATGACCTCGGCCGGCCGGAGCCCGAGGAGGCGCACGGCGGTGCGGTAGACCTCCGGCCGCGGCTTGTAACGGCGGGCGTTCTCCGCGGTGAGGATGCAGTCCCACGGCAGCCCCGCGAAGCGCGCGAGGTGGACCATGCCGGCGACGCTTCCGTTCGAGAGGGGCGAGAGGATGAATCGCGCGCGGAGACGTCGGAGCCCGGGGACGGCGTCGGGCCAGGGATGAAGGCGCCACCACACACGGGTCAGGTGCGTGAGGTCTGCCTCGCCGAGGCCCTCGATGCCGAAGCGCGGCAGGACCTCCTCGAGCCGCCGTCGGTAGAGCGCCTCCACCGTGGTCCACGGCCACTCGTTCGAGTTGACCCGGTCCATGCCCGCGCGGTAGCCGGCGTACCACTCGGTCAGGAAGGACGTCCAGTCCACGTCGAGCCCGCGCGCGGCGCCGAACGCCGCGAGCTCGGCGAGGACGCTGTCGCGCCAGTCGACGACGGTGCCGTAGGTGTCGAAGGTCAGCGCCTGGACCGCCATCATCAAACTCCGGGGTCAGGCCTTAACTTTGATCTTCGGTGACACGAAGCGTCAAAGTAGCAGACTGCAGGGTCGGGGTCAGATCCCGGAGTTGGCTTACCGGCGAAGACGGGTGCGGATGCGCTCGACGGCTTCCTCCGTCTGGTCGCGGCGGCCGAACGCGGTGAATCGGAAATAGCCCTCGCCGCTCGGGCCGAAGCCGACGCCCGGGGTCCCGACCACGTGGGCCTCGGTGAGCAGCCGGTCGAAGAAGCCCCAGGAGTCGAGGCCCGGCGGCGTCTTCACCCAGATGTAGGGCGCGTTCTCCCCGCCATAGACCTCGAAGCCCGCCGCGCGGAGGCCGTCGCGGATGAGGCGCGCGTTCTCCATGTAGAAGTCGACCGCGCCCCGGACTTCCTTGCGCCCCTCGTCGGTGTAGCTGGCGGCGGCGCCGCGCTGGACGACGTACGGGACGCCGTTGAACTTGGTCGACTGGCGCCGGAACCAGAGCGCGTGGAGGCTCGACGTCTGCCCGCTCGCGGCGCGCCCCTGGAGCTCCTTCGGCACCACGGTGAACGCGCAGCGGGTGCCGGTGAACCCGGCGGTCTTCGAGAAGCTCCGGAACTCGATCGCGCACTCCCGGGCGCCGTCGATCTCGAAGATGGAGTGCGGCACGTCCGGGTCGCGGATGTACGCCTCGTAGGCGGCGTCGTAGAGGATGACGGCGCCGTGCCGCCGCGCGTAGTCGACCCAGGTCCGGAGCGTGCTCCGGGTCATGACCGCCCCGGTGGGGTTGTTCGGGTAGCAGAGATAGAGGAGGTCCACCGGGCGGTCGGGGAGGGGCGGGCGGAAGCCGTTCTCCGCCGTGGCCGGGAGATAGAGGAGGCGCGAGTACCGGCCGTCGGCGCCTGCGGTGCCCGCGCGTCCGGCCATGGCGTTCGTGTCGACGTACGCGGGATACACGGGGTCGACGAGCGCCACCTGCGCGTCGACGGCGAAGATTTCCTGGATGTTGCCGGTGTCGCTCTTGGCGCCGTCGGAGACGAAGATCTCGTCGGTGGCGACCCGGACGCCGCGCGCGCCGTAGTCGTGGGCGGCGATGAGCTCGGTGAGGAACTCGTAGCCGGCCTCCGGCCCGTAGCCGCGGAACGTCTCGGCCCGCGCCATCTCGTCGACGGCCTCGTGCATGGCGCGCACGATCGACGGCGCGAGCGGCAGCGTGACGTCGCCGATCCCGAGCCGGATGAGCCGCGCGTCCGGATGGGCCGTCGCGAACGCCTTCACCCGCTTCGCGATCTCGGAGAAGAGGTATGTCGGCCGGAGCGTGAGGTAGTGCTCGTTGATCCTGACCACGATCGTCTCCCCGGTGTGAGGTGGTTGACGGCGATTCTAGCACCGGTTGACGCGTCCGGGGCGATCGCTCAGGATTGCCGGCAAGAGCCCTTCCCCGCCGGAAGGGCCATCACGAGGAGGCGGCATGGACGCGCGGACACGGAGCGCTCACGAGCTCGAGCTGGTGGCGAAGGCGGGCCGGTACCTGGCGGGGGGCACCCTCGGCAACCTCATGGAGGAAGTGATCCTCGCGCGGGGGCGCGGGAGCCGGGTGTGGGACGTGAGCGGCCACGAGTACATCGACTACCTCCTGGGATCGGGGCCGATGCTCGTCGGCCACGCCCACCCGGAGGTGGTGGCCGCGGTCCACGAGCAGCTCGAGCGGGGCTCGACCTTCTTCGCCAACAACGAGCACGCCATCCTGCTCGCCGAGGAGATCTCCAAGGCGATGCCGTGCGCCGAGAAGGTGCGCTTCTGCAGCTCGGGCACCGAGGCCACGCTCTACGCCATGCGGATCGCGCGCGCCTTCCGCCGCCGCGACCGGATCCTCAAGTTCGAGGGCGGCTACCACGGCATGCACGACTACGCCGTCATGAGCATGAGCCCGTCGGGGCCGGCCCAGTTCCCGGCCCCGGTGGCGGACTCGGCGGGCATTCCGGAGGCGGTCGCGTCCACGATGCTGGTGGCGCCGTTCAACGATCTCGAGACGACCGCAGCCATCGTCGAGCGGCACCGGGACGAGCTGGCCGGCGTCATCGTCGAGCCCTTCCAGCGCGTGCTCGCCCCGCGCCCCGGGTTCCTGGCCGGGCTCCGCGAGCTGACCGCCCGCCATGGCATCCCGCTCATCTTCGACGAGGTCGTGACGTCGTTCCGGTTCGCGTTCGGCGGCGCCCAGGAGTTCTACGGCATCACGCCGGATCTCTGCGCGCTCGGCAAGGCGGTCGGCGGCGGCTTCCCGCTCACCGCGGTCGCCGGCCGCGAGGAGCTGATGGCGCACTTCGATCAGAGTCGCGTCAGCCGGGACCAGTTCATCCCGCAGATCGGCACGCTGAGCGGCAATCCGATCGCGACCGCGGCGGGCCTCGCCACGATCCGGATCCTGAAGCGCCCCGGCACCTACGAGCGCATGCACGCGCTCGGCCGGCAGCTCAAGACGGCGCTCCAGCGGATCTGCGACGCGGCCGGCGTGCCGGCGCGGGTGGTGGGCGAGGGCGTGCTGTTCGAGGTCTACTTCACGGATGCGGAGATCACCGACTACCGCTCGACGCTCAAGGCGGATCGCGAGCGCCTGAGCCGCTTCGTGCGCCTCCTCCGGGAGCGCGGCGTCTTCCGCGGCGCCTCGAAGTTCTATCTGTCCATCGTGCACGACGAGGCGGACGTGAAGGAGACGATCCGGGCGTTCGAGGGGGCGATCGCGGCGCTCGCCGCCTGACCATCAAACTCCGGGGTCAGGCCTTAACTTTGATGCGCCCGTCACCTCGGGGTCGGGAGGTTGATCTTCGCCCCCTCGCCGGCCGGCGAGAGCGGCACCGGGACCAAAGTTAAGGCCTGACCCCGGAGTTTGGCGGTGGCTAGCGGGCGCCGCTCGCGGGGGTCGCGTCCAAGACCTCGCGGACCTTGTGGGCCAGGGCCGAGGCCGTGAAGGGCTTCGGCAGGAACGCGGTCCCGGTCTCCGACACCCCCTGGTGCAGGATGGCGTCGTCGGTGTACCCCGACACGTAGAGCACCTTGATCTCCTGACGCCCGGCCTTCAGCCGGTCCGACAGCTCCCGGCCTCCCATCTGGGGCATCACCACGTCGGTGACCAGGAGATGGATGGGACCGCCGTGGTCCCGGCCGACCCGCAAGGCCTCGTCCCCGTCGGCCGCCTCGAGCACCGTGTACCCCTGCTGGTGGAGGATGTCGCGCGCGAGCCCGCGCACCGCGGGCTCGTCCTCCACGAGGAGCACGGTCTCGGAGCCGTGCGGCGCGGCGGCCGGAATGCCGGGATCGCCCCGGAGATCCGCCGGCGCGTCGACCCGCGGGAGATCGATGGTGAACACGGCGCCCTGGCCCGGCTCGCTGTCGACGCGGATCGCGCCGCCGCTCTGGGTGACGATGCCGTAGACCGTCGCCAGGCCGAGCCCCGTCCCCTTGCCAGGTCCCTTGGTCGTGAAGAAGGGCTCGAACAGGTGGGCCTTGATGAGCCCGTCCATCCCGACGCCGGTGTCGCGCACGACGAGTCGCACGTGGGGCCCGGGCCGGAGCCCGACGGTCTGGCGGGCGAACCCGTCGTCCAGCCGGACGAAGCTGGTCTCGAGCGTGAGCCGCCCGCCGAGCGGCATCGCGTCGCGCGCGTTGACCGCCAGGTTCACGATCATCTGCTCGAGCTGGGCCGGATCCGCCCGGACGCAGCCCGCCGTCGGGTCGAGACGCGTGGCGAGCGCGATGTCCTCGCCGATGAGGCGGCTCAGCATGGTCTCCATGCCTCGGACGACCTCGTTCAGGTCCACGACGCGCGGCTGGACCATCTGCTTCCGGCTGAACGCGAGCAGCTGGCGGGTGAGGGCGGACGCCCGGTGGGCCGTCTCCTCGACGAGCTCCACGTCGCGACGGAGCGGGCTCTCGGGCTGGAGCTTCAGTAGAAGCAGCTGGCTCCGGCCGGTGATCACGGTCAGGAGGTTGTTGAAGTCGTGGGCGACGCCGCCGGCGAGCCGGCCGACCGCCTCCATCTTCTGGGCGTGGCGGAGCTGGGCCTCGAGGGCTCGCACCGCGGTGAGGTCGCGCAGGACCACGATGACTCCCAGATCCTGCTCGTCGCCGCCCTTCAGCGTGGACGTGGTGACCTCCACGGGCACGACGCCCCCGAGCCGGTTGGGCAGCGTCACCGTGACGGTACGGCCCGTGCGCCACTGGATGGCCGCCTGGAGGATGGCCACCAGCTCCGGGGAGTGTCCGAGGACGTCGGTCACGTGTCGGCCGCGGGCGGCGGCGACGGCCGGGCTGCCGAGGAGCGACTCTGCGGCGCCGTTCAGCGTGATCACGCGGCCGTCGAGATCGATCGTGACGATCCCGTTGACGAGGGAGTCGAGCACGTGATCGGTGTAGCTCTTGAGATCCGACAGCTCTGCGAACCGGCGGCGCAGCTCCCCGTGCGCGGCCTCGAGCGCGGTCCGCTGCTGGAGGAGCGCGGAGCGCTGCTCGTGGAGCTGCCGGGCCATGTCGTTGAAGGCGGTGGCCAGCTGCCCGATCTCGTCGGACGTCGTCGGCTCGACGCGCTGGATGAGCTCGCCCCGGGAGATCGCCATCGCGCCCGCCGCCAGCTGCTGGACCGGCCGCGCGATCCGGCGGGCGAACAGCGCCGACGCGAGCCCGGCGCCCCCCAGGACGAGGACGGCCAGCAGGATCAGCCGGCGCCGGGTGGTGACGATCTCCGCCTCCATCCGCCGGCGCGAGAGTCCGATGCGGGCCGTGCCCCAGCGCTCCGCGTCGACCCGGATCGGCACCGCGAAGTCGTAGAGGCCGCCCCCGTCCGCCCCGCGGATCTCCTGGGCGAGCGTCCCCTCGGTCGACAGGATGCGGTCGAGCACGGGGCCGGTGAGGAGCGTGCCGACGATCTCCGGGCGATGGCTGTGCGCCGCGACCCGCCCGTCCCGGTCCAGGATCATCGCGTAGGCGACGTCGGTCTCGGTGGTGAGACGCGCCACGTTCTGCTCGAGCTGCGTGTAGTTGTAGAGGACCAGGGGACCCGTGGAGATGGCCGCCAGGTCGCGCGCCAGCGCGTCGCCGCGCTTCTGGACCTCGCGGATGATCGCCTCGCGCTGCCGGTGCTCGACGATCACCACGAGGGCGCTCATGACCGAGGCGACCACGAGCAGGGTCCCGACCAGGAACTTGGTCTGGAGCGACACGAAGCGGCGGCCCGTGGCGGGGACCGAGTCCGCCGAGGGGCGCGCCGCGGCGACGCGGGTCAGGGGTCCGGCCGGATCGGGTCCGTGCGTCGTCACGCTGTCCCCCGGGGGCCCTCGAGGGCCCAAGTAGGCCTGAAATCTAGGCCAACGGGCGGTCTCGGGTCAAGGTATTCCCTCCGGGTGAACATCGCGCCTCGCTTTCGGGTCAAATCCCGATGCGGGAAGGGGTTCAGGGCGGTCAGTTCGTGGACAGTCCCACACCCGGGCGGTAGACTTCCGGCAAGAGATCGCGAGCGAGCGCCGGCTCACGGCGCAACGGAGGGATGCCTCGTGCGCAACCGGGTCGCGCAGCGGGCGGTGGCCGTGGGGCTGTTGGCGCTCCTCGTGGCCGGCTGTACGGCCGCCAACGACGGCGCGTTGAAGGGTGGCGTCGCGGGGGCCGCCGCCGGCGGCTTGATCGGTGCCGCGGCTGGCCACTCGCCCGGGAGCCTCGGGCTGGGGGCGCTGATCGGCGGTCTTGCCGGGGCGCTCATCGGCGAGGCGGTCCAGTCGCAGTCCCGACAGGCGGCCGCGACCATGCCGCCTCCGCCGCCTCCCGGGCCGCCACCCCCGCCCGGCGCCCCGCCGCCGCCCCCACCTGGTCAGTGGTCGGTGGTGACAGCCCCCACGCCGCCGCCGCCGGTGGGGCCACCCCCGTCCGGGAATCCCAGCCAGCCGCCGGATCCGACGATGGGCGTGATCACCAATGGCACCCAGTGGGAGATCCAGGTCTCCATCGACCTTCCGCCGGGCTCGCCGAGTCCGCTCGTCCTCGCGCCGGGGATGCAGGCCCCCGTCGTGCTGGACATCGGCCAGCACCGGATCATCGCCCAGGCCTTCGTAGACACGCAGCTCGGACGGCGCCTGGTGGGAACGTTCGACCGCACGCTGACGGTCGACCCACGGGCCCCGGGCTGGTCGATTCATTTCTTCCCGGCCAACTTCTGAGCCGGAACGCAGGAGGAAGTCGAGCCATGATCCCCATGACACGGTGGCCCGCGGCGGTGAGCCTCGGGCTCTTGCTGTCCCTGAGCGCATCCGCGCTGCCGGCCTCGGCGGGCAGCGCCGTGCCGCTGCCGGTGGTCGCGCAGGCGGCCCCGCGCGCGGCGGATCCCGCCTTCGCCGGCGCCTTGCCCGAGTCGTACCCGTGGGTGCGTCTGGCGGAGGCGCTCACGCCGGCGGTCGTCAACGTGCGCGTGGTCGGGGAAGCCCGGCGCGCGCGCACCCCGAGCATCCCGGAGCCGTTCCGGCGTTTCTTCCCGCAGCCGCCGGAGGGCGGAGGCGGCGGGGGCGGACCGGAGAGCGAGCAGCGCCCGCGTGGCATCGGGTCCGGGTTCATCATCGATCCGGACGGCTACATCGTCACCAACCACCACGTGGTGGAAGGGTCGAAGTCGATCGAGGTCCAGCTCTCCGACGGGCGCAGCTTCCAGCCGAAGGTCATCGGCAGCGACCCGGAGACGGATCTCGCGCTCCTGAAGATCGACGCGACCGGGCTCCCGAGCATCCCGCTGGGAAGCTCGAGCGCGCTGAAGGTCGCGGAGCCGGTCATGGCGATCGGCAACCCGTACGGCTTCGACCACACCGTGACCGTCGGCATCGTGAGCGGCGTCGGACGGTTCATCGGACAGGGGCGGTTCGACGACTTCATCCAGACTGACGCGGCCATCAATCCCGGCAACTCCGGCGGGCCCCTCATCAACACCCGGGGGGAGGCCGTCGGCATCAACTCGGCGATCCGGAGCAACACCGGCGGGTTCCAGGGCATCGGCTTCGCCATCCCGGTCGACCTGGCGAAGCCGATCCTCGGGCAGCTGCGCGCCTCGGGCAAGGTCACCCGGGGGTGGCTCGGGGTGTCGATCCAGCCGTTGACCCAGGAGCTCGCGAAGTCGTTCGGGATCACCGGGACACAGGGCGCGCTGGTCGCCTCGGTCAGCGACGACTCCCCGGCCGCCCGGGCGGGCTTCAAGCCGGGCGACGTCATCATCACGTTCGACGGGAAGCCGGTCGAAGGGCCCCGCGTGCTGCCGGCGATCGTGGCCAACACGCCGGTCGGGCGCGCGGTCCCGGTCGTCGTGCTGCGAGACGGCAAGCAGCAGACCGTCACGGTCACCGTGGGGAGTCTCGCCGAATCGCGGGAAGTGCGCGCGGCGTCCGGCGAGAAGCCGGAGGTCCACGCGAGCGCGAAGCTGGGCCTCTCGCTCCAGGAGCTGACGCCAGAGCTCGCGAAGCAGCTGGGCGTGCAGAGCGACAAGGGCGTCGTCGTGACCGAGGTCAAGCCCGATTCGCCGGCGGCGCAGGCGGGCCTCGCGCCGGGCGACGTGATCCGCGAAGTGAACCGGATGCCGGTAGAGGAGCTTCAGGACGTCGAGCGCGGTCTCGCGCGCGGCCAGGATCCGAACCAGGTCCTGCTCCGCGTGGAGCGGGAGGGCTCGCAGCGCTACATCGTGATCGCCGCCGGCTAGCCGGCGCTCTCGCGTCCTCGCGTCAGTCCCGCCGCGGTGCCGGGCTTCTCCGTCCGGCGCCGCGGCGCCTTGTTGGGTCCCGGGCGCGCGTGCTAGAGTCGCGCGCGTTCCGGCCGCCGGGCCTCTGATCCCACGCGCTTCGATCCGGGAGAGACCATGTCGCCAGCCATCGAGATCGCCCGCCCCCTCCACCGCGTCCGCACGCTCCTCGGCATCGGGGTGCCGATGCGGGACGGCGTGAAGCTCTCGACCGACGTCTACCTGCCGGAGGGCCCCGGGCCCTTCCCGGTGATCCTGATCCGCACGCCCTACAGCAACAACGTCGACTACCAGGTGCAGGACGGCGTCTACTTCGCCCAGCGGGGCTACGCCGTCGCCATCCAGGACGTGCGCGGGCGCTTCGACTCCGAGGGGGAGTGGGCGCCGTTCCTCCACGAGGCCGAGGACGGCTACGACGCGCAGGAATGGTGCGGGACCCAGCCGTGGTCGACCGGGAAGGTCGGCACCAGCGGCGCGTCCTACCTCGCGCTCACCCAGTGGCTGGCCGCGCCGCTGCGGAACCGGCACCTGGCGGCCATGGCGCCGCGCGTCGGGTTCTCGAACCTCTATCACAACTGGGTCTACACGGGCGGCGCGTTCCAGCTCGGGTTCAACCTCCGCTGGGGCGCGATCCAGATGCACACGCGCACGAACCAGCTCCAGTACCTCTGGATGCCGCCCGAGCAGCATTACTCGACGCTCCTCTGGCACCTGCCGCTCGTGAGCGGCGACGAGCGCGCCGGCCGCGTCTGCGACTTCTACCGGGACTGGATCCGGCATCCGGACTACGGCCCGTACTGGGAGCGGCTCGGCAACGTCGAGAAGGACTACGCGCGGATCGACGTCCCAGCCTACGGGTTCGGCGGCTGGTACGACGTGTTCCTCCAGGGGACGCTCAACAACTTCATGGGAGTCCGGTCGAAGAGCCAGTCCGAGCGCGCGCGGCGCCAGAAGGTGCTGATCGGCCCGTGGATCCACTCGCTGGGTGAGCGCGGGACGCAGAGCCGGACGGGGGACCTCGACTTCGGCCCCGCGAGCCTCGTCGACCTTCGCCGGGAGGAGCTGCGATGGTTCGACTACTGGCTCCGCGGCGTGGACGACGGGATCATGAGCGAGCCGCCGGTGAAGGTCTTCGTCATGGGCCGGAACGACTGGCGGACGGCGTCCGACTGGCCGATCCCCGGCACCCGCTTCGTCCCGCACTACTTCCATTCCGGCGGCCACGCGGCCACCCTCTGGGGCGACGGCCGGCTCGATCGCCGGGAGCCCGCCGCGGAGCCGCCAGACCGCTACGTCTACGACCCGGCCGATCCGGTGCCGACACTCGGCGGGAGCACCTGCTGCGGCGAGGACATCACGCCGATCTCGATGGGCCCGCGGGACCAGCGGTCCGCCGAGTGGCGGCCCGACGTCCTGGTCTACTCGACGCCACCGCTCGAGGCCGACGTGGAAGTCACCGGCCCGATCAAGGTCGTGCTGTGGGCGGCGTCCTCCGCCCCGGACACCGACTTCACCGCGAAGCTCGTCGACGTGTTCCCGTCGGGGTACGTGATGAACGTGGCGCAGGGCATCCTGCGGGCGCGCTATCGCGATTCGTTCGAGCGGCCGGCGCCGCTCGAGCCCGGGCGGCCGTATCGCCTCGAGATCGACTGCTGGTCGTCGTCGAACCTCTTCCGGCGGGGGCACCGGATCCGGGTGGAGATCGCCTCGTCGAACTTCCCGCAGTTCGACCGGCACCCCAACACGGGCCGGCCGTTCGGGACCGACACCGACCTCGCGCGCGCGACGCAGACGATCTACCACGACGCGCAGCACCCGAGCCACATCGTGCTGCCCATCCTCGACTGACCGCCAAAGTCCGGGGTCAGGCCTTAACTTTGATATCCGCCGGCCGCTTCGCGGCGAACGTCAAAGTCTAGGCCTGACCCCGGAGTTTGGCGTTTGCCCGGAGTGTCAAAGTTAAGGCCTGACCCCGAAATTTCGAAGGCGCTGCGGGCGGCGCCCAAGGTGGAGCTCCACCTCCACCTCGATGGCGCGATGGCGCTCCCGTGGCTCCTCGAGCGCGTCCGCCGGCGCGATCCCGCGGTCGCCACCGTGGAGGCCCTCCGGGCCCGGCTCGCCTTCCGGACGTTCGGCGAGTTCATCGACCGCTGGGTGTGGAAGTGCGGCTTCCTCGACCGGTACGAGGATTTCGAGTCTCTCGCCGAGTCGGTGCTGACCGACCTGGCCGCTCAGGGCGTCGTCCACGTCGAGCCCTCGATCTCGCCGGGCGACTACGAGAAGGCGCACGGGCTCGAGGCGACGGGGGTCGTGGAGGCGGTGCTCCGCGGGGCGGAGCGGGCGGCGCGGGCGCACGGCATCACGTGCGGCCTCGTCGTGGACCTGACCGGGAACCACGGGCCCCGGACCGCCGCGCGCCGGCTCGACGAGATCACACCCTACCGGGGCCAGGGCGTCGTCGCGGTCGGCCTCGGCGGGAGCGAGGGCGAGTACCCGCCGGGTCCCTTCGCCGAGGTCTACCGGGAGGCGGCGCGACGCGGATTCCATCGCACGGCGCACGCGGGCGAGGTGGCGGGGCCGGCGTCGGTTCGCGAGGCGCTCGACTCCCTCGGCGTCGAGCGAGTGGACCACGGGATCCGCGCGATCGAGGATCCGTCGCTGGTCGCCCGCCTGGCCCGGGACGGCGTGCCGCTCGCGGTCTGCCCGACCTCCAACGTGCGGACGGGCGCCGTCCCGAGCCTCGCCGAGCACCCGCTCCGGCGGCTCTTCGACGCGGGCGTGCGCGTGACGGTGAACTCCGACGACCCGACGTTCTTCGGCGCCAGCGTCCTCGACGAGTACGAGCTCTGCCACACCGCCTTCGGCTTCACCCCGCGCGAGCTCGGGGTCCTGGCCGAGCACGCGGCCGGCGCCGCGTTCCTCGATGCGGCCGGGCGGGCGCGGCTCGCGGCCCGTGTCCGATCGGGCTGGAGCGGACTGGCAGGCGCCGGGCGGGGGACCCGGTCAGGCGCCGGGGCCTGACGGGGCGAGCGGGGGCCGCCGCCGCCACCAGCCGGCCGCTTGCTCGTAGGCGTGCCCGGCGCGCAGCACGGTCGCCTCGTCGAAGGGGCGGCCGATCAGCGAGAGTCCCACCGGACGCCCGTCCGGGACGAACCCGCAGGGCACGCTGAGCGCGGGCAGTCCGAGCGCGTTCCAGGGTCGCGTCAGGCGGGAGAACCGGCCCATGCGGCGGACGATCTCGTCCGGCGCGCCCGCCTTCGCCGCCGCGAGGGCCGGCGCCGGCTCGGGGATCGTGGGCGCCGCGACGACGTCGACGCGCGCGAACACGTCGTCCACGAACGTCCGGGTCGCGCGGGCGCGGAGGCGCATCGCCTGGAGGTAGTCGTGGGCGGGGATGTGGAACCCGACCTCGAGGCGCGCGCGGACGGCCGGCTGGAGCGCGTGGGGTGACTCACGGACGATGCGGGCATGGGTCGCAGCGCTCTCCGAGCGCGCGATCACGTTGGCGAGGTCGTTGAGGATCGTCGGATCCGGCACGGGGCATTCCGTCACCTCGGCTCCGAGCGCGCGGAATCCCTCGAGCGCCTGCCGGAACGCGGTCGCGACTCCGGCGTCGAGAGCCTCCTCGTAGTAGCGATCGGGCACGCCGACGCGGAGCCCGGCGATCGGCTGGGCGAGGGCGGCGACGTAGTCGGGTACCGCCCGGGCGCTCGCGGTCGCGTCGCGAGGATCGGCGCCGGCGATCACCCCGAGCAGGAGGGCCGCGTCACGGACCGTGCGGGCGAGCGGCCCGACGTGATCGAGGGACCACGACAGCGGCATGCCGCCCGCGCGGCTCACGCGCCCGTAGGTCGGCTTGAGCCCGACGATGCCGCAGCACGCCGCCGGGAGCCGGATCGAGCCGCCGGTGTCGGTGCCGAGGGCGCCGTACGCGAGCCCGCCGGCGACCGCCGCGCCCGATCCGCTGGACGACCCGCCCGCGCAGTGACCCGCGCGCCACGGGGTCTCGGCGTCGCCGTGATGCGCGTTGTCGCCGAACGGCCCGAGCGCGAGCTCGGACAGATTCAGGCGCCCGAGCGTGATGGCGCCCGCGGCCTCCAGCCGGGCGACGGCCGTCGCATCGCGATCGGACCGGAAGTACTCGGGGACGGCGGTGCCGCAGGACGCGGCCTGACCGCCCCAGACGAAGAGGTCCTTGTGGGCGAGCGGCACCCCGTGCAGCGGCCCCCGGCTGCGCCCGGCCTTCACCTCGGCCTCGCGGATCCGCGCCGTGCGGAGCGCGCCCTCGGCGTCGACCTGGATGAACGCGTGGAGCCGGGGCCCGAGCGTCTCGATGCGCGCGAGGCACGCCTCGGTGACCTCGACCGGCGAGATCTCGCGCGCCCGGATCTTCGCGGCGAGCTCGGCGAGCGTGTCAGCCACGGGCCGGTGGGGTCGCGGGGCGCGCCGGGTCGAACGGGGGCGCGCCCGCGTCGAGGGCGGCGACGAAGCCGGACGGCTCCTCGGCGAGCGCGAGATCGGCGGCGGCCCGCTCGATCGCGGCCACGAGGTCGGCGAGCGCCGCCTGGCGAGCGCGCTCGGCGTCGGTGGTCACGGGAGGGATGACGTGACGGATCCGGAGGGCGCGGTCATGGCCGACGGCGCCGATGCTATCATGACGCACGCCGCCCGATGTCCACCGCGTTCCCGCGCCGGCGCGCCGCCAGGCCGGCCGGGGGGAGGTCAGTCCCGATCGTGCATGCGTTCCTCGCGGCCTGCCGACGCCGCCCGACGGCATTCACGCCCGTCTGGCTCATGCGCCAGGCCGGGCGCTTCCTGCCCGAGTACCGCGCGATCCGGGAGCGGCTCGGGTTCCTCGAGCTGTGCCGGACGCCGGACGTGGCCGCCGAGGTGACGGTGCTCCCCGTGGAGCGGCTCGGCGTGGATGCCGCCATCCTCTTCGCCGACATCCTGCTGCTGGTCGAGCCGCTCGGCGTCGGCCTCGAGTTCTCGCGCGGCGAGGGCCCGGTGATCCGCCGCCCGGTCCGCTCGGCAGCCGACGTCGAGCGGCTCGTCGAGCGCGATCCGGCCGAGACGGTGCCCTTCGTGTTCGAGACGGTGCGGCGGGCGCGCGCCGCGCTCAGCGATCGGGTGCCCTTGATCGGCTTCGCCGGCGCGCCATTCACGGTCGCCTCGTACCTGGTGGAGGGCGGCGCATCGCGCGACTACCTCGAGACGAAGCGGCTCATGTACGAGGACCCCGGAGCCTGGCGTGCACTGCTCACGCTGCTCGCGCGGACCACCGCGCGGTATCTGAACGGACAGATCGCGGCGGGCGCCCAGGCCGTCCAGCTCTTCGATTCGTGGGTCGGGACGCTCGGGCCGGACGACTACCGCACCTTCGCCCTCCCGTACACGCGTGCGATCCTGCGCTCGCTCACGCCGGGCGTGCCGGTGATCCACTTCGGCACCGGGACGGCGGGGCTGCTCGAGGCGCTGCGGGAGGCGGGGGGCGATGTCGTCGGCCTCGACTGGCGCGTCGAGCTCGGGGAGGGGTGGCGGCGGCTCGGTCCCGACGTCGCGGTCCAGGGGAACCTCGATCCCGCCGCGCTCCTCGCGCCCCCTGCCGAGATCCGGCGGCGCGCGGCGGCGATCCTCGCCCAGGCCGACGGCCGGCCGGGCCACATCTTCAACCTCGGCCACGGGGTGCTTCCGGGCACGCCGGTCGACCACGTGCGGGTGCTCGTCGACACCGTGCACGAGCTCTCCCAGCGATGAGACTGCGGGGCCGATCGACCTCCCGCGCCCGGCCGGTTCGGCGGGGGACCGCATGACGCCGCTCCGGGTCGTCGTGGTCGGCGGCGGGATCGCGGGGCTCGCGGCAGCCCATCGCTTGGACGAGCTGGCGCGGGAGACCCGGCGCCCGCTCGACCTCGTCGTGCTCGAGGCGGCTGATCGACTGGGGGGGACGATCCGCACCGAGCGGGTCGACGGCTGTCTCCTCGAGGCCGGCGCGGACTCGTTCATCTCCGAGAAGCCGTGGGCCCTCGCCCTTGCCGAGCGTCTCGGGCTGGGGCCGCGGCTCTGCCGGACCGACGACCGCTTCCGGCGAACCTACGTCGTGCGCGGGGGGCGGCTCCGGCCGCTGCCCGAAGGCTTCCTCCTCATGGCGCCCACCCGGGCGTGGCCGGTCCTGGCGTCCGACGTGTTCTCGTGGCGTGGAAAGGCCCGCCTGGGGCTCGACCTCCTCCTCCCGCGCCGCGCCGAGACCGGCGACGAGAGTCTCGGCAGCTTCGTGCGCCGGCGGCTCGGTGCCGAGGCGCTCGAGCGGGTGGTCCAGCCGCTGGTCGGCGGGATCTACACGGCGGATCCGGACCGTCTCTCGCTGGCCGCGACCATGCCGCGCTTTCTCGCGCTCGAGCGCGAGCACCGGAGCCTGATCCTCGGCCTGCGCCGGGGGAGCCGCGGCCGCGAGGCGAGCCACGCCAGCGGGGCCCGGTGGAGTCTTTTCGTCACCCTGGCCGGTGGCATGGAGGAGCTCGTCACCGCGCTGGCCGCGCGCCTCCCGGCGGGCGCGGTCCGGCTCCGCACCCCGGTCGCGGCCGTCATCCCTACCGCTGACGGCTGGCGGATTCAGCCGGCGGACGGCCCGCCGCTGCCCGCGCACGGCGTCGTCCTGGCCGGCCCGGCGCCCGCGATGGGGACGCTCGTCAGCAAGGCTGACCCCACGCTGGCCGCGCGGCTCGATGCGATCCCGTACGCGTCGTCGGCGACGGTCACGCTCGCCTATCCGCGGGCCGCGATCCGGCATCCCCTCGATGGATTCGGCTTCGTGGTGCCCCGCGTGGAGGGACGGCAGATCCTGGCGTGCACCTTCTCGAGCGTGAAGTATCCCGGCCGCGCGCCGGCGGGGCTCGCCCTCCTGCGCACCTTCATCGGCGGCGCGCTGCAGGCCGATCTCCTCGCGCGGGAGGACCGGGCCCTCGTCGCCCTGGCGGAGGCGGACGTCGCCTCGCTCCTGGGCATTACCGGGCGCCCGATCCTGTCCCGGGTGTGGCGGCATCCGCGGGCCATGCCCCAGTACGACGTGGGGCACCTCGATCGCGTCGCGGCGCTCGAGGCCCGGCTGGCCAGCATGCCCGGCCTCGCCCTGGCCGGAGCGGCGTACCGCGGGGTCGGGATCGCGGACTGCGTGCGCTCCGGCGAGGCCGCCGCCGAGGGACTCCACGCCAGCCTGAAGGGCGATCCCCACCGGGTGGTCGCGTCATGAGCCGGCCGGCGTGGCGGCGGATCCTCATGCTGGCCCTCGGCTTGGCGCTCGCCACCGCGCCGCGCCTCGCGCCGGCCGCCGAGGTTCCCAGCCGGACGTTCGAGGCCCCCCTGGACCGGGTCTGGACGGCCACCGAGTCGGTCCTGAAGAGCCTCGGCTGGGACATCGACACGTTCGACCGGGCTGTCGGCTGGATCCTGACCGACTCCCGGGCCGTCGACTTCAAGGAATTCGCCGTTTATGGAAAAGGCTTGCGTCACAAGCTTCGGCTCTCGCTCAAGAGCGCCGGGCCGAGCCGGACGACCGTCTCGATCGAGCGGGACCTCTATCAAGAGGAGCGCATCCTCTGGATGATCGACCGGAAGCCCGTCACGCCCACCGACCAGGACGTCGAGGCCGGGATTCTGGACGCCATCCAGCAGGGTCTGTAGGCGGGCGGACGCTCGGCGGCCGGCCCCCCCGGGTCGACCGGCTTGATTTTGCGTCGCGTCATGCAGAGAATAGCGGACACCATACGCCCGGACGAGGGTGGACGCGCGTCCGGGCCGCACACGATACGCACTACCGAGGGAGGTGATGGTCGGCCCTCGAAGGCGAGGGCCGGGCTCCAAGATCCGCGTGTCCATCCGAACCTGATCCTTTCACCTGGAGGTCACACGATGATTCGACGTGGATTTATCGGCGCGCTGGCCGTGCTGCTGGCGGTGGGACTGCTGGTCGTCCTACCGGGCGGTGGGTCGGCGCAGATGAAGACTCTCAAGATCGGCATGTCGCTGCCCATCACGGGCGCCGACAAGGACTCGGCCGACGCCATCCAGAAGGGCGCCCAGATGGCGATCGACGAGATCAACGCCAAGGGCGGCGTGGCCGGCTACAAGCTCGAGTCCGTGGTGTTCGACAGCGCCACCCCGGCGGCCGGCCAGTACGATCCGGCCCAGGCGGCGACCAACTACCGGAAGTTCATCGCCGATTCCGCGGTGATGGCGGCGGTCGGGCCGGTCATGTCGGGCGAGGGCAAGGCGATCTCCCCGATCCTCTCCGAGGCCGACATGGCGACGATCACGCCGAGCTCGACCAACCCGGACATCACGAACCCCACGATGAAGAGCCAGTACCGCCCGAAGGGCAAGGCCGTCTACTTCCGCACGGTGACGACCGACGCCTACCAGGGCCCGAACATGGCCAACCACGCCTTCCACAACCTGAAGGCGAAGAAGGTCTACATCCTCGATGACGGCGGCGCCTTCGGCGTGGGCATCGCGGACAGCTTCCAGAAGCGGGCGACCGAGCTCGGGATGCAGGTGCTCGGGCGTGACCGCCTCGACCCGAAGGAAGCCGACTACAAGACGATCCTGACGAAGATCAAGGGCATGAACCCGGACGCCCTCTACTTCGGCGGCGTCCAGCAGGCCGGCGTGAAGCTCGCTCGGCAGGCCTACGAGGTCATCCCGACGGTCCACAAGCTCGGCTCCGACGGTATCTACGACCTCGACTTCCCGAACCAGGCGGGCAAGGCGGCGGCGGCCGGCTGGTGGGCCTCGAACGCCTCACCGGACATGCTCTCCGACCCCAAGGCGGAGACGTGGATCACGAAGTTCAAGACCGCCTTCAAGCGGGAGCCTACCAACTACGCGATCACCGCGTACAACGGCACCATGGTCATCGCCGACGCCATCGACCGGGTTGCGAAGTCCGGCAAGCCGGTCACCCGGTCCAGCGTGCGTGACGCCATGGAGCAGACCAAGCTGGCGAATACGCTCCAGGGCCCGATCGAGTTCGACGACAACGGGGACATCAAGTACAAGGTCGTCTCGCTCTATCAGGTCTCCGGCGACGGCAAGTTCGAGTACAAGGGCCCCGCGCCCCAGCAGTAGGCCGGAACGTCGCGGCCGGACCGGAACTCCGGTCCGGCCGCGGCAGCCGACCCTGACACCATGACCTTCACCGACGTTCTGATCCAGCAGATCGTGAACGGCCTGGCCCTGGGCATGATGTACGCGCTCCTGGCCCTCGGCTTCACGATGGTCTACGGCATCATCGAGCTGATCAACTTCGCGCACTTCAGCGTGTTCATGTCCGGGACGTTCATCGGCCTCATCGTGCTCCAGATGCTCGGCTTCACCGGGGAATCGAAGGGGCTGTTCGGCTTCGCGCTGGTGGGCACCCTGCTCTTCGTCTTCATCGTCACGATGATCAGCACCGGCATTCTGGGCGTGGCCATCGAGCGGATCTGCCTCCGGCCGATGCGCGGGGTGTCGGGCACGGCGCCCATGATCACCACGATCGGGGTGGCGTTCGTCCTCATCAACGTGGTCCAGCTGACGTGGGGGCCGCAGACGAAGCCGTTTCCCAAGATCGTGCCGGACATTCGCTGGGCGATCGGTCACGCCGAGGTCAGCCTGAGCCAGGTTCTCCTCTTCGCGGCCGGGCTCGTCCTGATGCTGGTCCTGAACTACGTCGTGAAGCGGACCGCTCTCGGCAAGGCCATGCGCGCGACCGCGCAGGACATGGACGCCGCCAAGATGATGGGCGTGGACATCGACCGCATCATCATCCTGACCTTTTTCCTGGGCTCGGCGCTGGCCGGGGCGGGGAGCCTCTTCTTCGGCCTCTACTACGGCTTCACGGCGTTCTACATCGGGTACCAGACGGGGCTGCGCGCCTTCACGTCCGCGGTCCTCGGCGGGATTGGCAACATCCCCGGCGCGGTCATCGGCGGGCTCATCATCGGGCTCATCCAGGCGCTCGGCGGACAGCTCCTCGAGGTGAAGTGGACGGACGTCATCATCTTCTCCATCCTGATCGTGGTGATGGTGTTCCGGCCGACCGGCCTGTTCGGCGTCCTCACCCCCCAGAAAGCCTGATGGAAGCGCATCCGTCCTGGCTCGCGGGCAACCCGGCGGTCGCCCGGTGGCGAGAGATGTCCGCCCTCCGTCGTCGCCAGATCCTGCTGGCGGGCTGTCTCGCGGTCGGTCTCGTGTTCCCCTTCACGGGAGTCAACGGCGGTCACATCGACGCCGCCGGGAACGCGTTCACCTACGTGCTCCTGGCCCTCGGGCTCAACATCGTGGTGGGCTTCGCGGGCCTGCTCGATCTCGGCTATGCGGCCTTCTTCGCGATCGGCGCCTACGGCTACGGGATCGTCGCGTCGGGCCAGCTCAAGTTTCCGTGGTCCAGCTGGTGGAGCCCGCTCCTCTGGCTGGGCCAGATCACGCGGGTGCACGTCGACGGCCAGCCCGACTTCGTCCAGCTCAACTTCTCGTTCTGGGCGATGCTCTTGGTGGGCGCGCTGGTCTGCGCCATTTTTGGGGTGCTCTTCGGCGCCCCGACGCTCCGGCTCCGCGGCGACTACCTCGCGATCGTGACGCTCGGCTTCGGCGAGATCGTCCCGGTCGTCGCCCGCAACCTCGACTGGCTGACCAACGGCGCCCAGGGGCTCGGCGGCATCCACACCCCGACGCTCTTCGGCTTCGAGTTCGGCTTCCAGCCGCTGCCGTACTACTTCCTCGGTCTGCTCCTGGTGTGCGCGGCGATCTTCTTCTCCTATCGCCTCCAGGAGTCGCGGGTCGGCCGGGCGTGGATGGCCATCCGCGAGGACGAGCTGGCGGCGGGCGCGATGGGCGTCAACCACGTCCACTACAAGCTCCTGGCCTTCGCCATGGGCGCGGCCATCGCCGGGCTGGGCGGCGTCTTCTTCGTCGCGAAGCTGACCACCGCCACGCCGGAGATGTTCATGTTCCCGGTGTCGGTGATGGTGCTCGTGATGGTGGTGATGGGCGGGATGGGCTCGATCCGAGGCGTGGTTTTGGCCGCCCTGATCCTGTCCTTCCTGCAGTCGACCATCCTCCAGGAGCTCTCGCTCTGGATCAACGCCTTCGGGCGCGTGGTCGGGAGCCCGTGGCTCCAGGGGATCCAGCTCATCACCGGTCTCGAGCTGATCTTCGGGCTCATCCTCGTCTTCATGATGCTGTTCCGCCGGCAGGGACTCTTCCCGGCGCACCGGCAGGTGTCCGCCCTCACGCGTGAGCAGCAGTCGGCGGCGCCTGCCCGTGGGAGCGCGGTGAGCCTCTCGTGGGCGGAGCCCCGCGCGGCCGGCGCGGCCGGGCGGCCCCTCCTCGAGATCGAGGGGCTGACGAAGCGGTTCGGTGGGGTCGCCGCCGCGGATGGCATCGACCTCACCGTCAACACCGGCGAGCTCGTCAGCGTGATCGGACCGAACGGGTCCGGCAAGACGACGCTCTTCAACCTCATCACGGGGCTGACCGAGCGCGACGGGGGGACCATCCGGCTCGAGGGCGACGCGATCAGCGGGCTCCCGTCCCACGAGATCGTCCGGCGCGGTGTCGCGCGCACGTTCCAGAACATCCGGCTGTTCAACAACCTCTCCGTGCTGGAGAACATGCTGGTCGGCGAGCACTCGCGGCTCAGCGCGGGCGCCCTCGGCGCGATCTTCCGTCCGCCCTCGGTGAAGGCCGAGGAGCGCCGGGCGGTGGAGAGCGCGCTCGAGGTGCTGGGGCTCTTCGGAAACCGCCTGATTCCCCGCCTGGAGCACCCGGTCTACGGGCTCTCCTACGCGAACCGGCGCCGGACCGAGATCGCGCGTGCGATCATGACGCGGCCGAAGCTCCTGCTGCTCGACGAGCCGGCGGCGGGCATGAACCCGGCCGAGACGCTCGAGCTCATGGACCTCGTGAAGTCGATGCGCGCGCTCGGGATGACGATCGTGCTCATCGAGCACAAGCTCGACGTCGTGATGGACGTCTCGGATCGCGTGATTGTGCTGGACCACGGCGTCAAGATTGCCGAGGGCCGGCCGGCGCAGGTGCGGAACGACGAGAAGGTGATCGAGGCGTACCTGGGCCGCCGGCGGCGGGCGGCGTGAGTCCGGTGAGCGCGACCGACGGGCGGGCCCGGGGCAGCGACGCCGCGCGGGAGCCCATCCTCCGCTTCAGCGACGTCCACACGTACTACGGACCGCTCCACGTCCTGAAGGGCGTGAGCTACGAGATCTACGAGGGCGAGATCGTGTCGCTCCTCGGCGGGAATGCGTCGGGAAAGTCGACCACGATGAAGACCGTGCTGGGCCTCGTCCGTCCGGCCCCCGGCACCGTGACCTTCCGGGGCGAGCCCATCCACGCTCTCCGCACGAGCGAGATCGTCCGGCGCGGCATCGCGCCCGTGCCCGAGGCGCGCCGCGTCTTCCCGCGGATGACGGTGCTCGAGAACCTCGAGATGGGCCGCTACACGCGGCGGCGGGAGCCGGGCTGGGAGGCGGAGCTGGACCGGGTGTTCGGGCTCTTCCCGATCCTCAAGGAGCGGCGGGCGCAGCTCGCCGGCACGATGTCGGGCGGCGAGCAGCAGATGCTGGCGATCGGCCGCGCCCTCATGACGAACCCGAAGCTCGTCTGCATGGACGAGCCGTCGATGGGGCTGTCCCCGGGCTACGTCGAGCAGGTGTTCGACATCATCAAGACGATCAACCAGCAGGGCACGACGATCTTCGTGGTCGAGCAGAACGTCAACATGGCCCTGTCCATCGCCAACCGGGGCTACGTGCTCCAGATGGGCGAGGTCGTGCTGGCCGGGACCGCCAAGGAGCTCCTCGAGAGCCCGCTCATCCAGAAGGCCTACCTGGGGACGGCCTGACGGCTGGCGGGGCCCCGGCCCCACCGCCGCGGTAGTCGGCACCGATCCGTGGGTCCTCGCGAGCCGCTGGGCACCTATCCGACCCCGCTCCAGCCGCTGCCCCGACTGTCCGTCCATCTCGGCGGCCCCCAGCTCTGGATCAAGCGCGACGACCTGACCGGCTTCGCCCTCGGCGGCAACAAGGTGCGGAAGCTCGAGTTCTTCCTCGGGGAGGCGCGGGCGACCGGCGCGGACGTGCTGCTGACCGCGGGCGGGCATCAGTCGAATCACGCGCGCATCACCGCCGCGGCGGCCGCGCGCGCGGGGCTCGGCTGCATCCTCGTCCTCTCGGGCGGCGAGCCGGCGGCCTACGCAGGCAACCTCCTGCTCGATCGGCTCTTCGGCGCGGAGTTCCGGTTCGTCCGGACCGGCCCGGAGCGGCAGCCGGCGCTGGAGGCGCTCGCCTTGGAGCTGCGCGGGGCGGGCCGGCGCCCGCTCCTGATCCCGATCGGCGGGTCCACTCCGCTCGGCGCGCGCGGTTACGTCGAGGCGGCGCGCGAGGTCGCGGCCCAGTTCCGCGCGCTCGGCGTGTCCCCGCGGGCCATCGTCCACGGCTCGTCCTCCGGTGGGACGCAGGCCGGCCTCGTCATCGGGTGCCAGCTAGCGGGACTGCCCGCGCGCGTGATCGGCGTGAGCGCCGACGAGACGCGGGCGGATCTCAGCGGAATGGTGCGGCGGATCGCGGAGCCCCTCGCGGCCGTGCTGGGCGCGTCGAGCCTCCCGGCCGACGCGGTCGACGTGCGGGACGAGTTCGTCGGCGCCGGATACGGCGTCCCCACGCCGGCATCCGAGGAAGCGACCCGGCTCTTCGCGCGCCTCGAGGGCATCGCGCTCGATCCGACCTACGGCGCCAAGGCGGCGGCAGGCCTGCTCGACATGGTGCGGCGCGGCGCGTTCGCCCGGTCGGACACGGTGTGCTTCTGGCACACCGGCGGGACGGGCTGGGCGCCGTCGCCGGGCAGCGGCTGATGCCGCCATCGGCCCGGCGCGCCGGGGCGCGCCGGGGAGGGCTCCGGATCTGGAGTGCCGCCGTCGCGCTCGGGCTGGGCGTGCTGTCGGCGCCGGCCGTGGTTGAGGCGTGGCCGGCGATCCAGGACGATGGGGGCCGCGTCTGGCTCTGTGACACGCGGCCGGCCCAGCTGTCGGACGGGCGCTGGGCCTGCCGCAGCGCGGGAGCCAATCTGGCGGGCGCGCTCGTGGACGTCGTCCGGCCCGGGATGCCGCCCGGTGCGCGCCCGTGGTGGGACGGGCCGCCAGGCGCGCGGTCCCGCTGGTGGGGCCCGCCGCCCCGCGAGCCGAGCGGCTACGACGCGCTCGATCCCTGGCTCGGCGGCGGCAACGCCTCGGATCGCTGACACGACCAGCCCAGACCGCCCGGCCGACGACGCCGGGGCGGCGTCCCCGTCCGGTGCGCCCCGCGACGAGCGCGCGCGGGCAGGGCTCTGCGCGGACTGCCGCTGGGCGCGTCGCGTCCCGAGCGCGCGCGGCTCGGTGTTCTTCCTCTGCCGGCGCGCCGAGACGGACCCCGCGTACCCGCGCTACCCGCGGCTGCCACGCCTTGCATGCGCGGGCTACGAGCCGGTCCCGTCGTGACGATCGCGCCGTATGATTGAGGCCATGCGACGGCTCGAGCGCGGAGGATTCGTCACCGCCTACGCCGTCGAGGGCGCCGGGCTGCCGGTGCTCCTGATCCACGGCGTCGGGGCCCGGCTGGACAACTGGGATGGCGTCGTGGCGGCGCTGGGCGACCGATTCAGGACGATCCGCCTCGACCTCCGCGGCCACGGAGAGTCCTCGAAGCCGCCGGGCCCGTACTCGGCCGCGCTCTTCGCCCGGGACGCACAGGCGCTGCTGGACCACCTCGGCGTGGACCGCTGCCACGTCGCGGGTCATTCGCTGGGCGCAACGGTCGCGCTCCGCCTGGCCCTCGACGCGCCCGACCGCGTCGATCGTCTCGCGCTCCTGAGCGCCGCCGCCGGCCGCACCGAGGAGGAGCGGCAGCGCGTGTTGGAGCGCCTCGCGATCGTCGAGCACGGCATTCCCGGCGAGCACTTCCGTCGCTCGCTACCCCGGTGGTTCTCGGACGAGTTCCGGCGCGACAACCCCGAGCTGCTCGAGCGCTACGCGGCGCGCAACATGGAGAACGACCCGCGCGCCTACGCGGCGGCGTATCACGTCCTCGCCACGACCGACCTGGCGGACGAGGCTGCCGGCGTGCGGGCCCCGACGCTCATCGTGACGGGGGAGGGGGATATCGGCTCGAATCCGCGCATGGCGCAGCTCCTCCACGCGCGAATCGCCGGCTCGCGGCTCGAGATCCTGCCCGGGCAGCGGCACGCGATCCTGATCGAGGCGCCGGCGCTCGTCGCGCGGCTGCTCGGCGATTTCTTCGCCGGCTCGCCGCCGGACGGCGGCCGGGCCAGCCGGGATTGACGCGACCGGCGGCGCCGACCTAGGATTTCTTGCATGGTACATGGTGGCAGCGAGGCCACCCGATCCCGATTGCGCCCGCATACGCACGAGACCGGCGCCGGCCTGGGACGACGGCGAGGTCTTCGGTGACCGAGAGCACGCCGAGCTCGGTGGATCCTGTCTATGCGGTCCTCACCGACGGCGTGCACGCCCAGGTGACCAGCGCCCTCCGTCGCGCGATCGTGTCCGGCCTGCTCCAGCCCGGCACGGCGCTGTCCGAGACCGTGCTGGCCCAGCGGTTCCGGGTGAGCCGCACGCCGGTCCGCGAGGCGCTCAAGCAGCTGGAGCGCGAGCGGCTCGTGGACATCGTGCCGCGCGTCGGCACCTACGTGCGCAAGGCGACCGGTGACGAGGTGCTCGACGCGCTGGTGGTGAAGGAGGCCCTGGAGGGCGCGGCGGCGAGGCTCCTGGCGGCGCGCTCCGACGCCCCCGAGCTTGCGGCCCTCGAGGAGGTCACGGAGGACCTCGAGCGCGCGGCCGCCGAGGGGGATCTGCCGCGAGTGGTGGAAGCCAACCAGCGCTTCCACGACCTGATTCATCAGGGCTCGGGGAGCGTGAAGCTCCGGTTCCACCTGGAGCTTCTCCTCAACGAGTTCCGGGTCCCGTATCAGCGGCTCGTGTCCCTCACCATCAGCCAGCCCGCGCGGCTCCGCCGGATGCTCGCGGAGCATCGGCGGATCGTGGCGGCCATCCGCGC
>CAYXBJ010000100.1:0-3459 GCA_964463175.1 uncultured bacterium
CGCCCGCCTGCAGGAGCAACTGGCGGCGCGGAATCGGGCCCTCTTCGGTCCGTCCTCGGAGCGGCGCGGCAGCGGCGAGCGTGCCGAGCCCCCGAGCGCACCGGCGGCGCCGCGGGGCCACGGCCCGCGGGCGCAGACCACGCTCCCGCTGGTCGACGTCGTGCACACGCGGTCCGCCGACGCGGCCCCGTGTCCGCAGTGCGGCGGGGCACTGGAGCCGTGGAAGGACCAGTACGAGGACGCCGAGGAGATCGACGTCGTCGAGCGGAGCTTCCGCCTCGTACGCCACCGCCGCCAGAAGTACCGCTGCCGGTGCGGCGCGTGCCTGGTCACGGCCCCGGGTCCGGCGAAGCTCGTCGCCGGCGGGCGGTACTCCGTGGACTTCGCGGTCGGGGTCGCGGTGGCGAAGTACCTCGATCACCTCCCGCTCGCGCGCCAGGTGCGGCAGATGGCGCGAGCGGGCCTCACGGTCGACACGCAGACGCTCTGGGATCAGCTCCTCGCGCTGAGCCTTCATCTCACGCCGACGTACGAGGCGCTCTGCGCCGACGTGCGCACGGCGCCGGTGCTCGGAGCGGATGAGACGACGTGGCAACTGATGGAGCCGGGACGCTCGAAGACCTGGTGGGTCTGGGCGCTCTGCGGCTCGGATGCCGTCGTCTACCGCCTGCTCGACACGCGGTCGGCCGACGGTGCCACGCAGGTCCTCGGGAACTATCGCGGCATCGTGCTGTGCGACGGCTACGCCGCCTACCGGGCGCTCGCCAAGCGCGGCACCGCGGACCGCGCCGGCCCGACGCTCACGCTCGCGCACTGCTGGGCCCACGTGCGCCGGCAGTACGTGGAGGCTGAGGCGTCCGCTCCCCAGGCGGGCGAGGTGCTGGCGCGGATCGCCGACCTCTACGCGGCCGAGCGGGCGGCGCGGGAGACGGCGGCGGGCGATGTGGGCGTCCTCCTCGCCGAGCGGCGGGCCCACGTGGCGCCGGTCGTCGAGGCGATCCGCACGTGGGTCACGCAGCAGCGCGCGCTCCCGCAGTCGGCGCTCGGCAAGGCGCTCGCGTACACGACGGAGCTCTGGCCGGGGCTCGTGGCCTTTCTCGAGCACGCGGCGATCCCGGTCGACAACAACGCGACGGAACGCGCGCTCCGCGGGATCGCCCTCGGGCGGAAGAATCACTACGGCTCGCGCTCCGAACGCGGGACCCGGGTGGCGGCGCTCTGCTACACGCTGCTCGAGTCGGCGAAGCTGGCGGGCGTCGAGCCGGCCGCGTATCTCGCGGAGGCGACGCGCCGGGCGATCGCGACGCCGGGCACCGTCACGCTCCCACGCGAGCTCGCGAGCGCGTAGCTCGCCGGGTCGGCAACCGCGGCCCATCACGATTCACGCCCAACCCCCGACGGGGGCCGGCGAGCACGTACACCTCACCGAGGTCGTCCGCATGCTGCGCCGCAACCAGGGTTAGCTCCTCGGCCAGTCGGGCGGCGAGGCGGGCTTGCCTGCCGAGCGATTCAGGGAATTGCTCGGTGCTAACCGGGTCCGGGCGCGGTCTACGTGTCGCCATGGTCGAGTGACATCCTTCTGTCACCCGTTTTCGCGGCAGCGACCGTGGTGACGCTTGGTTTAGCCCGAGCCGTTTCGCTCAGGCCGCATCTTTCAGACCACCGTGGGCGCGTCGTGCCTCGGTTGGCGGGGCCAGACCCCTTCTTGATGCTGAAAGCATTATAGACGGTTGCCCTCGTTTTGGCAAGGGCCACACCTAAACCAACGGCCCCGAGAAGAAGCGTGGTGAAGATCGGTGAGAAGCTCGATGTGGGGCGGTCCCCCGCGAGCTGTTCCGGGGCATCCTCGACCGGATCGCCGGGCTCCGACCACGTGCGGTGGCGCGATGCTGACCCAAGCGGGGCTCCCGCCTCCCCGGTCACAGGGCCGACGTTGCGTCCGCAGTACGCCCGGCGACTGCGCGCCGGGTTAGAAGTAGCCGTGACGCGCGGCATCGGCAGCCGTCCCTCTCGAATCTGGTTACCAGGCGCCAGAAATCGCTTGCCAGATCACCAGCAGGAGGGCTATGGACCGGCCGGGGCCTTCGCCCCGTCCATCTGGGAAATGTCCGGATTGGATCTTTGGGCGCCCGGAGGGCTGCCTGAACGGGAGACGAGCGCATGTCGCGCAACGTCATTTCTCACGGAGGCGGAGGACCGATGACGCTCTGTTCCGTCGGAGGCGCCGCACTCTGTGCTGTTTCAGGGACGTCGAGGAGAATCGGGGCCATGTGGCCCAAGCTGGCAACCGGGGCGGCAGTAGGCGTCCTCGCGCTCGTCCTCGCTGGGGACAGCGCCGCAGCCGACAAGTGTACCCCCCCGAGGCTGAAGGCGATCGCCCAGAACGAGCTCGGTCGCCTCCACTGCTCCGCCGAGGAGGCGACGAAGACCGGCGTCGCACCCGCCTGCGAGATGGCTGTCAGCAGCAAGTTCACGGCGGCGTACAACAAGCCGACCGGATGTCCACCGGCGCCGGACGCGTCGATCTGCGACGGCATCGCGGCCACGTGCCAACGCTACCTGCGCGACGCGCTGCCGGACGGCAGCGGAGCGAGCCCGAGCAAGTGCGAGGCCGCTCGCCTGAAGGCGGCGGCCAAGCTCGCGAGCGGCGAGATCCGTTGTCACACGAAGGCTTCTGTGACGAGCGTTCCGGGGTGCGTCGCGAAAGCGCAGGGACAGTTCAGCACCGCCTTCGGGAAGGTCCGCGGCTGCACCGGAGACGGGAACGCGAGCGGCCTCCAGGCGACGATCGAGAGCAACTGCGTCGCCGCGCAGGTGACGACCGACAGCGCCGGCGTGGTCACGGGGTTCGGGTCCGTGTACCCGCCGAACTTCCAGCTGCTCAACAGCGACTCGACCTGGCGCCACACCTGGACGCACATCGTGTCGGGCAAGTTCTCAACGGCGTCGTACGATGGCCTCTTCTTCTACGAGGCATCCACGGGGTACGCAGCGTTCTTTGATACCGACGGGCAGGGGCACATCGGGGCCACGCCGCTCCAGGAGTACCCGTCGCTCGGCAGTTGGACGCACGTGGTTCCGGGCTGGTTCGGGCCGTCGGGATTCATGGGGCTTCTCCTCTACGACCAGACCAGCGGATCCGCGGCGTTCTACGACTCCGACGGTCAGGGCAACTTGACCCTGCTGAACTCCTACACCGGCTGGCGCACCACCTGGACGCAGATCGTGCCCGGCCTGCTCGCTCCGCCGGGCAGCGACGGGCAGTCGTACACCGGCCTGTTCTTCTACAGCCCGTCGGAGGGATACGCCGAGATCTGGAGCACCGATGGAGCGGGCAACATCGCCTTGCAATGGTCGTCCGGCGGGTTGCTGAGCACGTGGACGCAGATCGTCGCTGCCGACTTCTCTCCCGGCGACCCGGCGGCGTTCTCGGACCTGTTCTTCTACAACGGATCGACC
>CAYXBJ010000101.1:0-65657 GCA_964463175.1 uncultured bacterium
GTCCAGTCATAGAAGGCGCGGGCGAGGACGAGCCGGATGCCGACGCGCTTCGCGGCGTGGATCGCCGCCTCCGCGTTGGCATTGCCGCCACCCTGAACGTAGAAGAAGTCCACTACGGTCGTGATGCCGTGGCGGAGCATCTCGGCGAAGGCGAACGCCGCCCCGATCTCGATCCCCCGGGCGTCAAGTCGCCGGGAGAAGGGGTAGAGGACGCGATCGCGCCAGCCCATGAAATCCAGATCGTCTCCGAGTCCCCGGAGCAGCGACTGGAACGAATGGTTGTGCGCGTTCACCCCGCCCGGGAGGAGAAGGCGCCCGGGAAGCGCGACGGTCTCGCCCGGCGCGGCCCCGCCGGCCGCCGACGACCGGAGCGCCGCAAGGGGTCCGACGGCCGTGATCCGTCCGGCCTCGAGGCGGACCGCCCAGCCCTCGTGGACGTCGCCCGCCGCGTAGCAGCGGTCGGGAGCGAGGAGCACCGTTGCCGGGCTCACGTCCGCGCGCTCAGGCGCAGGACTGCCGGTCGCGGCGTGGACCGGGGCGGGTCAGCGGCGCCGGCGGGCGCCGCGCCGGCGGGGTCGGCTGGCCAGGCGGCTGATGAAGTCGTCCACCGGGATGGCCGGCATCGTCATCATCTGCACCGAGCCACGCGCGCCGAGCTCGACGGAGATCCGGGAGACGGTCTCGTTGTCCGGGGCCTCGAGCACGGTGACGAAATCATAGGGTCCCAGCACGGCGTACTGAGCGATCACGCGCGCACCCATCCGCCCGACCTCTGCGTTGACCTTGCGAATCGAGCCGGGCAGCTTGCGGAGCACCTGGCGGCCAGTCTCTGACAGCGAGGACAGCATGATGTAGAGCGGCATTGGAAGCCCTCCCGATCGATGACCCTCGATCGTGGCGTCTGGACGCGAGCAGTATAGCGCACCTCCGGTATACTGGTCAGCATGCAGCTCAGGGGATGGGGGCTGACCCGGGCGAGCCGCATCGTCATCATTCTCCTTGTCGTCCAGCAACTCGGACTGGGCCTAGTCCATGCCTTCGTGACTGCGCCGACCGTGGGGCTCTCGCTCTCCGATCGCGCGCAGGCTCTCACCGCGCTCGATGCCGTCATCACGCTCGCGGTCCTGCTCGACGCGAGTCGACAGGCGAGCGCGGTTCTCGGGGAGCCCGGCTCCCGAGCGATCCCGCCCGATCCCACCCCCCCTCCTCGCTGGCTGCCACGGGCGCCACCCGTGGTCTGAGCTCCGCCAAAGGCGGCGGAGCCCGGGCATCATGAGGCCACGGGGTACCGACGCGCACGTGTACGGCCAGCCCGGGCGTGAGTGCGTGATCGGAACGGAGGCAAGGGAGGGACGCAGATGAAGGTATTCAGGGACACGATCGAGATCCGGACCGAGGACAACCAGCAGTTCCTCGACGTCACGAAGCAGATCCGCGACACCGTGGGCCGCTCGGGCATCCACAACGGCACGCTGCTGATCAATTCCCTGCACACGACGATCGCGGTCTTCGTCAACGAGTTCCAGTCGGCCCTGCTGGACGACCTCGGCGCGGTGCTGCAGAAGCTGATCCCCCGCCGCGACGGGTACCGTCACGACGACCCGCGCCACTCGGACTGCGATCGCGAGAACGCGCACGCCCATCTGCGCGCGACCCTGCTGGGTCGTCCGGTCGCGCTGGCGGTGGCCGAGGGGGAGGTGCTGCTCGGACAGTTCCAGAGCGTCATCGTGGCCGAGCTCGACGGGCCGCGAGACCGGAGGCTCCAGGTTCAGATCGTCGGGGAGTAACCGCGCCGGCCGGCCGCTGACCTGGCGGGCCATCCCCCGTGGGCGGGCCCGCTAGGTCGGGCCGGACCGCCGGTGCCGCCGGGCACCGGGGCGGGCCCGGGCGTCGACGGCGCTACCTCCGAACCCTCGGCCCCGGGCTCGTCACCGGCGCCTCCGACGACGATCCGAGCGGCATCGCGACGTATTCGATCGCCGGGGCGTCCCTCGGCCCGGCGCTCCTGTGGACCGCGATCTGGACCCTGCCCCTGATGGCGGCCGTCCAGCTGACCTGCGCCCGCATCGGACTGGTGTCGGGCCGCGGGCTCGCCGGGGCCGTCCGCCAGCTCGGTCACCGCCCGCTGCTTTACGGCGCCTGCACGCTCGTGGTGCTGGCCAACGTGTTCAACATCAGCGCAGATCTCGCCGGCATGGCCGACGCCATCGAGCTCCTGACGCGCGTGCCGTCCGCGTTGAGCGTTCCAGTCCTCGGCGCCGGCCTCCTGGCCATGACGGTCTACGCGAGGTATGCGACCGTCGCCCGCTACCTCAAGTGGCTCACCCTCGTGCTGTTCGCGTACGCGGTCGCCGCCGTGCTGGCCAGGCCGGACTGGCGAGCCTCCCTGGCCGCGACCTTCGTCCCGGCGTGGAGGCTGGATCCGCCGTACCTGGAGGCGCTGCTCGGGATCCTCGGCACGACCATCTCGCCGTATCTCTTCTTCTGGCAAGCCTCCCAGGAAGTAGAGGAAGAGACGGCGCTTGGGCGGCGAACGCTCGCCGAGCGGCGCGGCGCGACGCCGGGCGAGCTCCGGGACGCCCGCACCGACGTCCTCTCCGGAATGGTGCTGTCGAACTTCGTGATGTACTGCATCATCCTCACCGCCGCTTCGACCCTCCACCGCGCCGGTGTCCGCGACATCACGTCAAGCCGTGAGGCGGCGGAGGCGCTCCGTCCCCTGGCCGGCGACGCGGCCTATCTGCTGTACACCCTGGGGATCCTCGGCACCGGCCTGCTCGCGGTCCCGGTCCTGGCGGGATCCGCGTCCTATGCGGTCTCGGAAGCCTTCGGCTGGCGCGCCGGGCTCGACCTCCCGCCCTGGCGCGGCCGGCGGTTCTACCTCGTGCTCGGCGCCGCGGTCGTGGGCGGCGTGCTACTGGACGCGCTCCGACTCGACCCGATCCGACTGCTCTTTCTCGCCGCGCTCGTCAACGGGCTCCTGGCGCCGCCGCTGCTCGTCCTGGTCATGCTGGTCGGCAACAGCCGCCGGGTCATGGGCAGTCGGGTGAATGGCTTCTGGCTGAACCTCCTCGGCTGGGCGGCCGTGGCGGTCATGACCGCGGCGGGCGTCGCATTCCTCGGCAGCGCGCTCGCCCGGGCTCGCTTTTCTTGACACGCCGGGACGCGGGCACTCAAGATGGCGGCATGTGTCGGGGCGCCGGTCCCTGGGCTCGAGCGCGACGCGGCCAGGCTGGGTTCGGGCTGGTGGAGATCCTCGTGGTCGCGGTGATCCTCGCCGTCGCCGGCACGTTCCTGTACCAGTACTTCCTGTCGACGACGAAGACGGTCGAGACCATCCAGCAGCAGAAGCCGATGTCCGCGGCCCGGCTGGCGGCCGACCGGGCGACGGTGGCCGCGATCCGGACGTCGCTCCAGATCTACTTCGGCGAGCACGCCGGGTACCCGCCCAGCAAGGATGTGGTGGCGACGCTCCTGAACCCGCCGCCCTCCTTCCAGTGCGACGGGAACGACTACCGATACGAGCCAGCCACCGGCCAGGTCACCCTCGTCATCGACGACGTGAACCGGTGCTAGCGCGCCGGGCTGGCCCCAGCCGCCGACCGCCCGTCCTCCGCTAAGGCCGACCCGAGCACGCCGGGGACGGCGTCGAGCCCGGCGGAGGGAATCAGCACGATCCCCCGCCGCCCACGGTCGAGCTCCCGGGCAAACCCGTGCGCTCTCCACCACAGCTCGGGACCGCGCGGGAACCAAGGGTCGGGTCTGGCTGTTCTCGACCACGAAGGAGGCCATCCGCGACCACCGCCGCCTTCCCCGGCCGCGCTGCGGAGTGTCAACGATTCGACGGACCCGCTCGCGCTCGACGGTGGCACGCAAGGGTGTGACGGCGCGCTCATCTTCTCCGGCGCCGGCCTTGACACTCCGGAAGCCGCCATGGTGCAATTGCGCAACATTTCCCCAGTCTAGAGCGGGCGCGGAGAGGCCCGTCCACTGGTCGCCACACCGTCCGGGACCGCACGCCACAGAAGGAGGGCATCGATGCCAGAGCAGGTCACCCGACGCGACCTTTTGAAGCACCTCGGAGTGTCGATCGGAGCCGCGGCGGCCACCGCGGGGGCGATCGTGACGCCCAAGGTGGCCGAGGCACAGCAGAAGTTCACGCCGAAGGGCAGCATCCCGAGCACGCCGTTCAAGACCGGCCACATGACCTTCTTCACCGGGCCGGCCGCCGTGCTCGGCGAGCAGTCCTACAAGGGTCACATCCTGGCGGCCGAGGAGATCAACGCCCAGGGCGGCCTCCTCGGGAAGCGCCAGATCGAGACCCTCAAGGCGGACGAGGCGGCCGGCACCGACGCCAACGTGAAGGAGCTCCGCCGGCTCAAGCTCTCGGAGAAGATCGACCTCTTCACCGGTGTCATCAGCAGCGG
Source organism: uncultured bacterium (assembly GCA_964463175.1). Classification (GTDB taxonomy): domain Bacteria; phylum Methylomirabilota; class Methylomirabilia; order Rokubacteriales; family DASRDR01; genus DASRDR01. The sequence continues at coordinate 4,428 of CAYXBJ010000101.1, forward strand.
GAACACGCCCGCCCTCGGGCCCGTCGCCGAGGAAGTGAAGTGTCTGACGATTTTCGTCGACGGCTGCACGGACTTCCTGTTCGAGAAGGCCGTGCCCGACCCGCACTACATCTTCCGGCTGACGAACATCCAGTCGGCGGATGGGGCGATGGCCGCGATCGCGGCGGCCTCTGCTTGGCCGGAGGTGCGGAAGATCGCCCACATCCATCCGGACTACTCCTACGGGCGCAACGCCTTCGATCACTTCAACGTGGTCATGAAGAAGCTCATCCCGGGCAAGATCGACGTCGTGTCCGAGGCCTGGCCGAAGCTCGGAACCACCGAGTTCACGGCCCACATCACGAAGACGATCTCGGCGAAGCCCGACCTGCTCTTCACTTCGGTGTGGGGCGGCGACTACGTCGCCCTGTACAAGCAAGCGCTTCGCTACGACATGTACAAGAAGATGAAGGTGGCGACCACGCTCGCCTTCGGCGTCGCTCCGCACGCGCTCGGCCAGGACCATCCGGAAGGGATCGTGGCGGGCGTCCACTCGAACTACCACTTCACGTTCCCGCCGGGCAACCGCTGGCCGCTGAACGCGCAGTTCGTCAAGAAGTTCTACGACCGCTGGAAGGAGTATCCGAACTTCCAGGCCGAAGGCTCCTACACGACGCTCCACATGCTGGACCTCGCCATCCAGAAGGCGAACCGGCTCGTGGGAGGCTGGCCGGACGAGGACGCGATCATCGCGATGCTGGAGGGGCTGGCGTACGACAGCCCGGCCGGCTACGTCCACATCCGGGCGGACAACCACCAGGGATACAAGGACGGCATCACCGGGTTCAGCATGCAGATGAAGGAATATCCCTTCCCGGTGCTCGACCCGAAGCGGATCATCACGGTGCCAATCCGCAGCATCACGGCCCCGCCCGGTTACCCCAAGGGCGAGCCGACGACGACGTTCAAGTGGATCGAGGAGACCTGGCCGCAGGCGACCGCGTAGCAGGACGTTCAGGGGTCCCGGCGGGAGTCGCCCGCCGGGGCCCCAGTCCCCAGGGCCGATCCGATCCAACCCGACCTGACCGAGCCAACGAGGAGCCGGCCTCAACCCCTCATGAGACCCAGCCCGCATCGGGTGGCGCTCCTCGTCGCAACGCTGGCCGCGGCGCTGTCTCCCGCGACTCCGGTTCGCGCCGGGCACGAGTTCCCCTTCTATCCGGCCTACTATCCGCAGGAGATCACGCTCAGCGTTCTCGCCCCCGATGCCGCGCCCGCCAAGCTCGCCGATGGGTCGCTCCACGCCTATCTGGGAGCTGATCCGTTCGGGGGTCAGGCCGTCCCCGCGGCCGTGACCCGCGCGGAATCGCTGGGCGCGTACGTCGTGGTCACCCTCAACACGGCGTCTGGGCTTCCCGCCGACGCGGGGCGTCGCTGCCTGGCGGCGCGCGTGGTGGCCGAGAGCCTTCAAGCCACGCCGACCTACCGGGCCTACCCGTATCCGGTGACGCCGTACCATCCGGACTATCTCCAGCACGCCGACCTGTCCGCGGATGCGGGCGGCGCGGGCCGCGCGACGTGGGATGGCCCGCCGCTGCGCGTCCGCGCGGGAGATGCCGAGGCTGCCCGACTGATCCCGCCATCCCAGCGCGCGGCCGGTCCTGATTGGGACGCCGCCGTCGGGACGGTGGAGGTGGCGCCGCTGTGGGCCGCCGCCGCGGTGGGCCCGAACGGCAGCGTCGGGGCGCCCTGGCTCAAGATGGGCTGGCACCATGCGTATCTCGTCCTGCGTGACGGTATCTCCGACGTCGCGGCCCGACAGCGGGTCGATGCGCTGCACGGCCGGCTCGTGGCGGGCGGGCGCATGCCCGCGCGCGAGCGTCTGACCCTCGAGCGCGAGCTGGTCTCGGCGCTGCGGGCCGGGTGCGAGCGGACGGTCGCCGGCTACACGCTCCGTCGCGAGCCGCTCAACGTCGACTATTCGGGCGGCGTCGAGAACGTGGCGATCGACGCCCAGGCCGGTCTCGGGTCCGCGATCTTCCCGCGAACGGTCAAGCTCAAGGACTTCCCGTGGAACGGCTGGCTGACCGTGGGCGTGCCCGAGCGACCTTCCGCGGCGTGGAATCCGGTCGCCGGCTTCACGGATCCCGCCGGCCGGCTCCTCTGGCTCGCCCTGGGCGATCCGGCCTTCTTTCCCTCTCCGCACGGGACGGGCTGGCTGCCCAACCGCGTCACCGTCGCCTCGGTCGAGCTCGGCGCGCCGAGCGTCGCGGTACCGGAGGACGCCCTCGCCTTCACGCCGGGCACCGGCGCGCCCCGGAAGGTCGGCCCCGGGCGGCGCGCGGCCGCGCGGGTAGTCTACCGAGTGCTCGGATCCCGCTTCCACGACCAGACGAAGCTCGAAGCGGCGGACCTCCTCTACGCGCTCGGATTCGCCTGGCGCGCCCAGGACCCCACGGTCGCGCGCGCCACCGCCCGGGTGCGCGAGAGCCTGGTCGCGCTCCGGATCCTCCGGACCGAGACTGACGTCCTCGCGTTCGGCGAGGACAAGCTGACCTACGAGGTGCCGATCGTCGAGGTGTTCGTGGACGGGGTGGCATCGAGCCCGGACGACGCGGCGCTGGCCGCGCCGCCATGGACGACCGTGCCCTGGCCCGTCCTGGCGCTATCCGAGGAGGCCGTCGCCCGCGGCCTTGCCGCGTTCTCGCGCGAGACGGCGGAAGCCCGTGGTCTCCCGTGGCTGGATCTCGCGCGTGACGCCGCGCTGGTCGCGCGTCTTCGAGGAGTGGTCGACGAGCTCGCCGCGCGAGGCCACGTGCCCGCCGCGCTGGCCGGCGTCGTCACGCCGGCGGAGGCGAAGGCACGATGGCAGGCGCTCCGGACGTTCCACGAGACGGCGGGGCACTTCCTGGTCACCAACGGCCCGTACCAGCTCACGCGATGGTCGGCGACCACTAGTGTCCTCCAGGTGTTCCGGGATCTCTCCTACCCCCGCGGTCTCGGCGTGTTCAACCTTCACGCGTTCCCGCTCCGGGCCTTCGTCACCGGGGCCGAGACGCGGGGTGACCAGCTCGTGCTGAAGGCGGACATCGAGCGGGTCGACCGCTTCGGCCGCGAGTACCGCATCGTCCGCGAGCCGTTCGTCAAGCGCGAGGTCGAGCAGGATCGGCGTAGCCTCCCGGTCGGTCACTACCTCGCGATCGGACCGGACGCCGCGGTGGCGGCGGCGGGCACCGTGGAAGCGAGCGACCCCGGCGAGTTCCACGTCGACCTCCGGGCCCTCGACCGGCCCGGGAAGTACGTGATCCTGGTGGCGCTCACCGTCGACGACAACCGCACCGAGCTGCCCGTGAAGGCGATCCCGTGGACACGCTAGTCATCCAGATCCTGAACTCCCTCTTCTACGCGTCGATCCTCTTCCTGATCGCCTCCGGCCTCACGCTCGTCTACGGCGTGATGCGCATCGTGAACATGGCGCACGGGAACCTCTACGCGGTCGGCGCCTACGTGGCGGCCTGGAGCGTCGGCCTCGCCGCGGGACATCTTCCGGCGCCCGCGCTGTTCCTGCTGCTCCTGGTCGGGGCGGGTGCCGCCGCGCTGGTGGGAGCCATCCTCGAGCCGACGATGCTCCGCCCCCTCTACCGGCGGGCCGAGGAGTACCAGCTCCTCATCACGTTCGGACTTCTCCTGATCCTCGAGGACCTCCTCCGCCTCGTCTGGGGACCCTATCCCCTCACCGCCGGCCCGATCTCGGACGCCCTCGGCAGCGTCACCATCCTGGGCGCCACCTACCCGGGCTACAACATCTTCGTGATCGCGGTCGGCGCCGTCGCCGCGGCCGGCCTCTGGGCGTTCGTCTACAAGACGCGGTTCGGCGTGATGCTCCGCGCGACCTCCCAGGACATGCGCATGGCGGCTGCCCTCGGCGTCAACGTGAAGCGCGTCTACGTGCAGGCCTTCACGATCGGCTGCTTCATGGCCGGGCTGGGGGGCGCGGTGATCATGCCGATCTCCGGGGCGGTGCTGGGGATGGGCGTCGAGGCGCTGATCCTCGCGTTCGTCGTCGTGGTCATCGGCGGGCTGGGGTCGCTGGAGGGCGCGCTCGCCGGCGCGGTGATCGTCGGCGTGGTCCGGACGCTCGGCATCACCTACTTCGCGGAGGTCGAGCTGGCCATCCTCTACCTGATCGCGGCGATCGTTCTCTTCTTCCGGCCGGCCGGCATCTTCGGGCGCGCATGAGCGCGCCCGCAGGGCACGTCGCGGTCTCGAGACCCGCATGACTCGGCGCCTCGTCCTCGCAACCCTGGGGCTGCTCGTCTTCATCGCGCTCCCGCTCGTCCTCCCGCCCTTCGAGACCATCCAGCTGTCGTACGGGCTGATCTTCGGCATCGCGGCGCTGGGCTTCAACCTTTTGCTCGGCTACACGGGGCTCCTGTCGTTCGGTCACTCCGCCTTCTTCGGCGCCGGCGCCTACGCCGCGGCGTTCCTGGTGAAGTACGGGGGCATCCGCTCGATGGAGGCCTTCATCGTCGGCGGGGTGCTGGCCTCTCTGCTCGTCGCGGCGCTCATCGGCGCGGTCTGCGTCCGCTACACACGGATCTTCTTCGGGATCCTGGCCCTGGCCCTGAGCCAGGTGCTCTGGAGCCTCGCGATGAAGTTCTTCTGGGTCACGGGGGGCTCCGACGGGCTCCGCGTGCCGACGCCGAGCCTGCTCGGTGGTCTCGCCACGGGCTCCACCGCGGACAAGACGGCGTTCCTGGCGCACCGCTACTACTACTATGTGCTTGCGGTCTTCGTCGTCGCCGCCGCCGTCATGTGGGTGATCGTGCACTCTCCGTTCGGGAAGGCGCTGCAGGCGATCCGCGACAACGAGGTGCGCGCGGAGTTCGTCGGCGTCCAGGTGCGCCGCTACCGGTACGTCGCGTTCCTGGTCTCGGGCGTCTTCACTGGCCTGGCGGGCGCGCTGTGGGTGCCGCTCAACGGGCTGACGACGCCGGACATCCTCTACTGGCCGTTCTCGGGCCGGATCGTGTTCATGGTCGTGCTGGGCGGCTTCCGCACCTTCTGGGGCCCGGTGGTCGGGGCCTTCGTGTACAACTACCTCGAGGTGTGGGCAGTGGGCACGACGGTCTACTGGCAGCTCGTCGTTGGTGTCATCCTGGTCACCCTCGTGCTCGCGATGCCGACCGGCCTGGTGGGGACCGCCGAGCAGCTCATGGCGCGTTACCGCGGGAGATCCCGCTCGTGAGCCTGCTGGAGATCCGGAACATCACGAAGTCGTTCGGGGACAACCGCGCCGTCGACGACGTGTCGTTGACGATCCACAAGGGCGAGTTCCTGGGTCTGATCGGGTCGAACGGCGCCGGGAAGACCACGCTGGTGAACCTCATCAGCGGCTTCTTCCCGGCCGACCGCGGCGCCCTCCTCTTCGACGGCCACGACATCACGCGCCAGTCGATCAACGGCCGGATCCGGACGGGCATCGCGCGCAGCTTCCAGCTGGTGAACCTGTTCGACCACCTCACGGTCCTCGACAACGTCGCCCTGACGATCTTCTCCCGCCAGGGCAAGACGCGCTGGCTGTGGGCGCTCGCCGACCGGGACCACGCGGTCCGGGACGAGGCGGTGGCGGTGCTCCGCCAGTTCGGCATGGAGGCGAACGCGGCCATGCTGGCTGGGGCCATCTCCCAGGGCGAGCGGAAGCTCCTCGACGTGGCGCTGGCCTATGCCCTCCGCCCGAAGCTCCTGTTCCTCGACGAGCCGACGAGCGGCGTCAGCACCCGCGAGAAGGCCCCCATCATGGACATCGTCACCGCGGTCGTCCGGGCGGAAGGCATCACCGCCGTCGTCATCGAGCACGACATGGACATCGTCTTCCGCTACTCCGACCGCATCGTCGCCATGCACCAGGGCGCGATCCTGGCCTCCGGGACGCCGGAGGAGATCCGGCGGAACGAGCAGGTGGCCATGACGCTGCTCGGCACCCATGCCACCCAGTGACGGGCGCCCCGTGACGCCCGCGCGGCCGATGCTCGAGCTCGACGGCGTCCACGCCAGCCGCGGCGCGGCCCACGTGCTCCAGGGCGTGTCGCTGAGCGTCGGCGCGGCGGAGACGGTGTGCCTGGTCGGCCGGAACGGCGCGGGCAAGACCACGACCATCGAGAGCACGATGGGGATCCTCCCGGTCCGGGGCGGGCGAATCGTCTTCCAGGGCCGGGACATCACGCGGCTCCAGACCTACGAGCGCGCCCGGCTCGGCATCGGATACGCCCCCGAGGACGCCGGCATCTTCCCGGATCTGACGGTGGCCGAGAACTTCGAGATCAGCCAGTCCCTCGTCGCGGCCGGGCGCAAGGGCGCGACCGCCGCTGACACCGGCATCGACGCGCGCGTGTTCGACCTCTTCCCCGAAGTGCGACAGTTCCTGAGCCGGCGCGGCCTCAATCTGTCCGGCGGTCAGAAGAAGATGGTGGCGATCGCCCGGGCACTCACGCTGTCGCCGTCGATCCTGCTGCTCGACGAGCCCTTCGAGGGGCTCGCCCCCGTCGTGGTGAGCCGGTTCATCGACGCCGCGCTGAAGATCAAGGCCATGGGCGTCTCGCTCCTGATCGCCGAGTCGAACCTCGCGACCGCGTGCCGCATCGCCGACCGGCTCTACGCCATCGATCGCGGCGAGATCATCTTCCAGGGAGATCCCGGCGCCGCGATGGCGAACGAGGAGGTCATGCGCACCCTCCGCGGGTGACGCCGGAGCTGAGGAGGTCGCGCCATGCGGCCGTCGGTCCGCCATTGCCTCCGAGTGATCGTCCTCGCGTGCCTGACCGCGACGTCGGGTGACGGCTCGGCCCAAGTACCGGACGCGCTCGCGCCCGACGAGGAGGCGAGCCTCCAGCAGATCCGCGACTTCGCACGCGCCACCGCCGAGCGGTACCGGATGGTGTCGCCCCTCGACGTGTCGGTCGCCTCATGGGTCGGCAACCCGTCGCTTCCGCAGTACGCCGCGAGTCCGGCGGTCAAGACCGGCAACCACCTCTTCCTGAATCGCCGGCTCCTGCGCGCCTCGAACCGGGACCTCGTGATCGCGACCGCCCTCGCCTACGAGATGCTCCGGGGCCCCGGGCGCGCGGCCTCGATCGCCGACCGACAGCGCGAGCGGGCCCAGATGGCGCTGGACGGCAACGCGAAGGCGGTCGACATCCTGATCCAGGTCAAGGGGATGCCCGAGCGGGCGGCCCTGGACCAGATGTATGCGTGGCTCCTGGGCATGCACCACGCCGCCGTCGCGGCCGTCCGTCCGCCGGAGCCCGACAGCGTGCGGCCGTGCGACGCGATCGGAGACCTGCTGCGACGGTACCCGGACGCTAAGGACTGGTTCGCGGGACGGGAGTGCGCGCCCCCGTAGGAGGGGCATCGCGGGCCTCGCCCGCCTGCCATCCGAGAATCACCACCGCGACGGAGAGGCCCAGCAGGACGACCATCGTCACGACCCGGGACATGCCCGACAGGAAGGCGAGCGTCCCGCTCGACAGTCCGGCGAACGCGAGCCCGACCACCGGAATCACCGGCGCGCCGCAGCCCATGACGCTGCAAGGCCCCGTCGAGAGTCCCACCAGGCTGGTGACCATGCCCGCCACTCCGCCTCGGCGGCTCGCCGACAGGGCGGCTCCCCGCGCCGGCGTGACGGCCCGGCTGTGCGCCAGGAGCGCGAAGTACGCGCCGAACAGACACGCCAGAAGCAGGATGCGTGCCACGTCGGTGACGTCCACGGCGAAGCCCCACTCGGTCCCCCCGTAGGGACTGTCCGCGGAGAACCAGAACAGCGCGAAGGCCGGCACCTTCTCCAGCTTCCGAGCGAGCGGAACCGTCGGCGAGACGATGTAGCCGGGCAGATGCTTGATCCAGGGATTGAAGGCGAAGTAGTCGACGGGCTTCCGCGCCAGCGAGAGGACCACCGGCGGGCCGAGGATGGACAGCGTGACGACCACCACCATGACAGTCAGGAACACCCGGGGGTGCTCACCGACTGCCCGGCGGACGCCGCGGATCACGCGCACGAGACCTCACTCCCTTCCGGCCGCCGGAGCCCGTCGAACCGGGGAACTGGCGCCTCCACGTGAGCACCAACGGCCGCGAGAGCCATGGTAGCGGCGACCGGGGATCGCTGGCAAGCTTGCGCCATGCGACAGCGAGCCCTGGCGTCGGTCCTCGTCGGGGTGGTGGCCGTGGCCGGCGTCGCGACGAGCCTCGCGGGGACCGCCACGCTCGCGCTCGCCCAGGCCCCGGCCGCCGCGGACGCTCCCCGGACCATGACCTTTTCGTGGACGCTCTACCCGAGGATGTGGGCCGAGGTCGACCTGAGGCTGGTGGCCGGCGCGGAGGCCGTGGCCGAGGTGACCGCGGAGGGCGGCGAGGTCACATGGAACCTCCATTCGCACCCGAACCCCGACTCGCCGGCGACCTTCGTCGTCCTGGGACAAGGGGCGGCGCGCCAGACGTCAGTCCGTTGCGCCCCGGATACATCCGGCTTCTATTCGTACCTCTTCGGGAACGACAAGGCCGCGGTCCCGGTGCGACTCCGCGTCGAGATCACGCTCCGCGGCGAGGCACGCCTCGAGGGCGTCAAGCCCTGACCGGGACCGGGTGCCGCCGGCGCGTCGAGCCTGGCGATTCGCTCGACCTCAGGGTCTGGCGTCGCGCAGGAGCGCGACGATGCGCGCCGCGGTGACCGGGCCCTCCGTGATGCGGATGCCGAACGGCGACAGCGCGTCCTCGATCGCGTTGGCGAGGGCCGCCGGCGGCGAGATGGCCCCGCCCTCCCCGACGCCCTTGACCCCGAGCGGGTTGCGCGGCGAGAGGTGCTCGAGGTGGACGGTCTCGATGAACGGCAGCTCGTCCGCCCGCGGCACCGCATAGTCCATGAGCGAGCCGGTGAGGAGCTGCCCCGCCGAGTCGTAGACGATCTCCTCGCCGAGACCGCCGCCGATCCCCTGCGCGACCCCGCCGTGGATCTGCCCGTCCACCAGCATCGGATTGATCACTCGGCCGCAGTCGTGGGCGACGACGTAGCGCAGCAGCTGGACGCGCCCCGTCTCCGGGTCCACCTCGACCACCGCCACGTGGACCGCGCTCGCGTAGGTCACGGTGGGCACGCCCTGGTACGTGGTCGCCTCGAAGTCGGGCTCGACGGCCCCGGGCGCCTGGAAGGTTGGCAAGCTCGCCCGCACGATGCTGGAGAACGTGAGCGCCCGGCCCGGGCTGCCGCGCACGAAGACCCGACCGTCCTCGACCAGGAGGTCCGCCTCGGCGGCCTCGAGGATGCGCGCCGCGGCGCGCACGAGCTTGGCGCGGACCGCCGCGCCGGAGGCGGCCACCGCGTTCCCGGCGAGCACGGTGCTCCGGCTGGCGAACGTCCCGATCCCGAAGGGGATCGCGTCGGTGTCCCCGCCGATGACCGTGACGTCCTCGAGCGCGGTGCCGATGACATCCGCGGCGATCTGGGCATACACGGTTTCGTGACCTTGCCCCTGCGAGCACGCGCCCGTCGCGACGACGACCTTCCCCGAGGCATCGAGTCGGATGCTCGCGCCCTCGTACGGTCCCACCCCGGTGCCCTCGACGTACGAGGAGATCCCCACGCCCCGGAAGATGTTCCGCGCGCGGAGCCCGGGCTGCGCCGCCCGGACCACGTCATAGTCCGCCGCCCGAAGGGCCCGGGCGAGGGCGTCGGGAAAGTCGCCGCCGTCGTACACGAGCGGATTGCCGTCGCGGTAGAGCATCCCGAGGTCGTAGGGCATCTCGTCGGGCCGGACCAGGTTGCGGCGGCGCAGCTCCGCGGGGTCCAGCCCGACCTCGCGAGCGAGCATGTCGAGCAGCCGGTCCATGACGAAGACCGCCTCGGGCCGCCCCGCTCCGCGATAAGGAGCGTGGGGCGTCTTGTTGGTCACGACCGCGCGCCCGTCGAATGCGGCGTCCCGGATCCGGTACGGACCGAGGAGGTGAGCGACGGTGTTGTACGGCTGCACGATGCCCCAGGGGTTGTACGCGCCCAGGTCGAGCAGGAACCGGTCCCGGAACCCGACGATCAGGCCGTCGCGAGTCGCGCCGATCTCGGCGTCGTGGATCTGCTCCCGCGAATGGGTCGCGCTGGCCAGATGCTCACGCCGGCTCTCGATCCACTTCACGGGGCGCCCCAGGCGCGCCGCGATCGCCGGGACGAGCACGTCCTCCGGATAGATCGTCGTCTTCACGCCGAAGCCGCCGCCCACCTCGGGCGCGACCACGCGAAGCTTGTGCGCGGGCAGCCCCATCGCCTCGCTGAGCGTCCGCTGGAGCCAGTGCGGCACCTGCGTCGACGCCCACACGGTCATGCCGTCGCCTCGCGGCGTGGGCTCCGCGAGCACGCCGCGCGTCTCCATCGGCATTCCCGTGTACCGGGGGACGCGGAAGCGGGCCCTCACCCGAACCGGCGCGTCTCCGAGCGCGCGCTCCGCGTCGCCGATCCGCACGTCGAACGCCACGCCCACGTTGTCGCCCCACTCCTCGTGCAGCAGCGCGGCCCCCGGTCTCACCCCCGCCTCGGCGTCGGTGATCGCGGGGAGCGGCTCGTAGTCGACGTCGACCAGATCCAGGGCGTCCTGCGCCAGGTAGGGGTCGGTGGCGACGATGACCGCGATGGGCTCGCCGACGTGGCGGACCCGGTCGGTCGCGAGCGCGAGCTGCACCGCCGTCTTCATCCGGAACCCCACCCGGGCCTGGAGCGGTGGCGGCGGCGAGCCGGCGAGCGGCAGTGGGCGCAGGAGGTCCTCGAGGTCCGCGTACGTGAAGCAGCCGATGACGCCCGGGTGCGCCCGCGCGCCGTCCAGGCGAAGGCCACGGATACGGGCGTGGGCATGAGGACTCCGGAGGATCGCCGCGTGGAGACATCCGGGCGGACGGAGATCGTCGACGTAGTGGCTCCGGCCGGCCATGAGGCGCGGGTCCTCCCGGCGCCGGACCTCGGCCCCGACGTACCGCGTCGTCACGGCTCAGCCCCTCCCGTCGAGCAGGCCGTCGAGCTCGCTCGCGAAGCCATCGTAGTCCTTGTAGTGGATCGCATGCAGCCCGGCCGCGCGGGCTCCGTCGGCGTTCTCGAGGTTGTCGTCGGTGAACACCGCCTCGTCCGGCGCGCAGCCGAGCTCGGCCAGGGCGCGCTCGAAGATCGCGCGGCCCGGCTTGCCGACCCCGAGCTCGGTGGACAGGAATGCCCGATCGAAGGGCCGGTACAGGCCGCGCTCGCGGTTGAACCGCCCCACCTCGACCTCGGTGTTGGTGAGACACGAGACGACATGACGCCGGCGCAGCTCCTCGACGAGCGCGAGCACCCGCGTGTCGTGCGGCTCCGTCGCCGCCGCGTACAGCGCGAGATGCCGCGCGACCACGGCGTCCGCGTCCACCGGAGGGACGTCCTTGCCGGCCAGCCGGGCGTAGAACTCGCGGAGCGTCATGCGGCCCTCGGTCAGCGCGACGGCGTCGGCGGCGCGCCGCTGCCGGAGCCACGGCTCCCGCACGCCCAGCATCCGCGACAGCTCGGGGAAGAGCACGTCGTCGAACGGTCGCTCGAGGATTCCGCCGATGTCGAAGATCACCGCCTTGATGGGGGCGCGGGCGCCCCGGCGCCCGGTCACGCGAACGCCGGCATGACGTGCTTCGCGATCAGATCGAACTGCTTCGGGTCGTCGGTGACCGGGCCGAGCACCATGTACTGGAGCCCGGCGGACGCGAGATCGGCGATCCGCGCGTTGATCCGGTCGACGGAGCCCACCATGTAGGACTCCTGGAGGTGCTCCCAGCTGCGGTGCGTCCCCATGACGCGCAGGAAGGGCGCCTTGGACGCCTCGACCGCCCGCTCGTGCTTCGTCGTCTCCACGAGGTGCGTGAAGTTGCAGTGGCCGAACGTCAGGCTCTTCGGGTCGCGCTTCATCCGCGCCGCGTGCTGTTGGAGGTCCTCCCAGTCGCGCTTGACCCACTCTTGCTTCCCCGAGCATCGCGAGATCCAGTGGCCGGCGCGGACGATCCGGTCCGCCACGGTGGTCGCGAGCTTCGGCAGATCGTGCTCGCCGGGATCCGGAACCCTCGAGCCGCCCGACACCCACACGTCCGGCAGCTTCGGCGGCCTCGGGTCGATGGTCACGTCGTCGAAGTGGTAGTAGCGGCCGTGGAAGGTCGCGTTGGGCTTGGACAGGAGCAGCAGGACGGCCTCGATGAGCTCGTCGGTCCGTTTCCCGCGCTCCTCGATCCGGCTGCCGGTGACCTCGTACTCGCGCGCGTACCAGCCGGGCCCGACCCCGAACAGGTAGCGCCCCTGGGAGAGGTGGCAGAGCGTCGAGATCTCCTTGGCGAGCATCACCGGATGCCGCACCGGCAGGACCAGGATCCCGGTGCCCAGCTTCACGCGGCTGGTGAGCGCAGCGGCGTACGCCAGCGCGCTGAGCGGCTCGAGCCACGCGTTGCCGTAGAGCCCGGGCGCCGACAGCAGGTGGTCGACGACCCAGACGTCGATCCCGTGCTCCTCGCACTTCAGGATCGAGTCCTTGATCTTCGCGGTGTGCTCCCGGACGGTCTCCGGGGACACCGGGGCGTCCGCCCACGCGTAGGTCGGAATCCACGTGCCGAACCTGATCTTGGCCATCTTCCCTATCCCTTCCAAGGAGTCGAGACGGAGCCTCGCGGCGTCATCGCGCCGCCTTGCCGTAGCGGAGCTCCAGCGTCATGCAGCCTCGCGGTACCCGGTAGGGTCCGTGGACCATGCCCGGTGGACGGCAGGCGTACATCCCCGCCGTGAAAGTCTTCCCTTTCCCGAGGTCCATCAGCTCGCCGGAGAGGATCCAGACCTCCTCCCAGAAATCGTGCGTGATCGTCTCCTTGGTCTCGACGCCCGCGGCGAATCGGAGGAGCCGGGTGACGTCGCCCGTCTTCTCGTCGAGCGCCAGGACTTTTTCGTCGACGCCGGGACCACCGGCTCCGCCGGTGGCCGAGCCCGCGACGGGCCGCCAGGGAATGTGGTCGGGCGCGAAGAACTCGAGCTCGGGCTTGGGCATTCGTGAGTCTCCTCCGATGGGATCCGCGCGCAGCGCCCGTTCAGTATCGGAAGGCCCCGGGGCCGGCGTCAAGCGGGCCGCGGCGAGCCTCGCGCCCTCGCGGCGCGTTGACGTGCCGGCGGTGACGCGGTATGCCTGGAGTCCACCGAGCACCGACGCGAGGAGGAACCAAGTCATGGCGATCCGCATCACGCGCGTCTACACGCGCACCGGCGACCGTGGCGAGACGGCGCTGGTCGGCGGTCGCCGCGTCCCCAAGGACGGCCCGCGTATCGAGGCCTACGGAACGGTGGACGAGCTGAACGCGATCCTGGGCCTCGCGCGAGTCTTCAACGCAGAGCGTCTGGAGCAGGGCGAGGCGCCGCGCTGGCTCGACGAGACGCTCCGCCGGTTGCAGAACCAGCTGTTCGACCTGGGGTCGGAGCTGGCGACGCCGGACGACGCGGCCTACGAGGGCATGTACCGGGTCGGCCAGTGCGACGTGACCGAGCTCGAGAAGCTGATCGACCGGTGCCAGAAGGATCTCGAGCCGCTCAAGTCGTTCGTTCTGCCGGGGGGCGGCCGGGTGGGGGCGTTCCTCCACCAAGCCCGGACAGTGTGCCGACGCGCCGAGCGGGGGATCCTGCGGCTCTCGCGCGTCGAGCCGCTCTCCGAGTGGCCGCTCCGCTACGCCAACCGTCTGAGCGACCTCTTGTTCGTGCTCTCCCGCTGGATCGCGAAGCGGCTAGATGAGCCGGAGTACCTCTGGGAGCGCGGGCTCCAAGCGCATCGGCGCCGCGACTAGGGACCGCCCAGCCGCCGGCGCCTGGGTCTCGAAGACCCTCGAGCCGCGCCGGCGCTATTCGAAGCGGTAGCGCGGCGCATCCTTGGCTTCGATCGGCTCTCCCATGTGGGCGTGGTACGTGTGGGAGTCGTCCACCGTGAAGCCAAACCAGTTGGGCGCGAGCCCACCGAGCATGTACAGGGGCTTCATCAGCACCCAGTCAAGCGCCACGCCGATCGGGTTGAGAAGCAGCCCGACCGGGCGGAGCGGATGCCCGTAGGCGCTGTCGACCGGCGAGTACCCGGTCCAGGTCGGATCCGGCAGGGTCGACAGGGTCGGAAGCGACGGGTTGTTGATGTACTCCCCGTCCGGCATCCCCTTGGACACTGCGCAGCCTACGCAGACTGCGGCAGCCACCATCAGGATCGTCAGCTGTCTCTTGAGCATCGCTCCTCCCCCCGCCGGGCGCCCCGGCCATGCCTGTGCCAGCCCCTTCCCGTCAACCGGACCGAGACTCCGGCCGGCAAACGGACCGTAGCATGAGGAGGGGGTCGCCCCCAAGTGATTTCATACAGAGTCCAAGTGTGTACAAATCAGCCTCCCCTCGGTAGACTTGGCCGAGGCTGGGGAGCCCCTCGTCCCAACTGACAGGGAGGCTGGGGGCCGCTCCAGGATCACCCGATGCTCGATCGCCTGAAGGTCTGGCTCGCCCGGGTCACCCGCGGAGGTGAAGGCTTGCCCGCGGGACACGGGGGCGAGACCGCCGGGGGACCGCCCAGGACCGGGAGCCAGGGGGACGAGCGCTGGGACGAGATCCTCCGAGTCCAGGAGCTGACGCTCAATCTCCTGTCGAACAAGGTCACCGCTGACGAGCTGTTCCGCCACGTCGTGGACGGGGCCGCCGACTCGCTCGGCGCCGATGAAGCGTCGCTCATGCTCGTCGAGGGAGACGACCTTCGGGTGGCGTCCTCGACCCGGACCCCGGCGGGCGAGGCGGAGACGTGGCAGCAGCGGTCGCGCCTGGGCGAAGGCGTGGCGGGCTGGGTCGCCCAGACCGGCACCCCTGTCCTGCTGAGCGAGGGCGACGACCTCTCGCGCTTCCCGAATCTCGTGCCGAAGGGCGGCCGGATCCAGTCGGCCGTGTCGGTCCCGCTCGAGGTGGGCGGTCGCGTGGTCGGAGTCCTCAACGCCAACCGACTGGCCGACCGCGCCCGGTTCACCAGCAGCGATCTCGCGGTCCTCCGGCTGTTCGCGGGCACCGCCGCGCTGGCCATCGACCAGGCGAGCCTGCTCCAGCGGGCGCAGGCACGCACCCGCGCCGTCGAGGCCCTGCTGGCGGTCGTCGACGCGTTCGTGACGGGAGCCGAGCCGGCCCGCGCGCTGCGAGCGGTCATGCCGCGCCTGGCGACGGCGTTCCGGCCGAGCCAGGCCCTCGCCTTCCTCGCGCCCGCGCTCGACAGTGTCGCCCTCGCCGCCGTCGCGGGCTGGGACACGGGGCCGCTAGACCAGGGCGCGCTCGAGGGAACGACGCTCCGCGTGACCGACGAGCTCGCGCGGCTGCTCGAGCACGGACAGCCGGCCTGGCTGGCCGGCATCCCCATTGCCGGAGCGCCCTCCTGGCTGCGCCACGCCGCGGCGCCATGGCTCGTTCTCCCGATCCGCGCGGGGGAGGCCAGCCCGCGGTGCCTCCTCGCGCTGTCGTGGGAGGACCCCGGGTTCGATCTGCCCCCCGAGGAGCTGCGCGTCCTCGAGGGTCTGGCCGGTCAGATCGGGGTGGCCCTGGCGCGCGAGGACCGGGCGGCGGTGGCAGGCGCCCTCCAGGATCAGGTGAGCCAGGCACGGGCGCACCTGGTCGAGGTCGAGCGCCTCGCGACGATCGGCCAGAACATGGCGGGCCTCGTGCACGACATCAACGCGCCGCTGACCGCGCTGATGACGCTGGCCCAGATGATCCAGTCCGATCCGGTGGCGGACGGAACCAGCCGAGAGCGCTCCGGCCAGATCATCCAGGCGGCGCAGCGGGCCCAGCGGCTGGTGCGCGAGCTCCTCACGATGACCAAGCCGCGGCCGCCCACGTTCGAGACCCTCGACCTCAATGCCCTGATCAAGCAGACCATGGACCTCGAGCGGCCCCAGTGCTCGGTGGCCGGGATCAAGCTGGTCGGGGACTTCCAGACCGATCTCCCACGGGTGACGGCCGACCCGCATCGGCTCGGCCAGGTGCTGATGAACCTCCTGGGGAACGCGCGGCAGGCGATGGAAGCCGCCGACAAGGGGCGGAACCTCACCGTGCGCACTCGCCGCCAGGGCGACGCGGTCCAGATCCAGGTCGTGGACGACGGTCCCGGCATCCCGGCCGACGTGAAGGCCAAGATCTTCGACTGGTTCTTCACGACGAAGCCGCCCGGCGAGGGCACGGGCCTCGGGCTTGCGGTCTCGCGCGAGATCCTGCAGGCGCACGGCGGTAACCTCCGCCTCGAGGACACGCCCGGCGGAGGCGCAACGTTCGTGCTCGATCTGCCGACATCCCGAGGGACCGCTTCCTGATATAGTGCGCCCCGCGGCCCTGTCACGCGTCGCCCCACGCACGCGCCGCCTCCATCTGCGGCCGACACCAATGCGGTCGGGTACAATGCGCGCAATGCGCCTGCTGTGGGCCCTGCTCGGCGCCAAGCAGCTCAACGAGGCGTCGCGGTCCAAGCTCCGCATCGTGGGACTGCTGTACTTCATCGAGGGCAGTCCCGTGAGCATCCTCTGGGAGGTCCTGCCCGTCTACCTCCGGCTCCACGGCACGTCGCTCCGCGCCATCGGCGGCCTGCGTCTGCTCGAGCTTCCGTTCTCCCTGAAGTTCGTCTGGTCGCCGCTCGTCCAGCGCTTCGGAGACCGACGCACCTGGGTGAGCTGCGCGATGCTCGTGGTGGCACTCGTGGTCGCCCTGTTGCCGGCGGCCGACCCCGCCTCCGGCCTGACCGTCCTCTTCCTTCTGATCCTCGTGCTGACGATCGCCTCGGCCACGCAGGACATGGCGATCGACTCCTACACGGTCGCCCTCGTGGGCCAGGAGGAGCAGGGACCCGCGAACGGCGTCCGCGCTTCGGCGTACCGGGTGGCGCTCGTTTTGATCGGCAGCGGCATGGTCGCGCTCGCCTACTGGTTCGCCTGGGCCCCGCTCTTCTGGGCCGCCGCGCTCATCTTCCTGGCCCTCGGCGTCGCGGTCCGGTGGGTGCCGCGACTGGACGTGCCGGCAGAGGCCCGACGCCACTGGCTGGCTCCCTTCCTCGGCTGGATCGGCACCTGGCGCGCCGTGCCCCTCGTGCTCTTCGTGCTCACCTACAAGCTCGGCGAGTTCGCGATCGGTCCCATGGTCAAGCCGTTCTGGGTGGACCGGGGGCGCTCCCTGCTCGAGATCGGCCTGGTTCCGACGGCGCTCGGCATCGGGCTGTCGATCGCCGGCGCGCTCGCCGGCGGCGCCTTCATGCAGCGCTACGGCACCCTCACCGCCCTGTGGGCGCTCGGGCTGCCTCAGGCGATCTCGAATCTCGGCTATGCCGCGGTCGCGCAGTGGCACCTCCCCTGGCCCGCCCTGTACGCCGCGTCGATGATCGATTCGTTTTCCGGGGGGCTCGGCACGGCCGCCTTCCTCGGCTTCTTCCTGGCCGTCTGCGATCCGGAGCGCGCCACGCTCCAGTACGCGTTCCTGTCCTCGCTGTTCTCGTTCACCGGGCGGCTCGCCGGAGCGGTCAGCGGGGTCGGCACCGAGCGGTGGGGCTACGGCCCGTACTTCGCGATCACCTTCCTCGCCTCCCTTCCCGGCCTCCTCCTCGTCCCGTTCATCGCGTCATGGCTTCCGGCCAAGGCCGGTCCCGGCGCCCCCTCCCCGGCGCCGGAGTAGCAGGGTGACTGTCGGAGCCGGGGAGCTCCTCGCGCTCGGGTTCGAGGGCACCGCCCTCCCCGAGGCGATCGTCGAGCTGGCGGCCGACTCCGGGCTGGGCGGCGTGGTGCTGTTCACCCGGAACTGCCCCAACCTGGAGACCGTGCTCGCCCTGACCGACGCGGCGCGCGGGCTGGGGCCGGACGTGCTCGTCCTGGTGGATCACGAGGGCGGCCGCGTCCACCGCCTGCCGGCGCCGTTCGTTCGGTTCCCACCGGCCGCGACGATTGGCCGGGCGGGCGACCCCGAGCTCGCCGGGCGGGTTGCCCGCGCCATGGCCCGAGAGCTGCGCGCCGCGGGGTTCGACTCCGGGCTCACGCCGGTGCTGGACTGCTCGACCGACCCGGGAAGCGTGGTCGTCGGCGACCGGGCGTATGCGGCCGATCCCGAGACGGTCGCGGCCTGCGGCACGGCGTTCATCCAGTCCGCGCTCGCCGAGGGTCTCATCCCGGTGGCCAAGCACTTCCCCGGTCACGGCCGCACTCCGCTCGACTCCCACCTGGTGCTCCCGGAGGTCGTGGCCGGCTTCGCCGAGCTCGAGCGGACGGAGCTTCGGCCGTTCCGGCGAGCGCTCGCCAGCCGGTGTCCCGGGGTGATGGTGAACCACGTGCGGTACCCGGCGCTCGACGCGGAGTGGCCCGCGTCGATGTCGGCTCACGTCGTCGGCGGGCTCCTCCGCCGGCATCTGGGCTTCGACGGGCTGGTCCTGAGCGACGACCTCGAGATGGCTGCGGTCAGGAGCCAATGGGGCGTGGGAACCGCGGCGACGCGATTCCTCGCGGCGGGCGGCGACCTGGCCCTGATCTGCCGCCTGCCGGAGACGCGGGACGAGGCGGTGGCGGCCGTCGGGCACGCGCTCGAGTCCGGGGCGGTGCCGCCGTGGGCGGCCGCGAGGGCGCGCGAGCGCCGCGTCGCGCTGCGGCGACAGGTCGAGCGGACCCGACCCCGGCCCGACGTCGGCGTCATCGGCTGCGCCGAACACCGAGAGCTCGCGGACGAGATCCTCGCTCGCGCCGGCGCCCTCTCGTCCGACGCTCGCTAGATCGCGCCGCCCACTCCACCTAGACGCCCCGACGGCGGACGGCCTATCGCGCGGAGCGTCCTGAAACCCGACAGACCGCGACAACGGATCGGGACCGGGGTACGCTACATCCTCTGGGCTGCGATTTTCTTTGCCGCCTGACGTGAGAACGTAGGTGTAACTTAGCGTCACGTCGGGCTTTCACGGGCTCTGAGCTCGTTCCTAGGAGGCGGATGAGGCGCGTCGTCGTCACCGGTATGGGCGTGATTTCACCCTTGGGCGTCGGGCTCGACGTCTTCTGGGAGGGCCTGACCCAGGGGCGCAGTGGTCTCCGCCGCATCACCCGATTCGACCCCTCGCCGTATCCGAGCCAGATCGCGGGAGAAGTCCCCGACTTCGACGTCACCGCCTATCTGCCGCGTCGGGACACCGTGCGGACCGACGTGTTCATCCACTACGCGCTCATCGCCGCGCAGTCGGCGCTTGCGGATTCGGGCGTCAAGATCGACGGACAGAACGAGCGGGTCGGCGTGTCGATCGGGACGGGCATGGGCGGCGTCCCGATGCTCCTGAACTCCTGGGACACGCTCCAGCGCGAGGGCATGCTGGGCGTGAGCGCTTACGCGCTCCCGGGAAGCCTGCCGAACATGGCGGCGGGCTGGGTGTCGATGCGGACCGGCGCCCGCGGCCCGATCTTCAGCCCGACCACGGCCTGCGCCGCGAGCAGCCAGGCCGTCGGCGACGCCTTCCGGACGATCCAGCGCGGCGACGCCGACGTGATGCTGGCGGGCGGCACCGACTCGCTCATCCACCCGGTGGTCGTCGCGGGCTTCTCGGCGATCCACGCGCTCTCGACCCGGAACGACATGCCCGCCCAGGCCAGCCGACCCTTCGACAAGGACCGCGACGGCTTCGTCCTCGCCGAGGGCGCGGGAATCCTGGTCCTCGAGGTGCTGGAAGCGGCCCGCGCGCGCGGCGCGCGCATTTACGCCGAGCTGCTGGGATACGGCCTCTCGGCCGACGCCAACCACCCGACGGCATCGTCCGCCAACGGGCCCGCCCGCGCGATGCGGCTCGCCTTGGCCGACGCGAAGGTCGCTCCGGAGGCGGTCGACTACATCAACGCCCACGGGACGTCCACTCCGCTGAACGATCAGCACGAGACCGAGGCCATCAAGACCGTCTTCGGCGAGCACGCCCGACGCCTGGCGGTCAGCTCGATCAAGTCGATGACGGGACACCTCGTGGGCGCGGCCGGCGGCGTGGAAGCCATCGCCACCGCGCTCGCCCTGCATCACGGAGTCCTGCCGCCCACGATCAACTACACGACACCCGATCCCGCGTGCGACCTGGACTACGTGCCGAACCAGGCGCGCCGCGTTCCGATCCGGGTGGCCATGTCCAATTCATTCGCGTTCGGGGGGACCAACTCGATCTTGGTCCTGGCCCGCGGGGAGGGCTGAGTGGCGACGACGCAAGACGTCGCGAACGGGCTGAAGGAAATCATGGCAGCGCGCCTCGGGCTTCCGGTGGAGCAGCTCGTGCCGGAAGCTCGACTGGTCGAAGACCTGGGTTTGGATTCGCTCGACGCCGTCGAGCTGGCCATTTCCGTCGAGCGGAAGTTCGAGATCGAAGTACCCGAGGAGGAGCTGACCAAGCTCAAGACGGTCGGGGACATGGTGGCTCTGGTGGAGAGCCGCCTCCCCCAGGCGCCCGGGTGAGACGCCGGGTCGCCATCACCGGCCTCGGGGCGGTCACGCCGATCGGGGTCGGCGTCAAGTCGTTCTGGCGGGGCCTCCGCGACGGAGCGCTCGGCGTCGGCCCCATCACTCGCTTCGATCCGGCGCCGTTCGCTTGCCGGGTCGGGGCCGAGGTCAAGGACTTCGAGCTCGCCGGGGAGCGGCTCCTGCCAGCCGGCCGGTTCGCGCAGTTTGGGATCGCCGCCGCCCGCATGGCCTACGACGACGCCGGCCTGGCGGGCCTCCGGACATCGAGCCGCTTCGCGGTCTGCGTCGGGAGCGGCGCCAGCGCGGTGGCGGAGTTCCAGGCGGTCGTGGAGCGGCTCCAGGGCCGGCCGATGCGCCGGCGGGACGCGTCCGCGGTCGTCGAGAGCATCGGGCACGCGCTCACGAACTACGTGGCGGTGGACCTCGGCCTCTCCGGGCAGACGATGACGCTCGGCTCGGGGTGCGCGTCGGGCGTGGATGCGATCCAATGGGCGTGCGCCGAGATCGCGGCCGGCCGCATCGCCGGCGCCGTTGCCGGCGCCGCGGACGCCCCGCTCGCGACCTCGGTGCATGCGGCGTGGGGCAAGCTCGGCTGGCTCTCGCGCTGGAGCGGCCCGCCGGCCCAGGCTCTGCGCCCCTGGGACGCCTTGAGCGACGGCTCCGTGCTCGGCGAGGGCGCCGCGATGTACCTCCTCGAGGAGCTCGACCACGCGCGAGCGCGCGGCGCCCATGTCTACGCGGAAGTCCTGGGCTACGGCAACGGCAGCGACGGCCTCGATCTCCGCACGGTCGATCCGACCGGCGCGTCGCTCCAGGCCGCGATGCGCGGGGCGCTCGACGAGGCCCGGCTGGCCCCGGGGGACATCGACCACGTCAACGCGCACGGCGGCGGCGTGCCCCGGCACGACCGGGCGGAGAGCGCCGCGTACCGCGCGGTCCTCGGCCGGCACGCCTACAACATCCCGGTGACGTCGATCAAGGCGATGATCGGACAGCCCTTCGCGGCCGGCGGAGCGCTCCAGGTCGTGGCCGCGTGCTTCTCGCTGGCCGAGCAGTTCGTGCCGCCGACAATGAACCACGACATCCCCGCGCCGGAGTGCGATCTCGACTACGTGCCCGGGCGCGGCCGGCCGGCCCGGGTGAATCGCGTGCTCGTCACGTCGCGCGCCATCGGCCCCACCCACTCGGCGGTCGTCCTGGGCCGTTCCGAGGACAGCTAAGACCGAATGGCGGCAAGCGAGCCATCACCTCCCCGTAAGCGCCTCGCGGACGCGTCATGACGGCGATCGCCGGCCTGTTCCTGGTCGCGTTGATCGAGCTGACCCTGGCCCTGCTGGTCTGGTTGCGCAACCCCCGCCGATCGGTCAACCGCTGGTTCGCGGCGTTCGCGACCACCCTCGCCGTGTGGGGCATCCTGGTCGGGATTCGCCGCAGCCTCACCGATCCGGTCGTCGTGCTCGGCGTGGTGCGAGTGCTCTGGGCGACCGCCGCGCTCGTCCCGGTGACCTTCGCCCACTTCGCGGTGGTCTTCCCGCGGCCGGCGGCGCGGCGGCCCGCCCTCGTCCAGGTGGTGACCTTTCTCGGTCTGTTCATGTCGGGCCTGTCGTTCTCGCCCTGGGTCGTGGCCGACGTCCGCCTGCAGGACGCAAGCTACCTCCAGCCGGTGTACGGGCCGGCGTTCCGGCTGCTGGGCGCGTACATGATCCTGTGCTCCGCCTGGGCCCTCACCCACCTCTGGAGCAAGCTCGGGCACACGACGGGGTTCGCGCGCGCCCAGCTGCACTACGTCTTCCTCGGGGCCGGGCTCACCGCCACGGGCGCCCTCACGCTCGGCGTCGTGGTGCCCCTGGTCACCGGCTCCTCGCGGCTCGGCGTCTATGGCCCGTACTTCACGTTGCTCTGGCTCGGGTTCACCGCTCACTCGATCGTGCGTCATCGGCTGATGGACGTGCGCGTGGTGATCAGCCGGTCGGCTGCGTACGCGGCGGGCTGGCTCCTGACCGCCGCGCTCCTGGTCGGCGGCGAGATCCTTCTCGACGCGCTCTTCCCCGAGGCGAACCCGACGCTGTCGCCGTTCGGCGCCGTCCTGCTGGGCCTCGCCGCCTCCGCGTTGTTCCTCAGCTTCGCGCCGCGGATGCGCCGCCTCGCGGATCGCTATCTGTACCGGCCCGCCTACGACACTCGCGCGCTCGTTCGCGAGGGCAGCCAGGCGATGGGCACCTTCGCCGATCCCGGGCGCGTCGCGACCGCCATGGCCGATCTGATCGACCGGGCGCTCCACCTGGAGAGCCTGGCCATCCTGGTCCGGATCCGGGAGCGCGACGCCTTCGTCCCGCTCGTGATCGAGCACGTCGACGCGTCGGTCAGCTGGCCCCCGGAGCCGGTGTCCGGAGAGAGCGCCCTCGTCCGCGAGCTGCAGGACGGCACCGCGCCGCTGGTGCGGGACCACGTCGGGGTCCGGCCGGGCGCCGCGAATCCGGTTGCTGTGCTGCGGGACCTTCGCGCCTGGAGCGCGGAGGTCGCCGTGCCCGTCCGTGACGGCCGGCTGATGGCCATCATCCTGATCGGGCCCAAGCTCTCCGGCGACTCGTTCTTCGGAGACGAGCTCGATCTCCTCGAGACCCTGGCGAGCGAGCTGGCCATCGGACTGAAGAACGCGCAGCTCTACCACGAGATCGTCTCGATCAAGGAGTACAACGAGCGCCTCCTCGGGCGCATGGACTCCGGGGTCATCGCCACCCGGGAGGACGGCGTCGTCACGACGCTCAACCCGGCGGCGGAGCGCATCCTCGGGATCTCCGCCGCCCGGGTGGTCGGCCGGCCGCTCGACGTGCTGGACCCGGCGATTCGTGCCGTCCTCCGGTCGAGTCTGGTCGAGCACGCCGACTCCGAGACGGAGGTGACCGTCAGCCACCCCGAGGGGCGGGTCCTGCCCCTGATCGTCCACACGTCGGCGCTTCACGACCCCAAGGGCGAGGTCAGCGGGGCGATCGCAGTGCTCAACGACCACTCGCGGCTCAAGGCGCTGGAGGAGGACAAGCGACGCACCGACCGCCTGTCGGCCCTGGGCGCGATGGCCACCGGCATCGCCCACGAGATCCGGAATCCGCTGGTGGCGATCAAGACGTTCGCCGAGCTCTTGCCCGAGCGCGCCGACGATCACGAGTTCCGCTCGACATTCGCCAAGGTCGCGGTCAAGGAGATCCACCGCATCGAGCAGCTGCTGGCCCGGCTCCGCGCTCTCGCGGTCCCGAGCGCGTTCCCGTTGCGCCCGCTCGACCTCCAGGTGCCGCTCGCGGAGACGCTCGATCTCCTTCGCGGAGAGGCCGACCGCCGGCGGGTTCGCACCGTGGTCGAGATCGAGCCCGACCTGCCTCCGGTCCTCGGCGAGCTCGACCAGCTGAAGCAGCTCTTCCTGAACCTGTTCCTGAACGGGCTCGAGGCCATGACCGCGGGAGGCACGCTGACGATCACCGTCCGGGCCGACCGGGAGCGGGCGGACCGGGGCCTCGTCACGGTGCGGGTGACCGACACGGGGCCCGGAATCCCCCGGGAGGACCTCTCCCGCGTATTCGAGCCGTTCTTCACGACGAAGTCCAGCGGGACGGGGCTCGGGCTGGCGATCTGCCGCAGCATCGCGGATGCTCACCGGGCCGCGCTCTGGGCGGACCCGGGACCGGCCGGGCTCGGCACGACGTTCGTCGTCCAGTTCCCCACGCTCGTCGGGTCAGTCGCCGAGACCATCCGTCCGGAGCTGACGCGGTGAGGAGCATCCGCGTGCTCTCACGGGACGCCGCCCTGGCGGCCCGCCTGCGCCGCCTCCTGAACAGGAGCCTCGATCTCGGGTCCGGCGGATCCCTGGCCCAGGCCCTCGAGCCGGGCCCCGTCGGGCCAGCCGACGTCCTGCTCATCGATTTCGGCTCGGCGAGAGTCGATGGGGACGAGCTCGCGGCGGCCGCCATGAGCTCGGCCCGGCCGTTTCTCCTCGGGTTGCTGGCCCCTGACGATCCGACGCCCCCGGGGGCGGAGCGCTGTGACCTCGCGCTCCCGCGTGACATCTCGGACGCGGGCCTCCGGCTCGCGATCGAGCAAGGACTTCGCCTGCGGCGCCTCGAGCTCGAGGTCGCGGCGCTCCGGCGGGACCGGTCGCGGCGAGAGCCCTCCGCGCCCGTCGCCAACGGCCACGGGAGCTCGGCCACGCTGAGCACGGTGCTCAAGGAGCTCGGGAAGCTCCTGGCGGCCCATTTCGACATCGAGCGCGTCGCCGAGTTCTTCCTGGACGCGATCACCGAGCTGGTGCGCCCGGTGCGCGCGGCCCTGCTCCTCGTCGACGACGAGCACCGCTACCGGCCACGGGGCCTCCGGGGGCTCGATCCGGAGCTCGCCGAGCGGCTCCGCCTGGAGAGCGGCGAGGGGCTCGCCGACTGGTTCCGCCAGCACGTGCGACTCGCCGTCCGGGACGAGCTCGAGCGGGAGCCACACTGGCTCGAGGCGGCCCGCGAGCTCGCCCTTCTCGGCGGTGAGGTTGCGGTGCCGCTCTGGGTCCAGGCCAAGCTGGTCGGGATGCTCGTGCTGGGGCCGCGAGTCACCGGCCAGCCCTACGGCTCGGAGGAGCTGGAGCGCCTCTTCACGCTGGCCGGCCAGGTCGCCATGGCGGTCGAGGACATCGCGCTCTTCAACACCGTCCGCGCCCAGCACGGCTTCATCGAGCAGGTCCTCTCCCACCTCCAGAGCGGCGCGATCACCATCGACGCGGGGGGCCGGGTCACCCGGTTCAACCGCCGGGCAGAGGAGATCCTGGAGCTGTCGCGCGGCGACGTCCTGGGGCAGGATCTCCGCGCCCTGCCCTCCCCGCTCGGCGACTGGCTCTACGAGGCCATGCGCGGGGGCCGGGAACTCCGGCTCACCGAGATCGAGCTGCCCCGGCAGCAGGTCACGCTGGAGGTCAGCACCTCCCGCATCCTGGACGCCGCGGGCGCGCCGAGCGGCGCGGTCATGCTCCTGGACGACCCGACGCCGCGCCACCAGCTCCACCGCGAGCGCCAGGCCAGCCAGACGCTCGACCTGCTCAACCGGGTGCTCCTGCGCCTGACCGACGAGATCAAAAACCCGCTCGTGTCGATCTATACCTTCCTCGAGCTCCTCCCCCAGCGGTACGAGGACCAGGAGTTCCGGGAGACGTTCCTCTCGGTCGTCGGCAAGGACACGCAGCGGCTGATCTCGCTCGTCGACAAGCTCATCACGCTCGCCGGCGACCGGGACTACAAGCTGGACTTCTGCGACCTGCGGCAGATCCTCCACGACGCGCTGGACGAGCTGTCGGTGCACCTCGAGCGGGGGAAGGGGCCGCGCGACGCCGCGCTCTTCCTGATCCAGGTGCCGGAGCGCACCGATCAGCTGACGGCGATCCTCTCCACCCCGCGGGACGGGATCGTGGTGAAGGTCGACCGCGACCAGCTGACCAAGGCGATCGGGTATCTTGTCCGCTTCCTCGCGAACCGCGTCGATGCCGACGGGCGGGTCGCCATCCACCTCCAGATGTCGCCGGACGACCCCGGGATCGCCCGCCTGACGCTCACCGGGCGCCCCGGACAACTCTCGATGCCCGAGCGCGAGCACCTGTTCAGCCCGCTCGCGATCGCTTCCGACAAGCTGCTCGACGTCGGCCCGGGCGTGACCCAGAAGATCGTCGAGGCGCACGGCGGGACCCTGACGCTCGGGGGCCAGGAGGGCGAGATCCGCTTCGTCCTGACGCTGCCGCGAACGCATCAATGATGGGGTTCGATCGGGGGTCCACGCAGCTCGCCCCGGGCGACCGCCCGGGGCGAGCTGCCGGGACGTCACGGTCTGACCCCGCATGGAGCCTTGCATGACCGAGCCACGCGTACTGGTCGTGGACGACGAGGAGGGCCCGCGCGAGGCCATCCGCATGATCCTCAAGCCGCGCTATCAGGTCTTCACCGCCGGGAGCGGCGAGGAGGTGCTGGCGGTCCTTCCCCGGCTCCGGCCGGACGTCATCTTCATGGACGTGAAGATGCCGCGGATGGACGGCGTCCAGCTGCTCGAGCGCGTGAAGGCAGTCGATGCCAGCGTGGAGGTCGTGATGATCACGGCCTACGCCTCGCTCGACACGGTGCAGCGGGCCATGCGCTTCGGCGCGCTCGACTACCTCGTGAAGCCGTTCGCCCCGAGGGAGCTCCAGGACGCCGCGGAGCGCGCCTTCGCGCGACGGCGGCAGCGCGCGGAAGGGCCGGGCGGGGCGCTGGCTCCGCTGATCGGCAAGATGCGCGATCTCGCGCAGCAGCGCGATCCGGCCGAGGGCGACGACCTCGCCGCGCTCCTGCGCGCCATGCTGCACGAGGCCCAGCGGGTGACGGGGGCCGCCGCCGCGTCCTGCCTCGGCACGGAGCCGGTCGCGATCGTGCACGCCGAGCTGCCCCCGGCGGTCGGCGACGCCGTCGCGGCCGCCTGGCTCCCGGCGCTTCACGGAGTCCGCGAGCCGATCGGCACCCGGCCGGGCCTGGCCTGGCCGCTGCCCTGGCTCGACGACCTCGACGCGCTCGGCTTCGCGGCGGCCACCGTGGTGCCGGTGGTGGACGAGGGCCTGCCCAGGGTGTCGGCCTATCTCACGCTCTACCATCGCCGATCGCCCGCCGGCGGCGCCACGGACCTGAGCGCCCTCCGCCCGGTGACGGACCTCATGGTCACGGCCATGCGCACGTCGGCGCTCCTCACGGCCGCGGCCCGCCAGGCCGCGGAGCAATCGCTCCGGGCCGTTCAGGGGGAGATCCTGCGACGGATTTCCACCGCCGTGCTGGTCGACCCGGCGCTCGATCGGACGCTCGCGGCGATCACCGATCATCTCCAGCAGGGTGGCGGCTACGAGCGGGTCCAGGTCCTGCTGGATCCGGGAGAGGCAGGCCGCGAGACCGCCGAGCGCGCCGTCTTTCCCCTGGTGGCTCAGGGCCGGCACCTTGGCGCGCTCGTCGTCGAGACCAGCCGGGAGCTCGACCCGAGCGAGCGGGAGCTGCTCCGGATGTTCTCGGAGTCGGTCGCCCTCATCGTGCGGAACGCGAACCTCCACCGCGAGCTCTCCGAGGCAAAGGCGTTCCTCGAGAACCTCATCCAGTCGGCGACCGAGTCCATCGTGGCGGTGGACCCGGCGGGCCAGGTCGTGACGTGGAATCCCGCGGCGGAGCGCATGTTCGGGCGGGGAGCCGACGAGGCCCAGGGCAAGCTCCTTCGGGACGCGATGCCGCCCACCGTCATGATCCAGCTGGAGCCGGTGCTGGCCGCGCCGCGGGCGAGCCGCACCGCCGTCCTGCGCCTGCTGGAAAGCGACCGTCCCGTCCAGGAGCTGACCGCGACCTGCTCGCCCATCCCCTGGGGCGGTCGCGACGAGACGGGGCTGCTCCTGATCATCCGCGACGTGACCGAGCAGCGGCGCTGGGAAGAGCAGCTGGCGCGGTCCGAGAAGCTGTCGGCCCTCGGTCAGCTGGCGATGGGCATGGCCCACGACTTCACCAATCTGCTCCAGGCGATCCTCGGGCACACGCAGCTCATCGCTCACGAGCCGTCCCCGGAACGCCTCCAGCGCGGCCTGTCGACGATCGAGCAGGCGGTCCGCGACGGCGTGGAGACGGTCGGTCGGATCCGGCGCTTCGCCCGCCGCGACGTCGATCGGCGGCTCGAGCGCGTGGATCTCCGGGATGTCGTCCGTCAGGCGATCGAGATCGTCCGGCCCCGCTGGTCCCAGAGCGACCTGCGAGGCACGCCGATCCGGATCCGTCAGGAGCTGGGGCCGGTCTCTCCGATCCAGGCCCGCGGCGCCGAGCTCCGCGAGGCCCTGATCAATCTCGTGCTGAACGCCGTCGACGCGATGCCCCAGGGGGGATACATCACGCTGGAGACCCGGTGTGAGCGCGACTGGGTGCTTCTGTCGGTCAGCGACACCGGCGCCGGTATCCCGCCGAACGTGCGACGGCGGATCTTCGAGCCATTCTTCACGACCAAGGACAGCGGCACCGGTCTCGGGCTCTCGATCGTGTCCGGCATCGTCTCGAGCTACGGGGGGACCATCGACGTCGACTCTGAGCTCGGGCGGGGCACGACGTTCACCATCCGGTTGCCCGCCGCCTAGCGCCGGCCGGACGCGCTACGAGGCGGCGGCCGACGCCCCGATCCTGATCGTCAGGCTCGTTCCGAGGATCAGCGACGCGGTGATCGCCTCCGGTCGCCGGTTCGCCCCGAACACGATGCGCGCCGGCTCGTCCTCGCGCGCCCACGACGAGAAGCGCGTCATGTCGAGGAGCGCCGTCGCGCGACCGTCCGTGTCGGGGCCGACGCGCAGCTCGAATGGCACCAGCTCGGCCTGGTAGCGACGCTCCACGTCGTCGGGGCGCTCGCCCGCAGCCTTCCGCCGGCGCACGACCCGCGTGACGAAGCGGCCGTCCGCCTCGGCGGGCCATCGCCCCTCGACATAGTTCAGCGTGGCGCTGATCACGTCATCGACGTGGGTCCCCGCCGGCACCGTGACCGTGTCGTCGGTGAGCCGGATCCGACGGAGGAGGAACGTCTCGCTCCGGCCCTGGAAGCGGATGCTCCGGCCCGCCAGATCGTAGTCGATCTCGAGCTTCGACTCCCGGCCGTAGACCACGAAGCGATCCGTGAACCGGACGGGCGTCCACCGGCCCTCGTGGAGGGTGCCAGTCGACTCGATCTCCGTGGTCATGTCCGGGCCCGAGCCGGTGATGTGGATGTGATAGCGCTCCGCGGCGCGATCAATGGTCTCCTCGATGACGCCGTTCTCCTCGAACCGGAACGCGCCGAAGAGAAGGGTGACCCGCGCGTTGAACGAGCCTTTCTTGACCTCGACCTCGGCGGCCGCTCGCCGCCCCGGCGCCAGCATCCACGCGATCGCCATCCCGAGCACCGTGCGGCGGCCGAGGATCACGGTGTGACCGTTCACCGTCCGGTCCGTCGCCCGCGCGGTCGCGAGATCGTCACGGCCCGATGGTATCAGACGCCCCGCCACACACTGGGGCCCCACGGGTCGGACGCTTGCCCGCGGGGTCCGGACGCCGCAAGATCACGCCATGGGGTGGCGCCGAGTCGGGCTGCTGCTGCTGGCGGTGGCCCTGGCGCTCGCGGCCGGGTGGGCGCTGTGGCCGGGCTCGCCGCCGCGGCCTCCCCTGACGAGCGCACCGCCGGGCGGCCCGGTCGTCGTGTTCCTCGGCGACAGCATCACCTCGGGGCATCGTCTCCCGGCCGACGTCGCCTTTCCCCATCGGCTGGGACAGGCCCTCGGCGTCCGCGTGGTCAACGCAGGGATCTCGGGCGACACGACCGAGGGCGGGCTCTCACGCCTCGATCGCGACGTGCTGGCGCACCACCCTCAGGTAGTCGTGGTCGAGCTGGGGGTCAATGACATCTTCGGACGGTGGCCCCGCGAGCGCACCGTCGCGAACCTCCGGACGATCGCCCAGCGGATCCGCGCCACGGGGGCCCGCGTGATTCTGGTGCACATCAGCGTGCCGACCGTGCCCGGCGACGGTCACCGGCGGCATCTCCGCGAGATCGCGCGCGAGGAGAACGCCACCCTGGTCGAGGATTTCCTCGACGGGATCGTCCCGCAGCACTCCTACGACGGCCTCCATCCGGACGAGGAGGGCCAGGGGATGCTCGCCGACCGCCTCCTGCCGGTCCTCCGCCAGGCGCTCGCGCCCTAGCGGATTCCCTTCATGCGCAGCCGGAGGTTGTTCGGGCTGTCCGCGAAGCGGAGCGCGTCCTCCGGGCCGATCGCCTTTCGCTGAAGGAGATTGAAGAGGGCCTGGTCGAAGGTCTGAAGCCCCTCGTTGGTGCCTTCCTCGACGGCCTGGCGGATGGTCTCGAGCTCGCCCCGCCGGATCAGCGCCTGGATGCGAGGCGTGACCAGCATGAGCTCCATCGCCGCCGCCCGTCCCTTGCCTTCCACCCGGGGAACGAGCCGCTGCGCGACCACCGCGCGCAGGGTGAGCGACAGCTGGAGCAGGACCGCCGCGCGCACCTCGGGCGGGAAGAAGTGGAGGAGGCGCTCGATCGCCGTGGTCGCGTTGGTCGCGTGAAGCGTCGACAGGACCAGGTGGCCGGTTTCAGCCGAGTGGAGCGCGACGGCCGCGGTCTCGGAATCCCGGAGCTCGCCGACGAAGATGACGTCGGGAGCCTGCCGGAGCGCATTGCGGAGTCCCACCAGGTACGACTCGGTGTCGATCCCCACCTCGCGCTGTGACACGATGCTCTGGTCGGCCACGTGGACGTACTCGACCGGATCCTCGATGGTGACCACGTGACCCCTGGAGTGCGTGCTGCGGTGATGGAGCATCGCCGCCACCGTCGTGGACTTGCCGGCCCCGGTCGCGCCGACGACCAGAATCAGCCCCTGGCGCTCCAGCGACAGGCCGCCCAGGAGCGCGGGCAGCTCGAGCTGCTCGATCGTCGGCACCTCCGTCTTCACCCGCCGGAGGACCGCGCCCGACACCCCCATCGCCCGGTAGCAGTTGACGCGGAACCGGCCGAGGATCGGGTGGACGTGCGACAGGTTCGCCTCACCGCCGGCGGCGAACGCTGCCCGCTCGCGGACCGGCAGGAGCCGCTCGAGAACGCCGCGCATGGCGTCGGTATCGAGTACGCCGGCGCCCTGGATGGAGCTCACCAGGCCGTCGACCTTGATCGCGGGCGCCACGCCCTCCAGGAAGTAGACGTCGGACGCCCCGCTGGAGACCGCGTGGGACAGGACCGCGTCGAGCGTCGTCATGGCCGTCTCACCGGCCGGCGCCGACGCTGGCGGGGGCCGCGGCCGGGGTCCCCCCGAGCCCTCCGGCCGAAGTCGCCGAGGACGACTGGAGGAATCCCTCGGCCA
Organism: uncultured bacterium; assembly: GCA_964463175.1. Classification (GTDB taxonomy): domain Bacteria; phylum Methylomirabilota; class Methylomirabilia; order Rokubacteriales; family DASRDR01; genus DASRDR01. The sequence goes on from CAYXBJ010000101.1 coordinate 35,822, forward strand.
GGGCCCGGTCGATCCGCCCCTGCATCACGAGGTTCCGGAGCGACTGCTCGAGGCTCTGCATCCCGAACTGGGTCCCCGTCTGGATCGACGACGGCATCTGGTGCGTCTTTCCCTCACGAATGAGATTCCGGATCGCCACGGTCGCCACCATGATCTCGAAGGCGGCTACCCGGCCCTTCTTGTCCTTGGTCGGGAACAGCATCTGCGAGATGACGCCCTGGAGCGCCTCGGCCAGCTGCACGCGAACCTGCTGCTGCTGGGCGGGCGGGAACGCGTCGATGATGCGATCGATGGTCTTGGGCGCGCTCTTCGTGTGAAGCGTCGCGAAGACGAGGTGCCCGGTCTCGGCCGCGGTCAGCGCCAGGCTGATCGTCTCGAGGTCGCGCATCTCGCCGACCAGGATCACGTCGGGGTCCTCGCGGAGCGCGGCACGGAGCGCCGACGCGAACGACTTCGTGTGGAGCCCGATCTCTCGCTGGTTGACGAGGCAGCCCTTGGATCGGTGCACGAACTCGATGGGGTCCTCGAGCGTGATGATGTGCTTCTTCTGGTTCGCGTTCACGAGGTCGATCATCGCGGCGAGCGTCGTGGACTTGCCCGACCCGGTGGGCCCCGTCACCAGCACGAGCCCGTTCTCGCGCAGCGCGAGCGTATTCACGGCGTCCGGCAGACCCAGCTCCTGGCCGGTCCGGATCTGGGTCGGGATGACGCGGAACACCGCCCCCTCGCCGTTCCGCTGCTGGAAGACGTTGACGCGGAACCTCGCGAACTCGCCAATCTCGATCGCGAAGTCGAGGTCGCGGTGCTCCTCGAACAGCCGCCGCTGGTCGTCGTTCAGGATCTCGTAGACCATCTTGTGCACGTCGTCTCGTCCCAGTGGACGGTCCTCGACGGGCAGGAGCTGGCCGTGCAGCCGCATCAGCGGCAGCGCGCCGGCGGAGAGGTGCAGGTCGGAGCCGCCCCTCTCTTTCGTGTGGACTAGAAGCTCGGCGACGTCCATGGGTCCTTTCGCTCGACTAGGTCCCGGCGGAGCGCCGGGGTGAGGGATATCGCATCTACCGTCAGGCCATGCCCACGGCGTCGCACGTCGACCACGCCTCGCGTCAGCGCGAGCAACGGACCCCGGAGGTCGATGGTCGCGAGATAGGCGAGGGCACTTCGTACCGAGCAGAAGGCGAGGCCCGCGAGCACCAGCGCGCCTTGCTCGGCACTGGTCAGGGCCGCGGCGGCGAGCGCCGGGGGGGTCACGTCCTCGACAAGGAGCACGTCCGCCGCCTGGCCGAGCACCGGCGCGGCCTCCGTCCCGAAGTCGTTGGGAAGCTCGACCTGGAGGAAGCCGGGCACCACGAACGAGACCCGCCGCTCCACGGTGAGGACCCGGCGCCCGGCCATCGCGGCGGCGCCGGCGAGCGCGTAGAGAACCTCGGCACGGGCTCGCGCGTCGGGACCCGTCACCATGACGAGCCCGCCCTGGTCGAGGGCCGGGGCCACGCCGGCGAGCTCCACGAGCAGCCGGCGGACGGACTCGGGCGCGTCAAGGGCCTCGAGCGTCGGAGTCTCGGTGGACACCGGCTGGAAGCGCACGGTGACGGCCTCTCCGGATAGCGTCGGGAAGAAGAAGAACTCGAGCTCGGTGTCGCGTCCGTCGAGCCGGGTCCGGATGCGCGCCAGCCGCGGGCCGGCCTCGCCCTTCATCCCGGCGAGCAGCCGCAGGCGGAACGTGATCGGCCCCAGGAGCTCGCGGTCAAACCACGCGCGGTCGACTAGCCGGCCGTCGACCCGGACGCGGACGAGGACGCCGTTCGGGGCCGGCTCGAGATGGAGCTCGGTCGCCTGATCCCGGGCCGCCCCGAGCAGGAGCGCGAACACCTGGCTGACGCCGGTGAGGTCCACGACGCCGTTTCCGTGGTGCTCGGTGTGCCCGTTCTGCCCATTCTGGCCGTTGGGGGCTCCGTTGGGCTGTCCGGCTACCTGGCGCGAGACCGGGAACGCGCGGTCCAGGAAGTGGATGACTGCCTCGCGGGTGGCCAGCGCGACGGTCACCTTGGCGCCGCTCAAAGCCTCGAGCTCGATCGCCGCGTGGCGATTGGTCGGGTCCGCGAGAAGCACCGTCATCTCGTCGTTCACCCGGAGAACCGGCACCGCCTCGTGACGGCGGAGCACCGATTCGGGAAGCGACCGGGCGACCTCGAGGTCGATGACCTCGTCGGACAGCTCGACGAAGGGGATGTGGAGCGACTCGGACAGCGCCCAGCTCAGCTGCTCCTGGTTGATCACGCCCATCGAGAGGAGAACCTCGCCGAGCCGGCGTCGGCCCACGTAGTGGCGGGCCAGCGCCTCGTCCAGCTGCTCGCGCGTGACGAGCTCGCGCTGGAGGAGGATGTCGCCAAGACGCTGGTGGGTGCTCACACCCGGGCCCTCCGCACCATGTCCTGGGCGAGCTCGCTGAGGCGGCGGGGCGAGAACGGCTTGGTCATGTGGGCGGACGCGCCCATGCCTGCGCTGAGCTCCCCGTATGCGGGGTCCGTGCAACCCGTCAGCATGATGACCGGGATCCCGGCGGTCGCGCTGAGCCCGCGCAGCCGCGCGACGGCGGTGTAGCCGTCCATGCTGGGCATCATCACGTCGGCGACGATGAGCTGCGGTCGGTGCCGGGCGGCGAGCTCGACCAGCTCGAACCCGTCCCGAGCCAGGACGATCTCGAAGCCCGCGTCCGCGAGCACCTCGCCGACCAGCCCGCGCACCTCGGCCTCGTCGTCGGCGACCAACGCGAGAGGGCGGGAGTCCGCGGGATCGCTTGCAGTCACTGGCTCGCTGTCAGACACGACGCATCCTCCGTGACTCGAGACCACGCACAGAGGCGCCGGCTTTCCGGGGGCGCGCGAGGCACCCACGCGGCGCGTCCGGCACCTCGAATTCGCGCACCGCAACGGTCGTCGAGCAAGGTGCAAGCGACGTGCCGTTGTGCATCACGCCATTCGGCTATGCGCTCCCGCGCGAGCGAATGTCAGCGCAAACCGTTGATCCAACTTGGGGTTTGCCATGTGGGGGCGATTGGGGTAGGCGCAAGGGACTGACCCGATTCCACCCGAAAGACAGTCAGGAATCGTCACCTCGCGGAACGCGAAGGGAGCGGCGTGCTAGGGTGTCGGTCCTCCGCTGGCGCTCCCGACGGGCAACGCGTCAGCCACGGTCGAAGCCCGGGGCACGAGGACGTAGAAGCGTCCGGGTTGCCGCATGACGCCCGCCGCGAAGGCCGCCGCCTCGCCCCGTCCCCAGAAGAAGTCGACGCGCCCCGCGCCCCGAATCGCGCCGCCCGTGTCCTGGTTGAGCACGAAGCGCGTGAGTGGAATCCAGCGAGTCGTGCCGTCGGGAGCCAGCTCCGGCCGTTCGGTCTCGAGAAAGCCGAGCACGCCCGGCGGGAAGAGGCGCGCATCCGTCGCAACCGAGCGCCCAGGGGTCAGAGGCCGGCCCAGGCTGCCCTCCGGCGGACCCGAGAGCGGCCGGAAGAACACGTAGGACTCGTTGTGCTCCAGGACCCGCTGGCGCTCCTCGGGATGCGCCCGAAGCCATTCGCGGATCGCCTGCATCGACATCGCCTCGCGGGGGATCTGCCCCTCGTCGATCAAGAGCCGTCCGATCGCACGGTAGGTCCGGCCGTTGGCGCCGGCGTAGCCGACACGACGCTCGCGGCCGTCGGGAAACCGCAGCGTCCCGCTCCCCTGGATCTCCATGAAGAACACGTCCACGGGATCCCGCGCCCAGGCGAGCTCGAGGCCGCGGCCGGCGAGGCGCCCCGCGTCGATCTCCGCCCGCCGCCAGTACGGCACCAGCCGCCGGCCCTCCACACGGCCGAATACGCGCTCGCCGCGAAACCGGGGATCGAACGCCTCGAGGCGGACCTCGACCAGATCGTCGGGCACGCTCAGGATCGGCACCCCGTACTCCGCGCTCGGTCGCTCGTCCGCGGCGACCACCGGCTCGTAGTAGCCGGTCACCAGCATCCGTCCGTCCGGCCCGCCCGCGGCCTCGAGGACGTCGAACGTCTCCTGAACGTGGGCGGTGAGGCGCTCGGGGCTCGGCGCCTGCGCCAGGAAGTCGAGCAAGCCCTGGAGCGCCCGCGTCTGCTCGGCCACCGTCACGCGACGGGGCCCGGCCACGAAGACCTGTTCCGCCGGCTGTGCCCCGAGCCACGCGAGGCTCTGGGTGACCGCCGCGCGGAGGGAGTCCGAGTCGGCGTCGTCCCGGAGAGCGGGCGCGCTCCGCGCCGGGCGCAGCGCGGTGGCGGGCTCGACGACGGCCGGTGCCCGCCATGCCGCGCAGCCGCCCCCGAGCCCGAGGCTCCCGGCCAGGGCGACCGCCCCGACCAGGGCGCGCCGCCGAGCGATGCGTCCGGCGCTCACCGCTCGAGCTGGCGGCGGATGCGAGCGATCCGCTCGGCGCGCTCGATCTCCGAGAGCCGGACCGCCTCGTGGGAGACCGCGAATACGGCGTCGAGCGGCGCCGGGTCGCCGGGCAGCCGAGGGATCACGTGCCAGTGCACGTGCGGCACCAGGTTCCCGAAGAGCGCATAGTTCACCTTGCGCGCCTCGAAGGCGTCCTTGAGGGCTCGCGCCACGTCGCTCACCTCATCCATGAGACGTCGCCGCTCGTCGGGGTCAAGCTCGAAGAGCTCGGTTGCGTGCCGCCGCAGCACGAGGACCGACCAGCCCGGGAAGAACTGGTCGTCGTGCAGGTAGACGACGCTCTCGCGGAGCGCCGCGATCCGGTGAGTGGCGTCGGGCCACCGCCCGCTGCACGCCGTGCAGGTAGCCGCCGGTCCGACGTCTCCGGCCCGACTCACGTGCAGAGCGGTGGACGGCGGCGATGCCAGTCCGTCATCTGCTGGTAGGCGTGCGCGGCTCGGAGGAGCCGTCCCTCGGACCAGTGGGGCCCGGTGAGCTGGATGCCGATCGGGAGGCCCTCCGGGTCGAAGCCGCACGGGATGGTCAGGGCCGGCACGCCCGGGTAGTTGAGCGGCGCGGTGTAGTTCCGGGGCGACAGTGGCTCGAGCAGGCGTCCGCCGTCGTCCATCTTGGGCGCGGTCTGGGCACGCCCGGGCAGCGCCAGCAGATCGAACCGTGCGTAGAGCCGGCGCAGCGCGTGCGCGATACGGTCCGATGCGCGGCGGGCCTCGATGTACTCGACGGCCGACGTGCGCATCCCGGCCTCGAGCCGCTCCCGCACCTCGGCCAGCAGATCCTGCGGCCGTTCCGCCAGGACCCGTCGGTACTCGGTCGCCGCCTCGGTGCGGATCAGCACGTAGCTGGCCTCGGCCGCCGCATCCCACTCGGGAATCTCGACGTCCTCGACTACGAGGCCGAGCCGGTGGAACTCGCCGAGCGCCCGCTCCACGGCCGCCCCGATCGCCGGAGCGAGCATGTCCCAGAGGTATCCGCGGGGAACGCCCACGCGAAGACCGCGCACCGGCCGCGCGAGGTCGTGCGCGTAGTCGGGAACCGGCATGTCGGCGGAGGTCCGATCGAGCGGATCGTGACCGGCGAGCACCTGGAGGAGGAGGGCCGCGTCGAGCGCCGAGCGCGTCATCGGGCCCACGTGGTCCATGGTCGTCGCCAGGGGCACGACGCCGCGAAGCGGGACGAGTCCGTACGTCGGCATGAGGCCGATCACCCCCGACCAGTGGGCCGGGCCGCGGATCGAGCCACCGGTGTCGCTCCCGAGCGCGCCCGGAGCGAGCCCGCCGGCCAGCACGGCCGCCGCTCCCATGCTGGAGCCGCCGGTGAAGCGCGTGGGATCCCAGGGGTTCCGGGAGGGACCGTAGTGATACGCGTTCAGCGGGCCGTACGCGAACTCCGGCGTGTTCGTCTTCCCGAAGATGATCGCTCCGGCCGTCCGGAGTCGCGCGACGACGCTCGCATCCTCCTCGGGCACGAAGTCCGCGAGCACTCTGGATCCGCCGGTCGTCCGCTCCCCTCGCGTCCAGCAGAGATCCTTCACGGCCACCGGCACACCGTGGAGGGGGCCGCGAGCCTCGCCTGCGGAAAGCTCCCGCTCGGCGACACGCGCCTGGTCGAGGATCCGCTCGGGGTCGAGCGTGATGAAGGCGTTCAGCGTGGGCTCGAGACGTTCGCAGCGACGCAGGAGCGCCTGGCACAGCTCGACGGGCGAGAGCGATCGGGCCGCGAAGCGGGGGGCGAGCTCCGCGATCCCGGTGTATCCGAGCTCGACGTCGCTCAAGGGGCTACCCGGTTGGGAAGTTGATCGAGCATTGATTGGACGGCCTTCGGCCTGTGGCGGGCCTGCGGGCTCAGCGGATCGTCCCCCAGTCGCGGGCGCCCGCGCCAGGGGCGCGACGCGCGATCAGGAAGCCCCGCGCCAGGAGCTCGGCGCGCGTCGCTGCGGCTCGACGCCGGTCGGTCTTGCGGCGCTCGTCCGGCGGCTCCTGGCTCTCCCGGCGGCCCCGGCGCTCGCCCAGCCGCCGGTCGATGATGACTTCCACGCCGGGGGTCTGGCCAAATCCCCAGCGGAAGTACTGGAAGAGATCCGCCTGGTCGCGGCCGACGACGATGAGGATAGCCGTCGAATTGGCCACGTCACCCGCTCCGTTGGGGGATCGCCATCCCCTCCACGACCTTCACCCCGGGCATCCGATGGAACACCTCGGGCGAGATGCGGATCTTGCCGTTGCGGCCCCCGGTGCCCAGGATGACCCAGTCGAGGTCCATGACCCGTGCGTCGATGTACAGCGGCAGGCCTTCGGGGAGCCCGAAGGCGGTCACCCCGCCGACCTTCATGCCGGTCAGCGCGTTCATCTCCTCGGGCGACGCGAAGGAAACCTTGTTCACCCCGAGCAGGTCGCGGACCGCGTGGTTCACGTCGAGCCGCGTCGTCGCGAGCACCACGCACGCCCCGTACTGCTTGGGCTCCTTCTTGGACGCGACCACGATCGTGTTCGCCGCTCGCTCCGCGGGGTATCCGTAGTGCGCGCAGAAGGCGGCGGTGTCCGCGAGCGCCGGATCGCAGGGAATCACCTCGAAGGGCACCCCGAGGCGCTCGGCGGCGGCGACCGTGGCCTGCTCCGCCTCGTCGAGGTTGCGCCAGGTCGTCATGGGAACAGGCCCTCCTCGGCCGACGGGGACCGACGCGGGCGCATCCGGTCCCGGCGGCACGCCACCCGGCGATTGTACCGCGGCCCTTCAGGGCTGGGTGGGAACTGCGACGATGCGCCGGGCCGGCTTGGGCACGAGAAAGTACAGGTCGCCGAGCTGCTTCATCTCACTCGCCGCGAGCTCGGCCTCCCCGCCCCGCCCCCAGAACAGGTCGACCCGCCCGGGCCCCCGGATCGCGCCGCCCGTGTCCTGGTTCAGCACGAAGCGGCTGATCGGGCTCCACACCACGCGTCCGTCGGTCAGCCTTGTCGGCCGCTCCGTCCGGATGAACGCGAGTCCCCCGGCCGGGAACACCCGCGAATCGGTGGCAATGGACCGGGCCGGCGTGAGCGGGACGCCGAGGCTTCCGAGCGGCGGCCCCTCCAGGCGTCGGAAGAAGACGACCGACTGGTTATACCGGAGCACCCGGGCCCGCTCGGACGGGTTCTCCATGAGCCAGGTGCGGATCGACTGCATGGAAACGGTCTCCTCGGTGAGCCGGCCCTCGTCGATGAGGAGTCGTCCGATCGACCGGTAGGGTCGCCCGTTGGTGGCCGCCGGCCCCACGCGCACCTCGCGCCCGTCGGCGAAGCGCAGGGTCCCGCTTCCCTCGACCTCCATGAAGAACACGTCGACCGGGTCGCGCGCCCACGCGAGAGGTCGGGCCGCCGAGCCGAGCTGACCGGCTTCGATCTCTGCGCGGGTCAGGTAGCGGAGATCGCGCCAGCTGCCGGGCAGATCCGTGGGCAACCCGAGCACGGGGACGGTGTACTGGGCGCTCGGCCGGTCGGAGACCTCGATCACGGGTTCGTGGTACCCCGTGAGCAGGACCGCGCCGTCGGCGCGCCCGGCGGCCGAGAGCACGTCGAACTCGGCCAGCACGCGCTCCTCCAGCACCTCGGGAGGCGGATTGCCGGCGAGCACCACGAGGAGGCGGCGCAGCCCTGCGGCGTACTCCGCGAACGTGATGCGTCGCGAACCGAAGGCCAGGACACGTCCCGGCGGCTGTCGCTCGAGCCAACCGAGGCTCTGCGTCACCGCCACGCGCAGCGAGTCCAGGTCGCCGTCGTCGAGGAGGGATGGACGGTCAAGGAGCCGGAGCGTCCGTTCTCCCTGACCCCCCTGCGCCAGGGAGCTGGCCGGAATCGTGGAAAGAGCCGTCGCCAGTACAAGGAAGAGGACGGCCCGCCGGACCCAGAGCGCCCCGACGCGTCGATCCGCCGCGGAGGCCCGTTGGAGGGCTCCCGGCGAGCGGAACGGACATACGGTCTGGTCTTGACGAATGCTCATGCCGTGCCGGAGCGCGCGACGACGCGGTCCAACGGGAAGTCTAGCATCCGAACCAGACTCACCGAGAGCCCGGGGTCCTGCGGAGTCCGGCTCACCGACACGCCGGCTCCCTCGGAGCGAATGGCTCCCGCCGAGGGACGCCCGATTTTGATGCAGTTCAATTCCGACCAGGCCCTGCCGTATTTCGGCACGAGTCACCCCTGGCCTATTGACGCCGGTGTCCGTCCCGGCCCCGAACCTCGCGATAGACCGAGACTTCCGGGCCCACGGGGCACTGAAGATGGCTGGCATCCGGTTTGTAAGTCGCCTACCGGAGGACTTTGTCCAGTGCCGGCACTCAGCTTGAGCCGCAAGCTCTTCCTGGCCTTCGCCCTGCTGATCGGGGTCGTGCTGTCTCTCGCCGGGTGGAGCCTCCTCGCAACGAGGCGGCTGACGGCCGAGAACCGCGCGATCATCGAGCGCGCGGTGCCCGCCGTTCGACTGGAGGTCGGCCTCCTGGAGGGAGTCGCCGCGCTTCGTCGCGTGGAGGCGCGGCATGCGGTCCTCCGCGATCCTGCCTATGTCCGACTCTTCGTCGAGCGCGCTCAAGCCATCGATGGCGACCTCGCCACGCTGGGCGACCTCGTGTCGACGTCGGAGGAGCGTCAGACGCTCTCGGACGCGACTGAACAGCTCCGCCGCTACCGGATGCTCGCCGGGCGTCCGCCGGTAGAGCAGACCGGGATGGAACAGGTCGCCATGCGGCTCGAGACCCTGACCCAGCGGCTGTACGAACAATCCAACTCCGAGCTGCGCCGACGCGGAATCGTGGCGGGACGCCTCGAGGAGGAAAGCCGTCTCGTGGCGCTCCTCGCGATCGTGGCCAGCCTGGCGGTCTCCCTCGCGATCGCCGCGTTTGCGAGTTTCAGAATCGCCCGCCCGCTGCGGCAGCTCAGAGCCGCGGCACGGGACGTCGAGCGACGCAAACTCTCCGAGCCCATTCCCGTCCGTGGGCATGACGAGATCGCCGATCTGACGAGCGCCTTCAACCGGATGGCGACTCGGCTCCGGGAGCTCGACACCCTCAAGGAACATCTCTACTCGGCGATCACCCATGACCTGCGGACGCCGCTCATGGTCATCGCCTGGTCGGCCGAGCGGCTCGGCAAGGGAGCGCCAGGCCTGCTAGGGGCGCGCCAGGCGTCACTGATCGAGAACATCCAGATGAACGCAGCCCGGCTCTCGAGTCTGGTCAGCCAGCTCCTCGATCTCGGGAAGCTCAAGGCCGGCAAGCTCCAACTCGACCTCGACCCCACCGACGTCGCCTCCATGATCCAGGGCGCAGTCGATGAGATCCGTCCGTGGGCCGAGGACCGCAGCCTGCGCGTGGAAGTCAGTGTGTCGGACACGATCCCGAAGCTCCTCCTGGACACGAGGCGGATGCACCAGGTGCTGGTGAACCTCCTGTCGAACGCCGTGAAGTTCAGCAGGGCGGCCGGGCTCATCACCCTCACCGCGGAGGTGGCCAACCAGCACGTCGTGGTGAGGGTATCCGACACGGGGATCGGCATCCCGGCGAGCCTTCAGGCGACTGTCTTCGAGCGCTACGAGCAAGCCCACCCAGAGCGCGGCGGGACGGGCCTGGGCCTTGCGATCGTGAAGGCCTTCGTCCTTGCGCACGGGGGGCGCGTCTGGGTCGAGTCCGAGGAGGGACAAGGCAGCTGCTTCGCGTTCACGCTTCCCCTGGAGGCATCCGGGCCATGAGACGCCTGACGCTCCTGGTGGCCCTGTTGGCGCTCTCGGCCTGCAGCGCAGTGTCCTGGACGCGTCTGGCGTCGTCGATGGAGGCCGACAGGCTCGTCCGGGAAGCCGATGTCCAGCTCCGCGGGGGAAACCCGCCGGCGGCCGTTCGCATCCTGGAGGACGTCGTTCGGCGATTCCCCGATGCCCCCATTTACGATCAGGCCCTCTACGACCTGGCACGGGCGCTCGTGCTCACCGCAAATGGCGGGCGTGACTACCGCCAGGCCGCGGCGCAGCTCGACCGGTTGCTGCGTGAGTACCCGACGAGCCCCCATGCCTCGGATGCCCGAGCCTTGCGGGTCGCCCTCGGTGCGTACGTCGCGCGCACGACCGAGCTGGACCGGCTGCTCGACCGCTTGAAGGCCATCGACCTGGAGTTCGAACGCCCGCGCCAGCCCTAGCCATCCCCGGCCCGCTGCTGCTCGGTGGTTCCAGGCTACCCGGGTCCGCCGGAGCGTCTGCGCTGCCTTCGTCTCGAGCTCCATTCCGCTCGGGCCAGGACGAGGAGGCCGGGGCGCGCTAGACTCCTCGTGTGGTCCCCGGCGAGCGAACCGTCCGTCACCTGAGCGTCCTGGACCAGTCCCCCGTCCGGGAAGGCCAGACCCCAGCGGAGACGATCCGGGAGACGCTCGACCTCGCGCAGGCCGCCGACCGACTCGGCTACCGGCGCTACTGGCTCGCCGAGCATCACTCCACACCCGGCTTGGCGGGCGCGGCCCCCGAGATCCTGATCGCCGAGGTGGCCGGGCGCACACGCCGCATCCGCGTGGGGTCAGGCGGCGTCATGCTCACGCACTACAGCGCCCTCAAGGTCGCGGAGCAGTTCCGCATGCTCGAGACGCTCCATCCCGGGCGCATCGATCTCGGGATCGGGCGCGCACCCGGCAGCGACGCGCGCACCGCGCAGGCCCTCCGCCGAGGCGGCGGAGCGTCACCAGGCGCTCGCGTCCCCGACCCCTGGGGCGAGGAAGAGGTCGCGCGATTCCCCGACCAGGTCGGCGACTTGATCGGATTCCTCACCGACCGCTTGCCCCCCGAGCACCGGTTCGCCACGGTGCGCGCGATGCCCGCGGGCGAGAGCGCCCCGGAGGTCTGGCTTCTCGGCTCGACCGACGCGAGCGCGGCGTGCGCGGCCCACTTCGGGACCGCGTTCTCATTCGCGCACTTCATCAATGCCGACGGCGGCGCGGCGGTGACCCGCACCTACACGCAGGCGTTCCGGCCCTCGCCGATCTTCCCGGCTCCCCGTGCCAGCGTGGCGGTCTTCGTGGTGTGCGCGGACACCGAGGCCGAGGCGCAGCGTCTCGCGCGGAGCCGGGATCTGTTCATCGTCCGTCTCTACACCGGGCGGGCCGGCGCGTACCCATCGGTGGAGACGGCGGAGCGCTATCCATACTCGCCGCGCGAGCTCGCCATCGTGGAGCACGCGCGCCAGCGCACGGTGGCCGGGACGCCCGAGCAGGTGCGCGGAAGCCTCGAGGTCCTGGCCGCCGACTACGGCGTCGACGAGCTGGTCGTCGTCACCATCACCCACGACCCGAAGGCGCGTCTCCGCTCCTACGAGCTGCTGGCCGAGGTGTTCGGGCTGCCCGGAAGCCCCTCGTGACCGGACGGCGACCTCAGACGCCGGGCAGGCGGAGGCCCCGGAGCGCCGCGTAGACCCCTCGAGGCTCCGCAAGGGGCGGCCAGCCGAGGATTCCGGTCGCGTCATCGACGTACGCCGGACGCCGCATCCCCACGAGCACCGCGCTCACGCCGGGCGTGCTGGCGAGCGTCCAGAGGGCCTTCCGCGAGAGCCCGGCACCGCGCCGCTCGGGCGGCAGCGCGGGGTCGATGGCCGCGGCGATGGCGCGGCTCTGCTGCTGGCTCCGGCCGCCCGCCTCCGCGCGGAACCCGTCCAGGAGCCGCTCGAGCTCGGGCATGTAGCGGTCTCGCCACGCGCGCCACCGGTCGGCGAGCGCACCCGAAATCCCGGCGTCGAGGGCGTCGACCACGCGCGCCGTGAGGCCGCGGACCTGCCACTCGATCTGCTCCCAGTAGGTCACGCTCGTGACGCGGTCCCTGACGCCGGCCAGCTGGTCCGCCCAGCGGAGGAAGTTCTCCGGCTTGTCACTGTCCGCGCCGACGCGAAGGTGCGCGGCGATCTCCTTCCGGTACTCGGCCTCGAGCTTCTGGACGCTCTCGAGCTGGCGATCGACGATGCCCGCCGCCGGCACCGAGAAGTCGGCGAGCCGCACCATGCCGCGGTCCACCACCGCGTTGAGCGGTCGATTCACCAGGACGCCGATCTGCTCCGCAGCGGCGAGATCCAGCACGGCGCGACGCGCGGCCGCCGGCGCGTCCGGCGGATTGTTCGGCTCGAGCACGCCCCCCGCCTCGACGAGGTTCAGGGGGAGCTGGAGCACCCCGAAGTGATGGCCCGCGCCGCCCGCGTCTCGCGCCGCCTGCAGCATGAGCGTCAGGCTGGTCGCCTCCGCGTCGTCGACCGCGTGCGCGGCCGTGTTCGACGACACGCCGTACCAGCCGAGAGCGCCCGCCGCCACGCGCTCCTCGAGGAATCGGAACGCCTCGGTGAGTCGCCGGTAGAACTCGCGCCGGGTCTCTTCGAGATTCCCAGGGCCCGCGTGGGCGGCGTCCGTGAGGTAGTACTCCGGATTGTGGAGGAGGCACACGTCGAGCGTCTCGAGACCGAGGCGCGCGAGCGACCGGGTCCACTGATCCGCGAGAAACTCCGGGTGGATGCAGTGCCAGCAGTCCGGTTGGTAGTGCACCATCTCGGGGAACGGACGCCCCGCGCTCTCGCGCTCTCTGGCCAGGGCGAGGTTCTCGCCCTGCACGTAGCCGATCTTCGAGACGACGACGATCTCCTCGCGCGCGATGCGTCCCCTCCGGATCGCCTCGCCGACGACCCGCCCGACGAGACGCTCGCTGCCTCCGTCGGTGTAGTTCGTCGAGGTATCGACGAGGTTGACGCCGGCGGAGAGGGCCCGCTCGAGCGCGCCCCGGTGCACCGCGCTTTCGTCGTTGACGCGGTAGCCTCCGAATCCGAGCCGGCAGACCGTCAGATCGGTGAGCCCGAGGCGACCGTAGGCGTGCGCGCCCACGGCGGATCGGCGATCCGCGTAGGCTCGGGTCGCGGCGGGGGTGGCGGCTCCGGCGGCGGCCGGCCCCTGCTTCGATGTCGTCACCGGTCATCCTCCTGCGCGGCTTCGCGCGCCGCCCCATCGTAACCCTCGACGATCGGCCGACGGGCGTATACTCGCGGCGTGGTCGTCGGGGCGACGCACCTCCGATCGATCCGCTCTGACGCGCGACGCTGAGGAGGATCCGGATGACGATGTGGCTCGGCTTCCTCGCGCTCCTCCTCCTCGTCACCCCGGCGCGCGGCGAGCTCAAGCTTCCGCCGGGCTTCACGATCGACGTCTACGTCACCGGCCAAGGGTTCGATGCCTCCGGCGACCGCAGCGTCACCGGGATGCCGGCCGTGGGGACCCTCGGGTTCGACGGCGCCGGGACTCTCTACATGTCCCGCACCGGGGCGCGCTTCCGCTCGGGGGACGTGGAGGACCTCTGGGCCATCTATCGCGTGCCGGCCGGCGGAGCCCGGGTCACGCCTGAGACCGAATCGCGCTATCTCTACGGGCCCCCGCTGCCGAATCCGCAGATCGGCGCCGTTCCCGCCCGGGGAACGGTCTGGGTGACGACCTACGACCGCGAGCGGCGGCTGGGCGCGCTGTACCGCATCCTCGACGGGAAGCCGGCTCTCTTCGCCGGCGGTCGCCCGGCGGCGGGCGCGACGCCGGTCCTGCGTCAGCCCGAGGGGGTGGCGGTCGACGCCGCGGGCGACGTCTACGTGACCGACCGCGACGAGGGCGTGGTCGTTCACCTCGACGCCCGGGGGAACGTCGTCAACCCGCGCCACACCGCGGTGCTCCGGCCGCGAATCCTGACGATCGACGAGGCGGGCGACCTCTGGGTGGGGGCCGACGGGACGGCGGAGACGCCGTTCGGCTCCGGTGAGGGCGAGATCGCGCGGATCACTCCGGACGGCCGCAAGGTGCCGGTTCTCCAGGGGCCCCTGCCCGCCAGCTTCTCGATGAGCCCCGGCGGTGCGCTGTTCGTGGTGCAGCGGCGGACCGGACAGCTCTTCGCCCTCACGTCGGACGGCCGCCGCCTGGACTTCGGATCGACGAACGACGGCAGCTTCCTCCGCGCCCTCGCCTTCGCCCCGGTCACGCCGGAAACGCGCAAGGCGGGCATCGCGGGCGACCTCTTCATCGTCCTCGTGTCGCGCTCGGTGTGGCTGATCAACGAGATCGTCCGCGTGTCGGGGCCCTTCGACGAGTGGGTGCGCCAGGAGAGCAGCCGGCCGGCGCCGTAGCCCGAAGGCCGCCGAAACCCGTCGGGGTGACCCCGCGTCATCCGGCACGGGGTCGCGCTAGTCGCGGAACTCCTGGTCGAGGATCTCCCGGATGAACCGGTCGATGGACACCGGGTAGTAGCGGACGTCCGGAGAGCGGATGACCCCGGTGTTGATGACCTCCTGACGGAGCAGCTCGTCGAGCACGAGCTCGAGATGCGCCTGCGGCGCGCGGTCCTGGCGCTGGATCCGGAGATCCTCGCTCTCGACCAGTACCTTCGGCGCGTACTTGAAGCTGAACACCCGGGCGACCAGCGCCTGGTGCATCACCTCGCGGTCCGAGAACACGTCACCGTAGGTCGGGCCGTCGCTGCGAACTGGCAGGATGAGTCGCGGCGAGACGCGGATCCGCCCCCGCACCTCCACCGACCGGCCGGGCTGGTCCCAGTGCGGCCCGACCAGGACGTACGGGAGGACGTGATGCCCGGTGATGATCCCGCTGATCGGCTTCCGGAGGACCTCGGTCCCTTCGAAGACCGTCCGGAACAGCTCGGGATCCGACCAGGGCTCGCTCACCAGGGCTAACGCGCCGGCAGCGGGTCCTGCCGCATCGCGGCTTCGGCGTCCCGATCGAGGACCTCGACGGCCCGCTGGTAGATCTCGTCGGCCTCCGCCTGCGACTCGCCCACCGCGGTGAGCCCGAGGCGGCCCCGCTCCGAGAGCGCCGTCAGCATGTGGAGAACGACCCCGGTCTGCCGCGTCTGGTTGAAGTGGAGCTCGTGCCGGACCATGATGTCGAAGACGTCCTGCGGCATGAGACCCCGGTAGAGCTCGGACTCGAGGTGGTCGGTCGCGACGAAGCACTTCGGCCGCCCGTTCGGCGGCGTGAACGTCGCGGACTCCGGATCGTACCGCCCGTCGGTCAGGAACTGGAGCGTTAGGAACGGGTGGGTCGTCCCGCCCTTCCGCAGGTTCAGCTCGATGGCGTAGGGCGTCCATGATCCGCCGTTGCGCACCACCACGAAGTCGAAGGCGAAGCGGCCGAGGACGCCCTCCCCGACCAGCTCCTGCCCCACCTTGACCGCGTCGCGCGTGATCATCGCCGCATAAGCCGGATCGGCGGGGAAGCGGCAGCCGAGGTAGCTCTGCCCGCTGGGTCCCCCCAGCACCTGATCGTGCGTGGAGAGGACTTCGAGCTGGCCGAGGGGCGTGATGCGGAGCTGCACGCTCGGGCTGCGGATCTCCTCGCCGATGACGCGCTCCTCGACGATCCCGGCCAGCTCCGCCAGCTTGGCCATGTACATGTCGTACCGCTGCCGCGCGCTCTCGAACTTCATGTTCTTGAGCCGCTCGAGGAGGGCGGCGGACTCGGTCGAGTCACCGGGCGACGGCAGCCCCTCGAGATTCACGACCGCGTTGCCGGCACCCGAGACGCCCTCGTTGTGCTTCACCATCGCCGAGCGAACCTGGGGTCGCGCGGCCCGGAGCCGACGGAGCGCGTCGACCACGTCGTCGGCGGTCCGGAGGTCCTCAGACCCGAGGGGATACGAGACTCCGGCCCGGCCGAACAGCTTCCGGCACCCGCTCTTGGTCCCCAGCTCGAAGTGGCGGGGATCGGCGCCGTACATCGGGATGTCGAGCCGGATCGCGAGGTCGCGCTCGAGCTCCGTCGTGTTGTACGGCACGAGATGGGCTCGCTCCTTGTCGGGGATGAGGTCCCGGATCTGGGAGAGGAGCCGCGGGCGCTCGAGGACCTTGAGCGAGAGCGGCCGCACGGTGCTGTCGTGCGGGACCGGATTGAAGAAGCGCGCCCGGGCATGCGCCGGGATGACGCCCGGCAGGAGTCCCAGGTAGTAGTCCACCACGTCGGGCAGGATCGGCCGCGACGTCACGTAGATCATGCGCGCGTTGGGCTGGCGGAGGAGGAAGAGCATGAACAGGAAGCGCTCCTCCATGGCCTGGAGGACCGACGGCGCCATGTTCATCTGGTCCAGCGTGATCGAGGGCACCACGACGATGGTCTGGGGGTCGCGGTTCAGGCTGGCGATCGACTTCCAGAGCGGCACCAGCTTCGACTGCAGCGCTTGGTACCGGACCGTGATCTGGTCGGGCGTGAGTCCGAGCGTCGGCGCCGGCCGCGCTTGCTCCTGCGTACTCATGGGCTTCCGGTCCTCGTGGCTTGGTGTCTCGGAATGCGTGCCGGCCGAGCGGCGCGGCAACCGGCCCACGATATCACGCTTTCCCAGGCCGTGCGGGCGGCGGCGGCGCCCGAAGGCCCCGGCGAGGGGCCCCTCTAGCGCGAGGCACTATACTGAACGGGTGATCATGTCCCGCCTCGCTCCCGTCAGCCGCCGGATCGCATGGCTCACCGCCCGGGTCGCCGTGCTCGGACTGCTCGCCGCCGGAGGCTCGCGGGTGTCGACGGCCCAGACCCTGCCCGCCGCAACGATCACCACCGGCGTCCAGGAGACCGTCCTGCCGAACGGTCTCACCGTGCTGGTCAAGGAGGTCCGGAACGCCCCGGTCGTCAGCTTCAGCGTCTGGTACCGCGTCGGCTCGCGCAACGAGCACACCGGCATCACCGGAATGTCTCACCTCCTGGAGCACATGCTCTTCAAGGGCACGCAGAAGCTCAAGCTCGGCGAGATCGCGCGGACGCTCTTCCTCAACGGCGCCGCCTTCAATGCGAGCACCTACTACGACTGGACGAACTACTACGCGACGGTCGCCGCCGACCGGCTCGAGCTCGCCATGAGCATCGAGGCCGACCGCATGGTGAACAGCCGGATCGACAAGGCGGATCTGGACTCCGAGATGACCGTCGTCCGGAGCGAGCTGGAAGGGGGAGAGAACAGCCCCGGCCGGATCCTCTACCAGAACGTCGTGTCGACCGCCATCCAGGCGCATCCCTATCACTGGCCGGTGATCGGCTGGCGAAGCGACGTCGAGAACGTGTCCCGCGACGCGCTCTACCAGTACTACCGGACGCACTACGGCCCCAACAACGCGGTCGTGGTCGTCGTCGGCGACGTCTCCGCGGCCGAGGCGATCCGGCTCGCCCGGAAGTACTTCGGGCCGCTCAAGCCGATCCCGAAGCCGCCCGGCATCCACACGCTGGAGCCGCCGCAGCGCGGCGAGCGCCGGATCGTCGTCCGGCGCTCCGGCTCCCTGCCCATGGTGATGGTCGCGTGGAGAGCGCCGGGGGCCGCCCACCCGGACAACTACGCCCTCGACGTGCTGTCCGGCGTCCTCGGCGAGGGACGGACCAGCCGCCTCTACCAGGCGCTCGTCGAGAAGGGCGTGGCCTCCCGCGTCGATGCCGGAGCCCCGACCCTTCAGGATCCCTTCCTCTTCTACGTGACCGCGACCGCCCGCCCCGGGGTCACCGCAGAGCGCCTCGAGGCCGGGATTCTAGAAGAAGTCGAGCGCCTGATCGGGAGCCCGATCACCAACGAGGAATGGACTCGCGCCCAGCGGCGGGCCGAGGCCGACTTCGTGTTCCAGTCGAACAGCGTGACCGCGCAGGCGCGGCAGCTCGGCTACTGGGCCATGATCGGGGACTGGCGCTATCTCGGCACCTACCTCGACCGGATCCGCGCGCTCACGCCTGCCGACATCCAGGCGGTTGGTCGGCGCACGTTCACCGTCGATACGCGGACGATCGGCCACTTCGTCCCGTCGGACGGCGGGGGACCGGCGGCGCCGCCCCCGCGTGAAGCATCGGCTCGGGTCGAGAGGCCGCAGCGGGGCGATCGACCCATTCCCCTACCCCGGGTGCCGGTCGCCCGGGTGCCGAGCCGCCAGGTGTCGCGATTCACCCTCGCCAACGGCATCTCGGTCATCGTGCAGGAGAGCCACGCGACCCCGACGATCGCGCTCCGGGCGAGCATCCCGGCGGGATCCCTCCTCGAGCCGCGGGATCGGCCCGGCCTCGCGGGGTTCACGGCGTCGATGCTGAGCCGTGGCACCAACCAGCGCAGCGGGCTCGCGTTCGCCACCGCGCTCGAGGACGTGGGCGCGGGCCTTGGCGCCAGCGCCGACTCGCTGACGACGACGGTCGGGGCGCAGACGCTGACCCGGGACTTCGATCTCGTGCTGGATCTCTTCGCCGAGATGATCCGCCAGCCGTCGTTCCCGGCCGACGAGCTCGAGCGGCTCAAGGGCGAGGCGCTGGCGAGGATCGCCCAATCGAAGACGAACCCGGACCGTGTCGCGGGCCTCGCGTTCGACCGGGCGATCTACCCGCCGGGCCATCCGTTCCGCCCGGAGACGTTCGAGGAGTCGGAGGCCGCGATCGCCGCGCTGACCCGGGATGACCTCGTCGCCTTCCATCGCCGGCAGTACGGCCCCGACCGGATGATCGTGGTCGTGGCGGGGGACGTCACCGCCGACCGGATCCGGGAGGCGCTCGAGAAGCGGCTCGGGGACTGGCCGCGCAATCCGGACGCCCAGCCCATCGTGCCGCCTGACCTCCAGCTCCAGGCCGCGCCCGTCTCGCTCGACATCCCGGTTCCCGATCGGACTCAGACCGCGATCGCCTGGGGGCACGCTGGCGGCCTCCGCCGGAGCGACCCCGACTTCTACGCCACCCAGGTGATGAGCCTCATTCTCGGCGGCGGCGCGCTGACGAGCCGGCTCAGCACGGCCATCCGCGATGACCAGGGACTCGCCTACTCGGTCTTTGGCTACTTCGACGCCGGGCTCTCGCCGGGACCTTTCCGGGTCGGGCTGGGGACCAATCCCGCAAACGCCAAGAAGGCCGTCGCCGCGGTCGAGGCCGAGATTCAGCGAATCCAGCGGGGCGGCGTCACCCAGCGTGAGGTCGACGAGTCCGTCGCCTACCTCACCGGACGGTTCCCGCTCCGGCTCGAGACGAACGACGGCATGGCCGAGATGCTGTGGAGCATGGAGTTCTTCAATCTCGGCCCGGACTACATCGACCGCTACGCCGGCTACTACCGGGCGGTCACGGTCCAGCAGGTGAACGAAGCGGCGCGCGCGCACCTCCATCCGGACCGGGCCACCGTCGTCGTCGCCGGGCCCCCGCCGTAGCGCGGCTGACTCGCGCCGCCCCGCCGACGGTCCGCGCCTGGCGAAGCGGTCAGGGGGTTCTCGCGGAGGCGATTCGTCCAGAGACCTCCCTCGGCCGCCGAACGGTCGCGCCATGCCGGAGGGATCTGGCCGGCGTCCACGAGCACCTCGAGGGTCCGGCGCACCATCGCCTCGCTGAGGCGACATGCATCGCGTGCGCTGGCGTCGTCCACGTCGAGCGGACCGTCCCCGAGCTGACGGCGTCGGGTAAGCTCCTGCATGTGCGAAGGAGAGCGGGGCGAATGAGCGCGTTGCGCCGCCCTGACGTGCGCGCGGGGGCAGTTCTCCTCCTCGCCATCGCCCTGACGGTGGCGGCCGCCGGCCACGGGGGCGCTTCCGACTCCGTCGAAACCGATCGACCAATCGGCCATTCGCGTGACCGCTTCCCGCTGACGATTTATCTGATCCCGCCACCAGACGCATCGCTCGGGGCACCGGTCCGCCGGGCCGTCGTCGACTGGAATGCCGTCGCGCGCGAGGCCCTGGGCGTGGAGGCATTCCGCTGGCTGGACCGGGAGGAGGGTGCGGCCGTCGTGATCCGGTTCATCCCGGGTGCGGCGGGCGAGCCCCGCGGCTACACCCGCCTCGATGCGGACGACACGGGCGTGATCCGGTTGCCGGTCGGCATCGACCTCGCGGAGCCCTCGGCGATGGGCGCGACCTCACGCGAGATCGTGCTGTTCCAGGTGGCGGCGCACGAACTCGGCCACGCGCTCGGGCTGCCCCACACCGAGGACCCCGGCTCGATCATGTGCTGCCTCGAGGGCGCGGTGAACTTCCAGGACGCGGCCGTCCGCGCGCGCTACGTCGAGGCCCGACGTCATCCCGACGTGCGCTCGGCGCTTCCTCAGCTCCGCGGGGCCTACCAGCGGTTCTGGCAGCGGTGACCGCGGACGCGGCCTAGCTCCCGTCCAGCTCGGCCAGCTCGTGCCGGAGCGTGGAGAGACGCGTTTCGGCCTCCGCGTGGAGCGTCCGGACTCTCGGCAGCTCGTCCAGCAGGCGGACGACCTGGCCTTCCAGCTCGTCGATGGTGCGCTGGCGCATCATGAGCTGCTGCTCGGAGTGCCGGATCATCTCGCGAAGCCGCACGGCGCGCTGCTCGAGCTCCTCCACCGCGAGCCGGGCCGTCCGGGTCCGATCCCGCCGCTGATCGACGGTCATCTCCTGCTCGCGGCGGCTCGCCATCAGCGTGTGGCGCTCCTGCTCGAGAGCGTCGAGCCGCCCGCGCATGTGGCGCAGTCCCTCGGCGTCCCGGGTCGTCCGGACCGTCAGCGAGGCCTGCTCCATCGCGTAGCGAAGATGGCGATCCCGATCGATCAGGCTCATCAGCGTGCCGCGCTCGGTGGCCTCGTCCCGCTCGGCGGCGGCAAGATCGTGGCGCGCGCGGCCCAGCAGGGTCTCCACCGTCCGCTCCGCGTCGGGTGGTGTCACCGGCGACCTCAGGGCTACGCCCTGGCGCGCGCGGGGAGCCGGCGGAGCGTACGTCGCGTCGTCGGGGAGGGACCGGCCGCCTCGCCCATGGCCGCGCTGGCCAGGTCGACGGCGGCGGCAAGGACGCGGACCAGGCGGCCCAGGCGGATCGCCGCCAGGTCTCCGCGGCGGATCATGGCCCGGACCGTCTGCTCGTGGCGACGAAGCCGACGCGCGGTGTCCGGGACGGTGAGCAGGAGAGGCGCGAGGGGCAAGGATCGACTTCGCATCCCAATGGTCCGGGCAAGATGAGTGCCACCTCTGTGGTCTCTCGGACGAGGCCCCGGCCCAGTCCCCGAAACCGCGAGGAACGCTGACCTCGCCGGTCCCCCGCGTGCGCCGACCTCGAGCCCGAGCCCGCGGAAAGTTGCCGCGTCGGGTAGCCGCTACACGATGCTTCTTACACGGTGGGCCGTGAGCGTCGCCGGATTGCGGCGTCCACCATAGTGGAATATGATCCACCATGGTGTCGCCGCGGCATCCACGGTCATGAGCGCGGGGCGGTTCTCGACGGGTCTCGACATGGCGGAGTTCGGGGCCAGGGTCCGCGCGACCCGTCTCGGCCGGGGCCTGTCCCTGGCCGGCGCGGCCGCGCGGGCGACCGTCAGCCGCAGCATGCTCTCGGCCGTGGAGCGTGGCGGCAAGGTGCCCACCGTCCTCGTCCTCGATCGGATCGCCACCGCCCTCGACACCACCATCGCGCGCCTGCTCGGCGAGGAGCGCGCCGCGCGGGTCATCGTCCTGCGCCACACCGCCCAGGACGTCGCGCGCGATCCGTCGGGCTGGGAGCGGCGGATCCTCTCCCCGGTCCTGCCCGGCGTCGAGTTCGAGCTGATGCGCACCACGATCGGGCCCGGCGTCGACGCCGGGGTCTTCGCGCCGCACGCCCGGGGCTCGCGGGAGTACCTCGCCATGGAGCGAGGCACGCTCCAGCTCACGATCGACGGCACCCCGTACACCCTTCGCGCGGGAGACAGCGCGTACTACGCGGGAGACTGCCACCACCAGTTCGTCAACCCGGGTCGCGAGCCCTGCGTCTACTACCTCGCCATCGAGCTGGTGGGGAGCGGCCCGCACACCCGCCGAGGCCGGATGCTCCCGGCCGCGAGGAGACGCCCGTGAGCACGATGCCCTCGAGGTCGACACCGCCTCACTCCGCGCCGACCGGCCCGCCGGCGCCCGCCATGGCTCCGGCCGCCTTCCGCAAGCTCGCTCACGCCGCCGTCGACCTGATCGCCGACCATCTCGACGGGCTCGCCGCCCGCCCGGTCTTCAGCCCCATGACAGCCGCGGAGCGGACGGCGCTCCTCGAGCGCCCCCTGCCCCACGACGGGCTCGACCCGGAGACGCTGCTCGCCCTCGTCGGACGGGAGATCCTCCGTCACCCGATGGGGAACGGCCATCCGCGGTTCTTCGGCTGGATCAACTCACCACCTACGCCCGTCGGCATCGTCGGCGACCTCCTGGCGGCCGCGCTCAACCCGAGCTGCGCCGGCGGAGACCATGCGGCGATCTACGTCGAGCGCGCGACCGTCCGGTGGCTGATGGAGCTGGTCGGATTCCCCGCCGAAGGCAGCATGGGGCTCCTGGTGAGCGGGGGATCGATGGCGTCGCTGACGTGTCTCGCCGCCGCCCGTCATCGCGCCGCCGCCGTCGACGGCTGGGACGTCCGCGCGCGCGGGCTGCGCGACTTCCCCGCGCCGCTCGTACTGTACCTGTCGGACGAGGGGCACAGCTGCATGCGGAAGGCCGCCGAGCTTCTCGGCCTCGGCGGGGACAGCGTGCGGACCATCCCCGTCGACGGCGACTTCCGGATGGACGTGCGGGCGCTCCACGAGGCGGTGGCCGCGGACCGGGCCGCCGGGCGGCGGCCATTCTGCGTGGGGGCGAGCGCAGGCACCGTCAACTCGGGCGCCATCGATCCACTCGACGACGTGGCCACGCTCTGCGAAGCGGAAGGCCTCTGGTTCCACGTCGACGGCGCCTACGGGGCCATCGGCGCCGCGGACCCGACGCTCACTCCCCGGTATGCCGGCATCGAGCGGGCGGATTCGCTGGCGCTCGATCCGCACAAGTGGCTCTCGGTGCCGGTGGAGTGCGGCTGCGCCCTCGTCAGGGACGGGCGGCTGCTGCGGGACACGTGGAGCCTCGTGCCGCCCTACCTCAGGACCGAGGAGGGCAAGGGCTTCGGCGGCCTCCCCTGGTACTCGGAGTACGGATTCCAGCAGACCCGGGGGTTCCGAGCGCTCAAGCTCTGGATGACGCTCCAGCATCTCGGCCGGGCCGGCGTGGCTCGGCTGGTCCACCGCCAGGTCGCGCTCGCGCATCGGCTCGCCGCCGGCGTGGACGAGGCCCCGGACCTCGAGCGCGTGGCGCCGGTGACGCTATCGGTCGTGTGCTTTCGCTACGCTCCGCCGGGATGGACCGGAGACGCCGCCCGGCTCGACGCGCTCAACAAGCTCCTGGTCGAGCGGATCCAGGCGGAGGGTCGGGCCTTCGTCACCGGCACGATGCTGGGCGGCCGGTACGCCGTGCACGCCTGCGTGCTCCACTACGGGACGACGGAGGCGGACATCGACGCGCTGATCGAGATCGTCCGCGAGACGGGGGCGCGCCTGTCTCGGGGTTAAGGCCGCGCGGCGAAGGTGTCGCAGCGCCGCACGTCCCCCGAGTCGAGCCCCGCGCGGAACCACCGGACCCGCTGGGCCGACGAGCCGTGGGTGAACGACTCCGGCACGACGTAGCCGCGCGCCTGCTTCTGCAGGCGATCGTCCCCGATGGCGCTCGCCGCGGCCAGCGCCGACTCGACGTCGCCCGGCTCGAGGATGTTGCGCCGCGCCGCGTAGTAGCCCCAGACGCCGGCGTAGCAGTCTGCCTGGAGCTCGAGCTTGACCGAGAGCGCGTTCGCCGACGCCTGATCCATCCGCGAGCGCTGCCGCTGCACCCGATCCGACGTCCCCAGGAGGTTCTGGACGTGGTGCCCGACCTCGTGCGCGACGACGTAGGCGCGGGCGAACTCGCCCGGCGCACCGAAGCGCGCGCTGAGCTCCCGGAAGAACTCGAGGTCCAGGTAGACCTTCCGGTCGGGCGGACAGTAGAAGGGTCCCACCGCCGCGCTCGCCTGGCCGCACGCGGAGTCGACGGCCCCGCTGAAAAGGACCAGACGCGGCGCCTCGTAGCTCCCGCCGCCCTGCTCGAAGAGCTTCCCCCAGGTGTCCTCGATGTCCCCGAGCACCGCGCGGATGAAATCGGCCTGGGGGTCGTCCGCGGGCGGCTTCCGCTCCGGCCCGCTGTCGACCACGGGCGGCGAGGTTTCCTCCAGCCCGCTGAGGAGATCGAGCGGATTCGTGCCGGTGAGGACGCTCAGCACCAGGATCAGGAGTAGCCCGCCGCCGCCCAGCTTCAGCCCGGCCCCGCCCACGGACATCCCGCGACGATCCTCGACGTTGTCGCTGCGGCGCATGTCGTTCCAGCGCATCGGGACCCTCCCCCGCCGACGGACGGACCGTCGCCTCCCCAAGCATGCGTCAGGGCAGCGTCGCGCCGCAACCTTGGGCAAATCGCTCCGACCCTCTTTACAGCCGGACCGATGCTCGTCGAAGATAGCCAGCGTTTCGAAGAGCGCTCATGTCGAACCCCGACCGTCCGGATTCCGCGACCGCGCTTGCCCGGTCCCCGCTCTTCTCCCATCTGGGACGGCTGGACCTCGCCCGGCTGGCCGGAGAGCTCGAGGAGATGCACTTCACGCCGGGGCAGGCGATCGTCCGCCACGGCGACCGGCCGGACGGCTTCTACGTCATCAAGTACGGCCGTGCCGCGGTGCTGGCCGGCGGGGCCTCGGCGCCGCCCGCCGGGGACGCGGCCAGTCCGCCGGACGGTGGTGACCAGCGCGTCACGACCCTCGGGCCCGGCGAGGTGTTCGGGGAGATGGCGCTCCTCACCGACTCGCCGCGAACCGCGACGGTGGTGGCCGAGACGGACCTGACGGTCTGGCGCCTCTCGCGGCCTCGGTTCGAGACCCTCCTCGACCACGAGCGCGGCATCGCGCGGAGCATCGAGCGGTCCCTGAGTCACCGGCTCGCGGCGATGAACCAGGAGACCGGGGCCCTCCGCGCGCTGAGCCACCGCCTCAGCACCGCCGCGATCGGCCGGCTCAGCCCGGGAGCCGTTCGGCTGGTCGGGGACGTCTCCGCGCGGCCCCGGTGGGGGGCCGAGGCGCTCCGCCGGACCTGCGCGCGCACCGGCGATGCGGACGCGCTGGCCGAGCTCGTCGAGAGCTCGAGTCTGCTCCACGCCGACGGAACCGATCTGGTCGTCGACCCGACCTTCCTGGCGGTCGCCGGCGCGGAGGTCCGGGAGCCGAATCCCGCGTGGCTCCGGGCCGCGGCCGAGGAGATGGCGGCGGCCGGCGACGTCGTCGCCGCCACCGACCTCGCCCTCGCGGCGGGCGCGATCGAGGACGCTGAGAAGCTCGTCGGGGCCCACGAGACTCATCTCCTGCAGACCGCGTCGGCCGGCGACCTGGACCGCTGGCTCGCCGCGGTCGGCGCGCGGTCCCCGGCGCTCGGCACCCGGCTCGGCGCCCTGCGGACCCAGCTCACCGAGCGGATGAACACTCCGGCGACGGGGCCGACGCCCGGCAGTCGCGAGCGGGCCGCGCCGCTCTTCAGCCGGCTCGCGCAGCGGTTCACGACCCTCCGCACGCTGAGCGCCGTCGCCGCCGTCGTCCTCTTCGGGCTCGGGTGGATGCTGCCCCTGCCCCACGGGCTCGAGCGCGGCGGCCTCGTCGCGCTCGCCGCCATCATCGCTACCGTCCCGCTACTGGTCGCCGACGTGCTGCCGGACTACGTGGTGATGCTCTTCCTGACGCTCGCCCTCGTCCTTCCGGGCCTGGTACCGCCAGGGGACATCCTGGGCGGCTTCGCGACCCCCGCCTGGAACATGATCTTCACGCTCCTCGCAGTGGGCGTCGCGGTCGCGCGCTCGGGCCTGATGTTCCGGCTCGTCCTGCTGTCGCTACAGCGGCTGCCGCCCCGGTTCATCCCCCAGAGCGTCGTCCTGTGTCTGACGGGCGTCCTGATGACCGCCGGGCTCGCCAGCGGCTCCACGCGGATCGCGCTCGGCGTCCCCATCGCGCGCGGGCTCTCGGACGCCATGGGCTTCGCGGCGCGAGGCCCCGGCGCGGCGGCCGTGGGGCTCATGACGTTCTTCACGTTCCTCGAGATGGGGGAGCTGTTCCAGACCGGGACGTTCACCGGTCTCGTCGTGCACGACTTGCTCCCGGAGGCCGCCAAGGCCCAGATCACCTGGTGGCGCTGGTTCTTCATCGCGCTGCCGCCCTTCGTCGTGATCGGCGTCGTCATGTATCTGGTCCTGATCTTCATGTTCAAGCCGCAACGGACGGGACGCGTCAACCTGGAGGCGGTGCGGCTCCAGCAGGCGCTCCTCGGTCCCCTGACCCGCAACGAGATCTGGAGCGCCGTGGTCCTGGTGGTCCTGATCGTCGGCTTCGCCAGCCGCCCGTACCACGGGATCGCGCCGGCGTGGCTCGCGCTGATCGCGTTCCTGTTCCTGTTCACCCTCGGTACGCTCGACCAGTCGGCCTTCCAGGGGGGCGGGACGCTGGGGCTCCTCGTCTACTGCGGTGTCATCCTGAGCCTCGGCAACGTGTTCACGACGCTCCACATCGACACCTGGCTGACCACGATGGTGCAGAGCGGGATGCCGTCCATCGTCCGGAACCCCTACGGCTTCGTCCTGACCATCTCGATCATCGCCTTCGTGCTCCACTTCTTCGTGCCCTGGATGACGGCGTCGACCATCATCGCCCTCGTCGCGATGCCGATCGCCGAGGGGCTCGGCTTCCATCCGTTCATCCCCGTGCTGGTCGCGCTCATCGCCGGCGACCACACGATCGTCCCCTACGTGAACTCCGGGTACGCCATCGTGTACTTCGCCAGCGAGGGCGAGCTCTTCACCCACGCCCAGGCCCGATGGCCGCTCGTGGTGGAGAGCCTGCTCCGGCCGGCCGCCCTGCTCCTCTCGGTGCCGGTCTGGCAGATGATGGGACTGATGTGAGCGACGGGCTCGTTCCCGAAGGAGACCTGACATGAGCGATCCGGTGACCAAGGCGGCTCGGGCGGAGGTGTACGCGCGGATCGACCGGCGCTTCGACGAGTTCGTCGAGGAGCTCCGGGCCTACGCTCGGATCGCGACGATCAGCGCGCGGCGTGAGGCGGAGGCCGAGGGCGCCGAGGCCACCCGGGCGATCCTCGCGCGCCACGGCGTCGAGGCGCGCCTGATGGACGTGCCCGGCGGGCCGCCCATGGTGGTGGGCGAGGTCGCCGCACGGCCCGGGGCGCCAATCCTCATCCTCTACAACCACTACGACGTCCAGCCAGTCGATCCGATCGAGCAGTGGCGCCGCGCGCCGTTCGACCCGGTGGTGGAGGACGGCAAGCTCTTCGCCCGGGGCGTGGCCGACACGAAGGGCAACACGGTCGCCCAGGCGTTCGCCCAGGCAGCCGTCCGCGAGGTGATCGGCACCGTGCCGGTCGGGCTCCGGTTCATGGTCGAAGGCGAGGAAGAGGTCGGGAGCCCGCACCTGCCGGGCTTCGCGCGCCAGCATCCGGCGCTCTTCCGGGGCGCGGGCGCGACGATCGAGGGCGCGGGGCACACGCCTGCCGGCGTGCCCGAGGTCTACATGGGCAGCAAGGGCATCCTCTACGTCGAGCTACGCGTCCGGACGGCCGACGTGGACCAGCACAGCTCGCTCGCCGCGTCCTTGCCCAATCCCGCCTGGCGCCTGCTCGACGCGCTCCGCGTGATCCGGGATGCCCGCGGGCGCGTCCTCATCCCGGGGTTCTACGACGGGCTCCCCCGCCCCACGAAGGAAGCGCTGGCGCTCCTCCGGAAGAACCCCTTCGACCCGCGCGAGTGGCAGAAGGCCTACGGAGTCACGGCGGTGTTCGGCGGGTCGACCCGGCTGGGCCGCCTCGTCGCCTACTGCTACAACCCGACCTGCAACATCGACGGCATCGTGTCCGGCTACACGGGACCGGGCAGCAAGACCATCAATCCCGCCCACGCCGCGGTGAAGCTCGACTTCCGGCTGGTGCCGGGCCAGCGCCCGCTCCCGATCCTGGCCGCCCTGAAGGCGCACCTCCGTCGCAAGGGATTCGGCGAGATCGAGGTGATCCAGCACAGCACCTTCGAGCCGGGCGCCTCGCCGGTCTCGTCGGGGATCGGCCAGGCGCTGATGGCGGCGTGCCAGGACGTCTACGGGCGGCCGCCCGCCGTCTTCCCGTGGATGGGCGGCTCGTCGTCGACGTTCTTCTACACGAGCCGCGGCACCCCGGCCGCGCTCCCGCCGGGCGTCGGCTACAGCGGCAGTCTCATCCACGCGCCCAACGAGCACATCCGGCTCGAGGACGCGCGGCGCGCGATCAAGGCATTCGCCGCGCTGATGCTCCTGTGGGGCACGCCGCCGGCACGGCACGCTGGAGCCGGCTGAGTGCCATGCCCCAACGGCGCCAGACGGCCGTCACGGTCCGCAGAGGCCTGCCGGATCCGAGCTGTTGCAGGCGTTGTGACTGAACTGGATGTCCGCACCGGTCCCGTCCCAGAACAGGTCGGTATCCTCGTTGCCGCGGATGACGTTGCCGCTGACGCGCACGTCAGCGGGATCACCGCCGCCGAAGTCCGTGGAGCTCAGCACCACGACGCCGCCGGAGGGCAGAAACGCGGACGGACCCGGCATGTTGCCGGCGATGACGTTGTGCTCGACGACCACGTCGCTCCCCCCGATGACGCCGACGCCGATCCCGGTCAGGAGGCCGCCGAAGCTCGGGCAATCGACCGTGTTCGCCGAGGCGATGTTGGCCGACACGTGCCAGTTTCGCGCCCCCGACCCGGACAGGTTGACCAGCACGACCCCCGCGCAGTTCCGCTTGCTCGCGTTCGCGGCGATCGTGCCCTGCTCGGCGTCCAGAACCAAGATGCCGTCGCCGAGGTTGTCGTGTACGTTGTTCCCGCTCACCAGAGCACGGGCGGGAGGCAGCGTCTCCGGAAACCTGTCCACCTGAATCCCTGCCCTCGCGTTGCCGTGGACGTCGTTCCCGAGGATCCTGGACCGGGTCGAGTTGAACGTGAAGATTCCCGGGGCACCACTGTCCGCCACCTCGTTCAGCGTGACGACCCCGTCGGCGACGCCCACGACGGCGATCCCAGTCCCGGCGAAGCCGCGCACCGAGAAACCGCTGATCGTCACGCCGTTCAGGAATCGAATCGGCAGCCCCGTGTCCCAGTCGGTGCCGCCCGTCGCACAGATTCCTGCGACGTCCGGGTCATTCGGAATAGGCGTGCAGAAGCGCTCCAGCGGTTGGTCAGGCATCACCAGGATCGTGCGGCCCACGCCGGCGCCGCGGAGGTTCAGGCCATCCGTGATGATCTCGAGATTCTCGTGGTAGGTCCCGGGGCGAACCAGGATCGTCGTCCCGGGCGTCGCCGCGTCGATCGCCGCCTGTATGGACTGGCCCGGCTGGACCACCACCGTCCCCGCCATCGCGATCGAGGCCGACCACCCCAGCCACACGAGCAGGCCCACTGCGGCACCGAGCCTGCACCTCGGAACGGTTTGGAACATTCCAGTCCGATTCATGTGCGACCTCCTCACCGGCTGTATCACGGCGGCGCG
>CAYXBJ010000102.1:0-38071 GCA_964463175.1 uncultured bacterium
CCCGTGGTCAAGGTCGGTGCGATCGCCGCCGCGGTGGTCGCCTCGTCGCCGACCGAGGTGTCGTTCACGGTCCCGCTGCTGGCGGTGAGCGCCACGGTCAGCATCACCACGGCGGACGGCACGGCGACCAGCGTGGCCACGCTCACCGTGACACCGTAGAGCAGCGGCGGCGACCGGGCTGCGCCTGGGCGCACGGCCGAGGCGCGCGCCGGATCCGGGCCCGTGCGCGGCGGGGAGGAACGGGCTCCGCGCCGGAGCCCGGCGACGCTCGGCTGTGGGCGCCGGCGCCAGGCGGTGGCATCCGTCGCGCCTTGCCGAGACGCGCGGCGGTCAATTGCGACGCGGCCCTAGGCGGGCGGTGTGCCCTCCGTCTTGGCGATGTGCTCGCGGACCAGCGCGATGTGCACGCGCAGCGTGTACAGGAGGTCGCTGTACGACAGCGGCACCCGGAGGTGGCTGGCCTTTTGCTCGAGCTCGCCGAGCGCCGCGTTCACGTCGGCGAGCGCTCGGCCGGAGTGTGACGCCTGGTCGAGCTCCCGCAGCTCCCGGTACATCCGGAAGATCCGATGGCGGATTCCCCAGCCGTACACGGCCGGCATGAGCCAGAACAGGGGATACATCACGCCGACCAGGGGAATCAGCAACACCAGGAGACGACCGATCGCCACCGCGAGCCAGAACGGCAGATTGCGCTGGAGGAACGGCCGGCCGGACCGATAGAACTGGCGGGCCTCGTCGCTCAGCGGAAGGCCGATCGCTTCCGGCGCCGGGAACTGACGCGCCTGCTGGAAGATCCCCGGGCCGGAATGGATCTGCTCCGCCGCATCCAGCAGCAGAGACTGGATCGCGGGATGCAGATCCTTGCGCACCACCAGGCTTGCCTTCGGCGCGACCAGGATCACGTCCCGCGGCGGCCGGTTCCTCGCGAGATCGCGCACGCCGGCGGGCAGTCTCAGCTTCGTCAGGAACGGGAACAGGGCCACGTGCGCGTCCGCGCGCGGAAAACTCACGAGCTCGATGGTGTCCTCGGCGAGCAGCTGCCGCACCACGGGGGATTCCCAGGCGGCGAGGACGAGCGCCGCGTCGATCTGACCGCGGACCAGCCGGTCGGCGGCGTCCTGGAAGCTGAGCGGGAGCAGCTCGGCGGAGCGCGCATCCATCCCGTGGCGGGCGAGCAGCTCAAGGGCGAGGATGCGCGTCCCGCTGCCCTCGGGGCCGATCGACACCTTCCGGCCTCGGAGCGCCTCGAGGCCCTTGTCCCCCGCGGACCCTCGATGGAAGAACCAGAGGGGCTCGTAGAACACCGTGCCGAGGGACTGAAGACCCGGCGACTCCTGCTCGGTCGTGATGCCGCCCTGCAGCAGGGCGACGTCGACCTCCGACCGGGGGTCCCGCAGCCGCGCCAGGTTCTCGACGGCCCCCGCCGTCGGAATCAGGAACAGCGTGATGCCGTGCTGCGCGAGGATGTCACGGTACCGCCTCCCGACGTCCGCGTACGCGCCGCCCTCCGGGCCGGTGGCCATGGTCACCGTGCGGGGTGGCAGTGGCCGCAGGACGATGATGACGACCCAGATCCCGGCCACCACGAGGACGGCCGTCAGGAGCGGCAGCAGCGGGATCGATCGATGGGGGCGAGGGACGCGGCGAATGTCTGCGACGGACGGGGTCACGACCGGCGATCCGTGGGGCGAGTGGCGGGCGCTAACGCCCGTACATCTGGGTCCCGGCGGAGTACCCGGGCAGGCGGCCGGGCTCCCAGACGTGCTTGCGGGCGACGGCCTCGACGAGGTCGGCGCCCCAGCCGGGCCGGGTCGGCAAGAGAACCTCTCCCCGCTCGACGACGGGCGGCGCGTCCACCAGCTCGTCCTTCCACGGGACGTCGTCCACGTCGATCTCCATGATCCGGACGTTCGGTACCGTGGCGCAGAGGTGGAGCGAGTGGAGCGTCGAGAGATGGCTGTAGTAGTTGTGGGGGGCGACGTTGAGCTCGTAGGTCTCGGCGAGGTCGGCGACCTTCCGCGACTGGGCGAAGCCGTTCCACGGCACGTCGACCATGACGACGTCCATCGCCCGCGCCTCGAAGAACGGCCGGTAGCCGCGGAGCCCGTAGAGGTTCTCGCCCGAGCAGATCGGCATCGGCGCCTCGTCCTTGACCTCGCGGAGCGCGTCGGCGTCGTACATGTCGATCTCCACCCACATGAGGTCCAGGCCGGCGAGCGCGCGGCAGATGCGGATCGCGGCCTCCGGCTTCATGTTGAAGTTGAGATCGAGCGCCACGCCGACGTCCGGGCCGACTGCCCGCCGGAAGGTGCCGAGGAGCGTCTCGATGTGCCGGATCATCTCGGACGTCACCGTCTGGTCGGTGGTGCCGGGCCCGCCGCCGAACCCCGGGAAGTGGACGCGCGCCGGATCGCCCGGGTAGACGATGTTGGTCTTGAGCGCCCGGTAGCCCCGGCGCACGACCTCCTCCCCGAGGCGGTGGACGTCGTCCATCGTGCGGATCGGCGGCACGCCGATGATGGTCGCGTTCATCGCGCGCGAAGTCCCGCAGTGGGACCAGTAGACGCGCTGGCGGAGGCGAAGCGGCCCGCCGAAGAGCTCCGACACGGACACGCCGAGCGCCTTGGCCTTCACGTCCCAGAGGGCGAGCTCGATCCCTGCGATCGCCTTGGCCGCGATGCCGCCCGGGCTCTGCCGGGCCATGCGGTAGAGGTCCCAGTAGATGCGCTCGACCGGGCGGGGGTCCTGACCGATCAGCACCGGCTCGAAGTCCCGCACTGTGCCCACGATGCCGTAGGGGTTCCGGCCGTCGGAGCACTCGCCGTAGCCGGTCAGCCCCGCGTCGGTCCGGACGGCCACGAACTGCCAGGGGCGCCACCCCGCATCCACGACGAACGTCTCGATGCCGGTGATCTTCACGGGTCAGACCCGGTAGACGTACTGGCGGCCGGGCTCCCGCTCGACGTCGGGCGGGTAGTTCTTGCGCTTGTCCGCGTAGTACTGCGCCCGGTGATCCCCCTCGGCGAGACGGTTGTAGGTCACGTAGAGCACGCGGCGCGGCTCGTGCGAGAGGTTCGGGCCCGACCGGTGCGGGACGAACGAGTCGAAGAACACCGTGTCACCCGGGGCCGTGGGGCACGAGACGAAGTCGACCCCGCGGAGATCCTGGTCGGACAGGGGCGCCCACTCGGGGCCGATCAGCCCGCGGGTGTGGTGGCCCGCGGCGAGCTCGAGGCAGCCGTTCGCCTCGGTCGCGTCGTCGATGGCGACGAGCGCCGTGACGAAGAGGGGCGCGTACACGCTCCAGCCGGCCTGCTGGTCCTGGTGCGGCTTGAAGCCGTCGCCTCCGGCCAGCTTGAAGTTGATCTTGTCCTTGAAGAGAACGGCCGGCTCGCCGAAGAGATCGCTCGCGCGCCCGAGGAGCTTGTCGCCGTCGAAGAGGGCCTTGAACCCCGCGTGGTAGGGGTAGAAGTTCTCGATGCGGTTGATGAGCCGTTGCCCCGGCTCGCGGAGGCTCTTCTCGCCGTAGACCATCCACGTCCCGGGCTGCTCGGGCCAGGCCTGCACCTCGTCGGTCGCACGACGGAGCTCGGCCACCTCGCGGGGGCCGAAGAGACCGTGGCAGACGAGGAAGCCGTCGCGCCGATAGTCGGACAGCTCCCGCTGGGACAGGAACCGCGGCTCGGTCATGGGACGAGGACCACCTTTCCGTAGGACTCGCGCGACGACAGCGCGGCCAGGGCCTGGGCGGCCTCGCGCAGGGGATAGGTGCGGTAGATCACCGGGCGGATCCGTCCCTCGGCGTAGAGCTTCATGAGCGCGTCCTGCCACTCCTGGACCAGCGGCGAGCCGCGCCGCTGGTAGTAGCCCCAGTGGACGCCGACGACGCTGAAGTTCTTGAGGAGGACCCGGTTGATGGCGAGGGTCGGGATGCGTCCGCCCGCGAAGCCGATGGTGAGGATCCGTCCCTCGAAGGCGATACACTTGGTCGAGTTGTCGAAGACGTCGCCCCCGACCGGATCGTAGATCACGTCCGCGCCCTCGCCGCCGGTGACGGCCTTGACACGCTCGACCCAGTCCTCGGTGACGTAGTCGATCAGGACGTCGGCGCCCGATTGCTGCGCGATCTCGAGCTTCTCCTTGGTGCCGGCGGTCGCGATGATGCGGGCCCCGAGCGCCTTGCCGATCTGGACCGCCGAGAGGCCGACGCCGCCGGCCGCCCCGTGGACCAGGAGCCACTCGCCGGGCTGGAGGGCGGCGCGGCGGACCAGGGCCGCGTAGCTCGTCTGGTAGACCACGTAGAACGCGGCCGCGTGGTCGAAGGGCATCGCGTCGGGAATGGGATGCACGCGCGACGCGGCGGCGACCGCCCGCTCCGCGTAGCCGCCCCATTCGAGGCTCGCGAGGACGCGCTGGCCCGGGCGGACGCGCGTCACGCCGGTTCCGACCGCGCGGACGATGCCCGCGATCTCGTGGCCCGGGCTGAAGGGATGGGGCGGCTTCACCTGGTACTTGCCCTGGATCATGAGGATGTCCGGGAAGTTGCAGCCGATCGCGCGCGTCTCGATGAGGACCTGATCCGGTCCCGGCGTCGGATCGGGCACTTCGAGGTGCTCGAGCTCCGAAGGCTCGCCCCACCGGGTCGCGACCATGGCTTTCATGAGCCTAGATGATACCAGTCCGGCGGCTGCCGACGCGTGACGCGTTCACGACGAGAGCGGATCGCGCAAGAGCGCACCGTAGAGTTGCGGCCGGCGGGTCTTCAGCTGGTAGTTCGGATGCGCGCGCTCCCTCGCCAGAGCGTCCGCATCGAGCGTCACGACGATCATATCGTCCTGGATGCGCTCCACCTGCGCTGACGCCAGCAGCCCGCCGTCCGGCCCGAAGACCATCGCGGCGCCGGGGTGGTGGGGCTGGTTGGCGTGATCCCGGGGATATCGGTCCACGTACCCGGCGCGCCCCGCCTGGTCGGCCAGGACTCCGAAGACGGCGTTCTCCTTGGTCCGCATCGAGAACCGCATGTAAGCGTCGCGCATGAAGCGGCGGGCGGCGGCCTCGCTCTCGGGCGTGTCCGTCCACTGCTGGTCGCGCGACGCGTGCGGCATCAGGAGGACCTCGGCGCCGCGGAGGGCGAGGATCCGGGGGAGCTCCGGGAACTCGGTGTCGTAGCAGATCGAGATGCCGACCTTGCACTTGCCGATGTCGAACACCGAGAGGTCCCGACCGCCCGTGTAGTGGAGGACCTCGTCCCGCGAGAGGTGGAGCTTCCGCTGCTTCCCGATGTAGCCGTCGGGCCCCACCAGCACCTGGGTGTTGTAGACGCCGTCCCGGTCGACCTCGCTCAGGCCGGCCGAGAGGACCAGACGGTGCTGGCGCGCCAGGGCGACCAGGCGCTTCACGCTCGGGCCGTCCGGTACGGGCTCGGCGATCTCCGCCGTGTTGGGCGTGCAGTGGCCGTGGATCACGAGCTCCGGGAACAGGACGAGCTCGGCCTGCTCGGCGACCGCCCGATCGCACCACCGATCGATGGCGCCCAGGACCCGATCCGGCTGCCCCAGCCAGCCGTTCATGCTCACCGCCGCGACGCGTATCGATTGCATGCCCTTCCTCGAGAGTTGTCTGGCCGATGTGGCCTGGCGAGCTGCGCGCGCCGATGCTCCGGGCGCCTGGCGCTAGATGATAGCAGCGTCCTCCGGGTCACGGCGGATCGGCGAGGGAGGTCCGGACGGAGGCCGGGCGCCTCCGGGCAGGCCCTGACCGTCTTGACGGGTTACCCCCGCTGTGGCTTCGTGAGTGCACGAGGGATAATCAGACGCGGCCGGACGGATGCGCGAGGCAGCGGGCACCAAGGGTCGCGTAGGAGGTGGCCAGATGCGCGCGATGATGATCGGGCTGGCGGCATTGGTGGTGTTCAGTGGGTGCGCGGCTCTCAAGCGGACGGAGGATCTTCCGATTCCGACGGCCGCCGACTCTGTCCAGGGCGGTCCCGAAGGCGAGAACGGCAACATGGACGGCCTCTAGAGGGCGTGGCCGCGGCGGTCACGAGAAGCTCTGGGGCTGACCTCTCAGCGCCCGGAGCGCCCCTACCGCGTCTGCCACCTCTCGACCCTTCCGCTCGACCCCCGACATGATCTCGCTATGGCCTTCTGGCGCGGCGTCGCGCCAGGCTTCTCCTCGAGCCCCTTCAGCTGGGGGAGGAACTCCTCGTGGACGAAGGAGAACACGGCGCCGAGTGTCGCCTCGCCCAGCGTCCGGCGCTTACCGTTAGCCCCGCGCCGGCGCGTTGGGCGCCTCGAGGATCCTCAGGAGGTCCGTGGCGCAGTAGACACGGTCTCGCCGTGCCTCGCCGACCTGCTCCACGATGGATGCCGCTCGCAGTCGCTCCACCGCTCGCTGCGCCGTGGTGAACGCGACCCCGAGCCGGCTGGCCGCCCGGCGCACCGTCCAGTACGGGTTCTCGGCGAGGAGGTCCACGAGCTGCGCCGCCGCGGGGGAGGGGGTATCCGTCATGCGGCGCCGCCAGCCGGCCAGGAGCGAGTTGACCTGCTCGACACGGCGGAGCGCGTCCTCGGACTGGCGGGCCACGCCGTCGAGGAAGTATCGCAGCCAGGCCTCCCACTCGGCGCTCTCCTGGACGCCGCGAAGGCGCGCGTAGTACTCGGCCCGCGTCGACTCGAAGTAGGCGCTGAGGTAGAGGAGCGGCGTCGGCAGGATGTCGCGCTCGATCATCGAGAGCGTGATCAGGAGCCGCCCGACCCGGCCGTTGCCGTCCAGGAATGGATGGATCGCCTCGAACTGGCAGTGCGCCAGGGCGACGTGGACCAGCGGCGGGAGGGCCCGCTCGTGGAGGAACGTCTCCCATGGCCCGAGGCACGCGATCAGCTCCTCGGGCGGGGGAGGGACGTAGCTCGCCGTCACCGGCGTGGCACCCGGCGGCCCGACCCAGTTCTGCGTTTGCCGGAACTCGCCCCGCGTGGCACGGTCGCCCCGCACCCCAGTCATGAGCTTTGCGTGGAGCTCCCGCACGAGCCGGAGGGACAGGGGCAGCCGGTTCAGGCGGGCCACGCCATGCTCGAGCGCGGTCACGTAGTTGCCAACCTCGCGAAGGTCGTCGGGGCTGCGCTCCACCGCCGCCCCGGCCTCCGCCGCGAGCAGCTCGCCGAGCGTGGCCTGCGTCCCCTCGATCCGGCTGGACAGCACGGCCTCGCGGCGTACGAACGGGCGGATGAGAAGGTGTGGGTTCGGAAGCTGCCGGCCCTCGCCGGCCAGCCGACCGATATGCCGGTCGGCCTGAGAAAGGGCTGACACCAGCTCGGCCGTCCACTCGATCGCCGGCGGCAAGGGCGCCGGAATGAAGGCGGAGTAGCCCCCCGGGCGACGCATCTTCCGGCCTGGCGGAACCCTGCGGGCCATGCGCCTCCCTGTTGGCGTGGACGAAAACAGACCCGGCTTCATATTTGCGAATACTGCCTGATGCGATAATAGCATGCTCGCCAACCTCAGAACGCTCCGCCGAACGCCTGCCGTAGCAGTGTTCGAGCGTGCTCGGGCGCCTGGGCTTCGAGGCGTGCCACTCGTTCAAGCTGTGTCCTGAGGTCGGCTACAACCCGCTGCTGATCCGGGAGAGGTGGGCAGAGAAGCGGAAAAGCTCGGAGGACGCGCTGAAGAAGTACGCCTTGCTGACCTTGCCGCTCAGTCGGCCGTGGTGCGCCGGACGACGGCGTCGGGCCGCTCGGTGAGTCCCGGCAGCAGCGCGACGCCGAGTCCCGGCGCATCGCTCCCCAGACTGACCTGGCCGTTCTCGACGCGAGGCAGTCCGGTGACCAGCTCCCGATACCAGCCCGTGTAGAACGCGCGCACCGTCTCCTGGATCAACGCGTTCGGGGCGTTGAGCGACAGATGCACGCTCGCGGCCCACACGACCGGCCCGGTACAGTCGTGGGGCGCCACCGGCAGCCCGAAGGCCTCGGCCATGCCGGCGATCGCCTTGCCCTCGCTGAGACCGCCACACCAGCCGAGGTCGAGCATCACGATGCTCGCCGCGCGGGCCTCGAGGAGCTCCCGGAACGCCTGCCGGCCGCCGAGCATCTCGCTGGCGGTCGTCGGGACGCGCGTCCCGCGGGCGAACGCGGCGAGGCTCGCGATGTCGTCGGGCCGGAGCGGGTCCTCGATCCAGTAGGGGCGAAGGCCCTCGGCCTCGAAGGCGTGGGCGATCCGGAGCGCGACCGGCAGGGTCCAGAGCCCGTGGAGCTCGACCATGAGATCCATCCGCTCGCCGACGGCGCGGCGCGCTCGACGGAACGGCTCGAGACCCTCGTCGAGCTCGGCCCCCGAGATGTGGAGGCCGCCGTTCCGGTACGCGGCCTCGTCGAACGGCCACATCTTCATGCCCGTGATGCCCTGGGCCAGCAGGCTCTCCGCGAGCTCACCCGCGCGCCCGTGAAGGAAGGCGTCGAGGTCCTCGTACGGGCCACCCACGTCCCCGTCGCCCGGGAGGCCCCAGTTCGCCCACGCCCGACCGCGTGTCGCCCGCACGTAGCGGTAGCCGGCGCACGTGTTGTAGGCGCGGATCGAGGTCCGGGTCTCGCCGCCGAGCATGTCGACCACGCGGCGGCCGGTGGCCTGGCCGAGGAGGTCCCAGAGGGCGATGTCGACGGCCGAGTTCCCCCGCGACTCGACGCCGGTGGATCGGGTGCCGACGTAGTTCTGGAGCCCGATCCGGAGCGCGTCCAGCCGGGACGGGTCCTGTCCGACGAGGCGGCCGGCGGCCGTGCCGTGGAGGTAGGCCTCGACCTCGGGCGCGCCGAAGAACGTCTCGCCCAATCCGACCAGCCCGGCATCGGTGTGGAGGCGGACGAAAAGGATGTTCGGGAACTCGCCCAGCCGGATCGTCTCGACGCTCGTGATGCGCATGCACGGTCCTCAGTCGATGGCCGCGGAGGCGGCAGGGGCCACCGGGGCCGCGGGGGCTTGAGGGACAGTCGGTCTTACGATGCGAGCCGCTTCTCGTAGCAGAGGCTGACCGGATCGTCCCGGTACGGGCCGAACGGCGGGATCCGCCGGAAGCCGCTCCGCTCGTAGAGCGCGATCGCCTCGCGCTGGTGAATGCCCGTCTCGAGGCGGACCAGGCTCAGACCGTGCCGCCGGGCGTGCTCGACGAGGTGGTCGAGCATGAGCTGGCCGATCCTCCGTCCGCGGAACGCCGGTCGCACGTACATGCGCTTGACCTCGGCGTAGTCCCGTCCGACCAGCAGCACGCCCCCACAGCCGGCGGCGTCCCCGTCGTCCCGCGCCACGAAGAACCGGACGCCGTCCCGGACGAGCTTCTCGACGCTGAAGCCGTGGCGGCTCTCCACGGCATAGGCGGCCGTGAGATGCGCATCGAGCTCTCCGATGAGCGCGACCGCGTCCGGTGAGTCCGGACGCTCCTCGCTGATGACGACGGCCACGTGGATCCTCCCGGGCGGCGAGCTGATCGCCGTGACGCGTGAACGTGAGGCGCGCAGACGGCGGGCGCCTCGAGGACGCGAGTCGCAGGGTAGCCGACTCTCGTGATCGTGTACAGGCGGGTCGCGCGGGCCGCCCGCGGGTATCCCTCGCGCCGTCGGGAAAAACGCGAGGTCGGCGTCTTCAATTGCTGCGAGGACCTCGTTCGGCTAGGCTGCCGACCATGTGCCGGCGAGGCTGGCTGGTCCTGCTGCTGGTCCTGGGATTCACGGGACTGCGTGCGATGGCCGAGGCCAGCCCCCCGGATCCCCTCTGGCTGCCCGGCGTCTACGACGACGCCGACCACGACGACGTCGTCCTGGCGGTGCTCTCGCTCGACGGGTTCCGGGACGACGCGCCCGCGACGCTGGGGCCGCCGGCCCGGCTCGTGGTCGTGATGGACTCGCTCCGCCTGATCGCGCCCCGGCCGGTCCCGCGGAGCTTCCAGGAGAGTCGCGCCCCACCCGCGTTCTGATCGGCGGTGACCGCGTGTCACGCCGGTGAACGCCGGCGCGGCCGTCGACGTCCTATGCCCGTCGGTGATCGAGCGAGCGGCTCCGGGTCCGTGCCGGGACCGATGAAGCCCGATCGCGAACGGAATGGCTCCGCGTCAGATTCCGGAAGAGAGAGGGAGACTCACCAATGCTTGAAGCGATGCATCGGACGTGGCGCTCGACGCAGTGGCGCGCGATCTGGATCGCGCCCGCGCTGCTCATCCTGGCCTCCGTCGCGGTGGCGCAGCAGCCGGGCGGCCCGATGACTCCGCCGCCGGCCGGTCAGGTGTGGGTGCAGAACGGGGCGCAGTGGGTCATGGTGCCCGCGCCGCCGTCGGATGGCCCGTACACCTGGATGAATGGGCAATGGGTCGCGGCGCAGGCGCCGCCGCCGGCCGGGACGGAATGGATCCCCGGTCACTGGACCACGGCGGGCTGGGTGCCCGGGTACTGGGCGCCGGTCCCGCCGGCGGCGCCGGGCTTGACGTGGGTCGCGGGCCACTGGGGACCGGCGGGCCACTGGATCCCGGGCCACTGGGCCGGGCAGATGCCGGCCGGCCAGCAGTGGGTCGCGGGCCACTGGGAGGGAGGGGTGTGGATCCACGGCCACTGGCTCGGCGGACCTCAGGCGGCGAGCACGTGGGTGCCGGGGCACTACGGACCGGCGGGCCGCTGGATCCCGGGCCACTGGCGCTGAGGGCAGCGTCATGAGGCAGGGAGTGCGGTGGCTCTTGCTCGGGCTCGTGGTCGCGGCCGGAGGCTGCGCGGAGCGCCAGATCTTCCACGCGTCCGGCTGCGAAGAGCGGCTGGCGCTGGCCTACAAGCGGGCGGAGTGCCACGCGTGCGTGCAGCGCCCCGTCCCGCACGAGTATCTGCCCGACAATCCGGACGGGGCGCGGTGCGTCCTCGTCCGTCAGTGAAGAGAACCTGCGGGGCTCGCGCCTCCACGCGAGTGCGGTAGATCACGGAGGGCGGCGCGCGCGGCGTTGTAGCCGGGCGCGCCGCTCACGTCTCCTCCGGGATGCGTGCCGGCGCCGCAGAGATAGAGCCCCGCGACGGGAGTGCCGTGGCCGCTGATTCCGGGGAGCGGTCGCCCCCAGAGGACCTGGCCGGGCGCGAGCTCGCCGTGGAAGATCTGGCCGCCGGTCAGCCCGTAGACGCGCTCGAGATCCGCGGGCAGGAACACCTCGCAGGCCAGGACCGAGGGGCGGAAGTTGGGCGCGTACTCGCTCATGAGGTCGATCATCCGCTCCTGCAGGAAGGTCCGCTCGGCGTCGATGTCGCCCCCGCGGAGCCGGTACGGGAAGTGATGACCCCACATGGACAGCGTGTGGGCCCCCGCGGGCGCGAGGGTCGGGTCGGTGGCCGACTGGATGAACATCTGGCTGAAGGGCCGGCTTGACGGCCGGCCGTACTTCGCCTCGTCCCACGCGCGCTCCAGGTAGTCCACGGACGGCGCGATCATGATGCCGCCCGTGTGCTGGGGACCGACCCGCGTCCCGGGCATCGCGACGAAGTCGGGCAGCTCGCTCAGCGCGAAGTTGATCTTGAAGCCCGTTCCCTCCATCCGGATCCGGCCGACCCGCTCGGCCACGCCGTCCGGAAGCGCCTCCTTGGGGACGAGCCCCAGCAGCGTGCGCTTCGGGTCGGCGTTGGACAGCACGATGTCGCTGCGGCATTCGGCGCCGTCGGATAGGACGACCCCGATCGCGCGGTCGTTCGCGTAGCGGATCGCCGCGACCTCGCGGCCGCAGACGATCTCTGCCCCCAGCTGCTCGAGACCGCGCGCCAGGGCCTGGGTCACGCTGCCCATGCCGCCCTGAACCAGGGCCCAGGTCCCGAGCGTGTCGCCGAGCCCGGTCGCCGAGTGGTAGAACTTGCTGAACGCGGTCCCCGGGGTGCGTGGCCCCGCCGCCGACCCGGAGAGGCCGCCGTAGGCGAGGGGACCCTTCAGGTAGTCCGACTCGAAGAAGCGCGAGAGATACTCGTCCACGCTCGCGAACAGGGCGAGCTGGAGCATGTCGGCGGCGTCGGGGCCCTCGAAGGCCGCTTCGAACTCGCCGACCGTGGGCGCCGGCGCCAGCATGAACCGGCCGACGATGCGCGCGATGCGGGTGGTGTACGCGTCGTAGTGGGGGTACGCCTCGGCGTCGTGGGCGGAGAGCCGGGCGATGCTGTCCATGGTGCGCGGCGCGTCGCCGTAGAAGAAGAGGTGCCGCCCGTCGGGGAACGGCACGAAGATCTCGGGCTCGCGAAGTCGATAGCTCAGGCCGTGGCGCTCGAGCTCGAGGTCACGGATGATCTCTCCCCGGAGCATGCCGAGGACCTGGGCGGCGCCCGACACCAGGAACCCGGGCATGATCTCGTTGGTGACGCACGCCCCGCCGACACGCTCGCTGCGCTCGAACACGGCGACGGACAGCCCGGCCTTCGCGAGATAGCTGGCCGCCACCAACCCGTTGTGGCCGGCCCCGATCACAATGGCGTCGTATCGCGATCTCATGGGGGAGTCCTCACGAGCGTCGAGCCGTGGAGACGGCACACGGGGCCGGTGGCGCCGGCGGCGACCCGTCGGCTCCGTGTGCCGCCCGGAACGGCCGCCGCCCCTTACTTCATCAGGAACGCGGGGTTCGCCATGTTGTACTTGGCCATGATCTTCTCGATCGTCCCGTCCTTCTTCATGATGGCGATCTGCTCGTTCATGGCCTTCACGAGCGCCGGGTTGTCGAGACGGGAGCTGAAGACCGTGTAGGCCTTGTTGACGGTGTCCGGCATGTACTCGTTCGCCTGGATGGCCTCGTACTTGAGATTCCATTCGGGATGCTGGGTGGCGAGCCACGCGCTCGTCGGGGCGCCCAGCAGCAGCGCGTGCACGCGCTTGGCCATCAGGTCCTGGATCGCGGCGTCGATCGTGTTGTAGAGCTTGAGATTGGCCTCGCCGACCCAGGGAATCTTCTTCAGCTCCGGGATGTAGAAGTAGCCCTGGATCGTGCCGACCGTCTTGCCCTTGAGGTCGTCGATCGACTTGATGTTGGAGTCCTTCAGCTGGGTGAACTCCGACACCTGATAGTAGGCGCCGTCGGACAGGTTGACGGTCTTGGCGCGCTCGGCGGTGAAGGCCATCCCGCAGATGTTGGTGTCGGCGCGGCCCGACTGGACCGCCTGGATCTCCGCCGCCCATTCCATGACGGCCGGCTCGACCTTGAGACCGAGCTTCGTCGCGATCGCGGTGACGATCTCGCCGTCCACGCCGATGATCTTGCCGCCTTCCTCCTTGCAGTAGGGCATGTCGTTGTCGATCGCGACGGTCAAGACGCCCGGCTTCACCGTCTTCACACCCTGGGCATGCGCCCCCGTCGTCAAGGCCAGCCCGATCGCGGCCGTGATGCATAGCGTTCGCAGTGTCATCGAGTTCCTCCGTGCTTGGGGGGTGGGACTACGCGGCGCTGACCCGCTGACGCCAGCGAGCGGGAGCCCGGGCGATCCGGACGTCGCTCCGCTTGACGCTTCGTTCGAGGTGGCGAACCAGCTGCCCGAGGGGCAGGCACATCGCCATGTACATGACCGCCACCACGATGTAGATGGGCATCGGGCGCCAGGTCTGGCCGACCAGGTCGTAGGCGCGTGACATGAGCTCGGGGGTGGCGATCGCGCTCGCCAGCGACGTGTCCTTCAGC
Source organism: uncultured bacterium (assembly GCA_964463175.1). Classification (GTDB taxonomy): domain Bacteria; phylum Methylomirabilota; class Methylomirabilia; order Rokubacteriales; family DASRDR01; genus DASRDR01. The sequence continues at coordinate 13,658 of CAYXBJ010000102.1, forward strand.
ACGGCGATGCCGAGGTTCGCGCCCGGCGGGAGGACGACGCGCCACGCCTGCGGCAGGACGATGAACCGGAGGGCCTGGAGGGGGGTCATGCCCAGGGAGAGGGCCGCCTCCCGCTGCCCGCCGTGCACCGACTCGATGCCGGCGCGATAGATCTCGGCCATGTAGGCCGCGGCGTTGAGACCGAGAGCGACGACCGCGGCGGTGACGTTGTCGAGCGTCAGCCCGATCCCGGCGAGGCCGAAGTAGACGATGTAGAGCTGGGCGAGGGCCGGCGTGCCGCGGATCACCTCGATGTAGAGCTCGGCGGGGCGGCGGAGGACCGCGCGGCGCGACATCTTCAGCAGCGCCAGGAGGAGGCCGACGACCGCGCCCACCACGATGGACAGGGCCGCGATGTTCAGCGTGAACTTCGCGGCCCGCATCAGGGGAGGCAGCCAGAGGCGCAGGCTGTCCGCGTACTGGGCGAGCCCGTCCACGCTGGCTAGACTCCTCGGCTCAGTCGCGCTTCGAGGTAGTGCGCCGCGCGCGCGAGGGGCCAGCTCATGGCCAGATAGATGCCCGCAGTGAGCAGATACACCTGCATCGGCAGGATCGTCTGCGAGACCAGGGTCTTCGCCGCGAACAGGAGCTCCGGCGCCGCGACCGTGGACACGATGGCGGTGTCCTTGAGGAGGCCGATGGTGTAGTTGGCGGTCGGCGCCACGATCACGCGAAGCGCCTGGGGCAGGACGATGAAGCGCATGGCCTGCGCCGGGGTCATGCCGAGGGATACCGCCGCTTCCCGCTGGCCGTGGTGGACGGCCTCGATGCCCGCGCGAATGATCTCGGCCATGTACGCGGCGCCGAGCATGCCCAGCCCGATGACCGCCGCGACGAAGGACGGCAGCTGGATCCCGACCGAGGCCAGGCCGAAGTAGGTGAGAAACAGGGTCGTCAGGACCGGCACGGAGCGCATGACCTCGATGTAGGCGGTGGCGAGCGTGCCGATGAGCGGGAGGCGGGCGCGCTGCATCAAGGCGAGCACCAGGCCGAACAGTCCGGCGACGACCAGGGTCGCCGCGGTGATCCTCAGGGTGACGAGCGCGCCCTTGAGCAGGTAGGGAAGGAACACCGGGAGCCTCTCGGCCAGGATCTGCCAGAACCGGAGGAACCCGCTCATCGCTGGAGCACGGCGCGCAGGAAGGCGCGGGTCCGCTCGTGCTGCGGCGCGCGGAAGATCACGTGCGGGCCGCCCTCCTCCACGATGATCCCGTCGTCCATGAAGAGGACGCGGTCGGCGACGTCCTCCGCGAAGTGCATCTCGTGGGTGACGATGAGCATCGTCATGCCTTCGCGGGCCAGCGTTCGGATGACCTCCAGGACCTCCCCGATGAGCTCGGGATCGAGCGCCGAGGTGGCCTCGTCGAACAGCATGAGCTTGGGCCGCATGGCGAGCGCGCGTGCGATCGCGACCCGCTGCTGCTGGCCCCCGGAGAGCTTCTCGGGGAAGGCATGCGCCTTGCCGGAGAGCCCCACCTTGTCCAGGAGCTCTTGCGCGCGGGCCTCGGCGTCGACCTTGGGGAGCCCGAGCACGCGCTGGGGGCTGATCGCCACGTTCTGCAGGGCCGTGAGGTGGGGGAACAGGTTGAATCGCTGGAAGACCATGCCCATCTGGGCCCGGATCGGCGCCAGATCGCGCTCGCTCATCTGGGCGTAGTGCCCGTTCTCCTGCCGCTCGCCGACGAGGGCGCCGTCCAGGTAGACGTGGCCGCGCTGCGGGCGCTCCAGGTAATTGATGCAGCGCAGGAGGGTGCTCTTGCCGGCGCCGCTCGGGCCGATGATCGCGATCTTCTCGCCCATCGCCACGTCCACGCTGACGCCGCGGAGAACCTCGTGGTCACCGTACTGCTTGTGCAGATCGACGACCCGCACCATCGTCGGCGAGTCGCGTCGCGCGGAGGGGTTCATCGCCGCGGAGACGCCCCGTCGCTAGACGAGCCGGGCGACACGATGACCCTCGTAGGTCGCATACTCGATGTCCCGCGGAGCCACGCAGTCGCCGACCGCGTGGACGTCGAAGCCGGCCCCGCGGAGCGGCTCCAGGAGCGCGTCGTTCGGGAGCGGAGAGGTGACCACGACGACCTGGTCGACGCCCTCGATGCGACGCTCGCGGTGGTTGTAGTAGTTGAAGAGCGTGACGCCGTGGTCCCGGACCTCGCGGACGTCGTGATGGGCGGTGAGCTCGACCCCCTTCCGGAAGAGGCGCCGGTAGAGTGACACGGTGTTCGTGAGGCCGAAGTCGACGGCCGGGTGGAACTGTCGGCTCACGACTTCCGCGCGCCCGCCGCGATCGGCGACGAGCTCGGCGACGGCGCAGCCGATCTGCTGGCCGGTGTGGTCGACGACGACGACGTTCTTGCCGGGCTCGACCTGGCCGCTCAGGACTGCGGTGGCCGAGACGATCGGGAGCGAAGGCGTGGATCGGGCGCCGTCGGGCTCCGGGGACCGCGCGCCGGCGGCCAGGATGACCACGTCCGGACGCTCTGCCCGGACGCGATCGACGGTGGCCGGGGTGCCGGCACGGATGTCCACGCCGGCGGCCTGCGCCTGATCGGCGAGCCAGGTGGCGATCCGCAGCATCTCCTCGCGTCCCGGTTGCCGCGCCGTGATGCGGACGGCGCCCCCGAGATCGGGCTGGGCCTCGAGGAGCACGACCCGGTGCCCGCGCTGGGCGGCGACGCGCGCGGCTTCGAGGCCGGCCGGGCCGCCGCCGATGACGAGCACCCGCCGGGGCACGGCCGCCTGGTCGAGCGTGCCCCACTCGCGCTCGCGGCCGATGACCGGATTGTAGATGCAGCGCATGGGTTCGCCCTGGATGATGCGGTCGATGCAGCCCGTGCTGTCGCCGACGCACGGCCGGATGTCGCGAACGCGCCCGGTGGCGAGCTTCTGCACGAGATCCGGCTCCGCGATGTTGGCGCGGACCATCGCCACCAGATCACACACGCCGTCGGCGAGGAGGCGCTCGGCGATGGCCGGGTTGACGATCCGGGCGAGGGCGGCGACCGGGCGCGCGGTGACCTGCTTGATGCCGGCGGCGAGGGGGGCGTGGAGCGCCTGCGGGGCCGGCGTGGGCGGCCAGTGATCGACGCGCGCGAACTTCTCCATGTTGTTGCCGCTGGCGATGACGTAGAAGTCGATCATGCCCTCGGCATCGATGGCGCGGACGATCTCCTGCATCTCGGGGAGATGGAGCCCGCCGTCGACGAGCTCATCGCCGGCGATCTTCAGGGACAGCGCGAGGTCCGGGCCGAGGGCGTCTCGGGTGACTCGGATCATCTCGCGCGTGAACCGGAGCCGGTTCGGGAGGGACCCTCCCCACTGATCGGTCCGCTTGTTCGTGTATGGCGACAGGAACTGAATGGCCAAGGACGCGGCGAAGGCCTGCAGCTCGATGCCGTCGAGGCCGCCCAGCCGCACGCGGCGAGCCGCCTGGGAGAAGGCTTCGAGGAGCGTCTCGATCTCCGCGTTGGTCATGACGTGGGGCAGCTCTCGAGCGAACTCGCCCATCATCTGCGACGGGGCCCACGTCGGGTGGCCGGTGTGGTGCGACGCGAAGCCGGATGCCAGGTGCGTGACCTGGATGAGCATCCGGCCGCCGTGGGCGTGCACGGCATCGGCCAGCTTCCGGTACCCGGGGAGCACCGAATCGTCGAAGTTGGCGAGCAGGTGCATCTGCGGGGCGCCGCCGGACGGATGGACCGTGGTCGACCCCGTGACGCTGAGGGCCACGCCGCCCTGGGCCTTGCGCGCGTGATAGGCGACCTCCAGATCGCCGATCAGCCCATCCGGATTGTACGCGGTGGTGTGCCCGGTGCTGATGATCCGGTTCTTCAGCTCGAAGGGGCCGACGTTGATGGGGCTGAGGAGATGGCGAAAGCTCTCGGTCATGGACGCTCCGTCCGGCGGGTACACCCGCGTGCGTCGAGGTGCGTCGCGTTCTTGCCGAGGAGAATCGCGCCCGGCGGATGGCCGGAGCGCGAGGAACGAGGCGCGTCAGTCATGGAGAATCGCTCGGCGTAGATATATCACTCCGACTGTCAGAGCGCGTCAAGGCACCGCGAGACCGAAGGCGTCGCGGGGCGCGCTCGGCGCCATCCCGGAGTGATCGACGGCGGTGTGGCTTCGCGTGGCCTGCGCCCGGCCACCCGTCCGCGGTCGACCGTCGCATGGGCTCGTGCGGAACGGTGACGCCGCCGGCTTCGAGGGGCTCCCTCCGGCGGACGCTCAGAGGACCATGGGCAGGACGATGTGGGACGGACGGGCCGCGTCGTGGAAGACGGTGTTGAGCGCGGCCTGCCCGCGCGCCTCGGCGCCGGTGGCCCCGCCGGTGTTCAGGTTGCGGTCGAAGCGGGGGAAGCTCGACGACGTGACCGCGACGCGGACCCGGTGCCCCCGGCGGAACGTGTTGGCGGTCGCCCAGAGGTCGACCGTGAGCTCGTGGATCCGGCCGGGCGTGAGCGGGACCGGCCGGCTCCCGGACTCGCGGTAGCGCGCTCGCAGGATGCCGTCGCAGAGAAGGCGCGACGTCCCGTCGGGATGGACGTCGGTCAGCCGCACGACGAAATCGGTGTCCGGCGCCGTCGACATCGCGTGGAGGACGCACCGGACGTCGCCGATCACCGTGAGATCGCGCTCGAGGGGCGCGCTGGTGTAGGTGAGGCACCGGCCCTCGATCGGCCGCTGGTCGTAGGCGCCGCCCGGGATGTTGAGCGTGGCGCCGCCGAGCGTCGGGACGGGATCCTCCGGATCGTACCGGTAGCCGTCCGCCTGCTCCGCGCCAGTCGGGGCCTCCGGCGTGAGCCGGCCGCCGTCGCGGAGATGCCAGGCCGTCTCGCGCACGCCCGGCCAGGGGTACGTGTCGGCGGTGCGCCAGCGGTTCTCGCCCATCACGAAGAGCTGGACCCGCGGCTCGTCGGGCACGGAGTTCTTCGCGCCGCGGAGCCAGTGGTCGAACCACGGCACCCGGATGGCGTTGTAGTCGCGGATCGCCTCGGACCCGAAGTCGATCTCGCCCTGGACGGTCTTGGCCATGTTCCAGGGGCCGTGGATCCATGGCCCCACGACGAGATACTGCGCATCGCGGGCGGCCGGGGTCCGCGCCTTGGCGCGCGTGCCCACGAAGTTCTTGATCGTCCCGGCGAGGAAGATGTCGAACCAGCCGCCCATGTGGACGATCGGCGTCTCGATGTCGCCATGACGATGGCCGATGTTCCAGCGCCACCAGTAGGGGCCGTCGTCGGGATGCGCCAGGAATTCGTTGTACCAGTCGTCGAGTCCTTCGCCGAGCGGGTTCGGATGGAGGGGCAGGTCGCGGTGCCAGCTCGGGAGCTCGCCGAGCGCCTTCTCGAGGATGCCCTTGCGCCGGGCATACTCCTCGGGACTCCGCGCGAGCCGCTGGAGGTTGTTGTAGGTCCACTTGAACGTCCACTCGACCATGAAGCCGAGCTCGAAGGCGCCGCCGTGATAGACCCACTCCGCCCAGTAGTCCGCCGAGGATTCGCGCACGTACATCGCCCGGAGGTGCGGCGGGCGCGTGGGGGCGAGCCGGTACTGCGTCGCGCCGGCGTACGAGCCCCCGATCGTGCCGACGTTGCCGTCGCACCACGGCTGGGCGGCGACCCACTCGACCGTGTCGTAGCCGTCGCGGTTCTCGCCCCAGCCGTCGTCGTGGAAGGGGATGAATCGGCCCTCGGAGGCGAATCGTCCCCGGACGTCCTGGATCACCACCGCGTAGCCCTGCGAGGCGAAGAACGGCGGCGAGCCCACCTGACATTCGGGGGAGTTGTCCTTGCTGTACGGCGTTCGCTCGAGGAGGGCGGGGAAGGGCCCCTTGCCCTTGGGCAGGTAGACGTCGGCGCGGAGCACCGTCCCGTCGCGCATCGTCTGAGGCTCGTCACGGCGGATGGTGAACTCGGCGGTCGGGCTGGTCATGCGTGGCTCCTCGGGGGCGGAGTGGCGTCGCGTGAACGGGCTCGCACGGGATCAGAGGATAGCCCGATCGCGGACAGCGTACCAGAACGGTCGGTCGGAATGGCCGGTCGGATCACTCCCCGAGGTAGGCCCGGCGCATCTGGTCGTGAGAGAGGAGGTTGGCAGCCGTGTCGTGCAGCACGATGTGGCCGCTCTGGAGGACGTAGCCGCGGTGCGCGATCGACAGTGCCATGGTGGCGTTCTGCTCGACCACGAAGATGGTGATCCCGAGCGCGTTGGTCTCGCGGATCAGGTCGAAGACGCCCTCCACCATCACCGGGGCCAGTCCCATCGACGGCTCGTCCATGATGATCAGCGTCGGGCGAGCCATCAGGGCCCGTCCCATCGCCAGCATCTGCTGCTCGCCGCCCGACAGCGTCCCGGCCTCCTGCCGCTCCCGCTCCCGCAGCCGGGGGAAGAGGGCGAAGACGCGCTCGAGATCCTGGGCGACGCCGACCGGGTCATCGCGGGTGAAGGCGCCGAGATCCAGGTTCTCCCGCACCGTCATCTCCGGGAAGACGCGCCGGGCCTCCGGAACGATTGCGAGACCGGCCCGCACGCGCTGGGCCGCCGACCAGCGCTCGATCCGCTGGCCGCGGAACTCGATCGTGCCCTCGGCCGTCGCCAGGGTGCCGATGATGGTCTTCTTCGTCGTGCTCTTGCCGGACGCGTTGCCACCGAGCAGGCACACGATCTCGCCCGCCCTGACCTCCAGATCGATCCCGAACAGGGCCTGGATGGGTCCGTAGTAGGCGCTGACCCCGGACAGGCGGAGCAGGGGCTCAGCCATGCCGGCGGCCCAGATACGCCTCGACGACGCGGGGATCGTCCCGGATGGCGCCGGGCGGCCCCTCGGCGATCTTCTCGCCGTGGTCCAGCACGACGATGCGGTCGGACAGCTCCATCACCGTCTGCATGTGGTGCTCGATCAGCAGCACGGTGTGGCCGCCGTCTCGGATGGCCCGGATGTGCGCGGCGATCTCGCGCTTCTCGGTCGGGTTCATGCCGGCCGCCGGCTCGTCCAGGAGCAGCAGGCGCGGCTCGCCAGCCAGGGCCCGGGCGATCTCGGCCCGTCGCCGGTTGGCGAAGGACAGGGTGATGACGAAGTCGTCCGCGCGGGGCCGGAGCCGGGTGCCGAAGAGCCCGAGGAGCGACAGCGCCGCGTCGCGGGCCCGGCGCTCTTCGCGGCGCACGCCGGGCGTCCGGCCGAGGGCGCCCAGTACCCCGTAGCGGATCCGGCTGTGGGCCCCGATCAGCGTGTTGTCGAGGACCGAGAGGTGCGCGAAGACCCGGCTCGCCTGGAACGTCCGACCGATCCCGCGGCGGGCGATCTCGTGGGGCGGGAGGCCGACCAGGCTCTGGCCGGCGAAGCGGATGTCGCCCGCGTCGGGCGTCAGGTTCCCGGAGATCAGCTCGAAGAGCGTGGTCTTGCCCGCTCCGTTCGGGCCGATCAGCGAGAGGATCTCGCCCGCCTCGACGCTGAAGTCCAGCGCCGTGAGGGCGGCGAGGCCGCCGAACCGCTTGGTGAGCCCGGCGATCTCGAGGAGCCGCATCAGCGTGCCGGGGCCGCCGCGGGTCCCGCGGCGTCGAGAGGGGTGTCGGGCCGGCGCCGGGGCACCGCCGCGAAGAAGCCCTGCGGCCGGTAACGCATCACCAGGACGAGCAGTGCGCCGAACACGAGCATCCGGTACACGCCGTAGTCCCGGAGCCATTCGGGCACGACGGTCAGCAGCACGGCGCCCACGACGATCCCCGGAAGACCGGCCGCTCCCGACACGACGAGCATGGCGTAGAGGATCGCCGTCTGCTGGATCGTGAAGCTTTCCGGGAAGACCGAGCCCTGCCAGGCGGCGAAGACGACGCCCGCGACCGCCGCGCCGATCGCGCTCACCGCAAAGGCCAGCATCTTGTACCGGAACACCGGCACGCCCGACGATCCGGCGGCGACCTCGTCCTCGCGGATGGCCAGCCAGGCCCGGCCGATGCGCGACTGCCGGAGCCGTCCGATCAGCACGAGCATGAGGAGCGCGACACCCCAGATCAGGTAGTAGAAGCTGGTGAGCCCGCGGATCTGCACGCCGGCCAGCCACGGCACGTCGAGCCCGAGGATTCCGTTCACGCCGCCCGTCAGGTTGATCGGGCGGTCCAGGCTGATGGCCAGGTTCCGGACGATCTCCGCGAACGCGAGCGTCACCATCGCCAGGTAGTCACCGCGCAGCCGGAGGCTCGGCCAGCCGATCAGGAGGCCCACGGCGGCGGCGGCTCCCGCGGCGGCGACGAGAACCAGCGGAAAGGGGAGGTGCACCCCGAAATGGGACGAGGCGAGGAACGCGTAGAGATAGGCGCCCAAGGCGTAGAAGCCCACGTGGCCGAGGCTCAGGAGCCCCGTGTAGCCCGCCACCACGTTGAGACTGGCGGTCAGGATCACGGCCAGCCCGGCGGCCCCCAGGACGCGGATCGCGTACGCGCTTCCGACCAGCCGCGGCATCGCGAGGATCGCGAGCACTCCGAGACCCGTGACGAGCCAGCGGGCCCCGCCGGCTCTGGCCAGGCGACCGCCGAGCCGGCCGGCGATCGCGTCGCCCAGGCCGCCGAGGCGGCGCCGGCTCCGGGGCGCGGGCATCGAGGATGCCACCGCTTCCCGCAGCCGGAGCGGGCGCCCGAGAAGGCCCGCCGGGCGCACGAGCAGCACGCCCACCAGCAAGGCGAACGTGATGACGTCGCGGTAGGTCGACGAGAGGAACCCCGTGGCCACCGCCTCGGCGACCCCGAGGACCAGGCCGCCCAGGAGCGCGCCCCGGATGTTGCCGATGCCCCCGATGACCGCGGCGGTGAACGCCTTGATGCCGATGAAGAACCCGAACGCGAAATCCACCTGCGTGTAGAGGAGACCGACCAGGACGCCGCCGATGCCCGCCAGGGCCGAGCCGATCACGTAGACCATGGACACCACGCGATCGACCTCGATGCCCATGAAGGTCGCCGCCTCGAGATCCTGGGCGGTCGCCCGCGTCGCCTTGCCCCACTTCGTCCGGAGCACGAAGGCCTCGAGGCCGATCATCAGGCCGAGGGCAACCAGGACCACGAGCATGCGCACGAACGACACGGTGACCGGCCCGATCGTCAGCGTCCACCCGTTCGGGATGAGCCGCCAGGTCTCGATGACCCTCGGCCGCGCGCCGAAGACCAGGATCGCCGCGGTCTGGAGAAAGATGGAGACGCCGAGTCCGCTGATGATCGCGCCCATGCTGCGGGAGTTGCGCAACGGGCGATACGCGATGCGCTCGATGCCGTAGCCCAGCGCCCCGCACAGCACGATCGCGGCCGCGACGGCGAGGACGATGATCACCGGGGCGGGAAGGCCGATCTTCGAGGCCAGGAGGCTGCTGATCACCCACCACCCGACGAAGCCTCCGACCATGAAGACTTCGCCGTGACTGAAGTTGATCATGCGGAGGATCCCGTACACCATCGTGTAGCCCAGGGCGATCAGGGCATACACCATGCCGAGGGACAGCCCGTTGACGAGCTGCTGGGGAAGGGCCTCCAGCGCTACTCTCCGTCGACCGGCCGCGAGGCGATCGAGGCCAGGATCTCAGGCGGCTCCGGCCGTGACCCGGCCGTGCTCGTGGACGAGCGCGGCCACCCGGTCGATCTCGTCCTCCGTCGTGTAGAAGCCGAAGGACAGGCGCACCGACGGCGGGTCCGCGACCGACCGGCACCAGACCTGGTGCTGATCGAGCCAGGCGTGAAGGTCGCGCGGCGCGCTCGGCGTGCTGAAAGCGAAGAGCCCGGCGTGATTCGGAGGGGTGACCACCTCCACCCCCGGGATGGCCCGGAACGCCGTCGCGGCGTGCTCGACGAGACCGTGCGCGCGCCGGGCGGCCCACTCGACGCCGACCTCGTCGCACAGCCACTGGATGGCGGCGGCCTGGCCGGCCAGCGCCGGGTAGTTCCGCGTGCTCACCTCGTGCCGGCGCGCGGCGGGGAAGGGATGGAGCGCTCCGCCCCATCCGTGGTCCAGGTCCGTGTAGACCCCGCCGTAGGACAGGCCGAGCTGCTTCTGGGCGTCTCGCCGGACGTAGAGGCCGCCGGTTCCCTCGGGACCCCCGACCCACTTGTGGCCGGAGAGGGCGTAGAAGTCCACCTCGAGGTCGTGCATCGGCCGCGGGATCGCGCCGCCGGACTGGGCGCCGTCGACGAGGACCGGCACGCCGCGCGCGCGGCTCGCGCGGGCGATGGCCCGGATGTCCAGGAGGGCGCCCGTCGAGTACGTGACGTCGGACAGGAGGACGAGACGGGTCCGCGGGGTGAGCGCCCGCTCGATCGCGCGGGCGGCGTCGATCTCCCCGTAGTGAAGCTCGACGTAACGGATCTCGACGCCTCGCCGCTCGCCGAGGATGTACATGGGGACGAGCGCGGCCGCGTTTTCGAGGTTCGTGGTCAGGATCTCGTCTCCGGGCGTCCAGTCGAGACCCCAGAGCACGACGTTCATGGCGTCGGTGGCGCTGACGGTGAGCGCCACCTCGTCGACGTCGGCGTGGAGGAGACGCGCCACGGCCTCGCGGGCCGTGTTGGCCAGCTCGTCCCGAGCGCTGGCCGCCCAGAGACCGACCCGGCCGCGCGCGAACTCGCGCTCGGCCACGGCGCGCATCGCCGCCTGGGTGGACTCCGCGATCGGACCGGCCCACCCGCTGTTCATGTAAATGCCGTGACGCAGGGCGGGAAGCTGCGCCCGGAGCCGGAGGGCCCGCTCCGCGTCGCTCATTGGAGCCGCGCCACCTCCACGAACTCGCCACCCTTGACCTGGAAGATGGTCACCGGGACGCCGGGAACGTCCCCCTTGGCGTCGAACGTGAGATCGTGCCCGAAGATCGACTTGACGTCCTTCAGGCCGTGGAGGGTGTTGATCACCGCGGCGCGGTCCACGCGGCCTCCCTTCTGGCCCACGACCTCGATCGCCTTGAAGAGCGCCCGCGCCGCGTCGTAGGCGGACGCCTCGTTGCCCGACGGGGCCGTCCCGTAGCGGGCGGCGAACTTCTCGGCCCACGCCTTCGCGGCCGGATCCCGGTTGGGGTCGCGCGCGTTCAGGCTCACGTACGCGCCCTCGGCGGTGCCCCCCGCCGCCTCGATGAACTCCTTGGGCCGCCGCATGCTGCCGTTGCCCATGATGCGCGGCCGGATCCCGAGGCCGTCGGCCTGCCTCGTGAGGAGCGCCGCCTGGCTGGCCTCGATGGCGGCGTAGACCAGGTCCAGGTTGGCGGTCTTGATCAGGGTGAGGATGGACGAGAGGTCCTTGTCGTCGCGGCTGATCTGCTCGCGCCGGACGGTGATCCCGTTCGCCTTCAGGACCTTCTCCACCTCGTCGGCGATGCCCTTCTCGAAGGCCGTGCGGTCATCGATCATGAAGACGGTCTTCGGCCGGAGCGTTTCGACGATGAACTTGGCCGAGATCGGACCCTCCCGGTCGTCGCGCCCGGCGGTGCGGAACGCGGCCTTCCAGCCGCTGTCGGTGATCTTGGGATTGGTGCCGGCCGGAGAGATGAACGCGAGTCCGCCCTGCTCGTAGATCGGCGCCGCCGCGAGGACGGCCCCGCTGTTCATGGGGCCGATGACCGCGGCGATCGTCGGGTCGTCGACGAGTCGCTGGGCGACGATCGTGCTCTTCTGCGGGTCACCCTCGTCGTCCGACACCACGAGCTCGATCTGGGAGCCGAGCACGCCGCCCGCGGCATTCCGCTCCTCGGTGGCCATCCGGGCGCCGTTCCCGATGCGCTCGCCCACCGAGGCGAGCGTGCCGGAGAACGGCCCCACCAGGCCGATTCGGATCTTCGGCGCATCGGCGCCCCACGCCGGCAGGAGGAGTGCGCTGGCCGCGGTCAGGACGACTGCGGTCCGGATGACGTGTCTCACGACCGGTCTCCTTGTGCGTGACGTCCGTCGGGGCGATGCCGGCGGGTCACGCCGGGCGCTTCGATGCCGGGGTTCCGGGGGTGATGGCGGTCTTGAGGCCCCGCCCCGCGCTCGTGTGAGCGAACGCCTCGCCGATCTGCTGGAGGGGATAGCGGTCGGTCACGAGCTTCCGGGCGCCGATCCGGGTGAGGAGCGGCAGCACGCGGCGAAACGCGGTGCCGCGGCCGTAGGCGCCGGTCAGGGTCAGCTCCCGGAAGTGGAACTCGTAGAGATCGACGGGGAGCGTGCTGCCCTTCGGGCAGACGCCGACGAGCTGCACGACTCCCCGGGGACGGGTGAGCCGCGCGGCGACCGCCAGGAGGTCTGGCTTTCCGACGGCCTCGCAGGCGAGGTCGACGCCCCGGCCGCGCGTCGCGCGGTCGACCACCTCGGCCAGGTCCTCGGTGATCGGATCGACGGTAATGTCCGCGCCGAGGCGGCGCGCCGCGTCGCGGCGGCTGGCCAGCGGGTCGGACAGGATCGCCTTGGCGGCCCCGCGGGCCTTGGCGAGCGCGAGGGTGAGGAGCCCCATGATGCCGCCGCCGATCACGACGACCGTCGCGCCGCGGCGCATCCGCGCCATCTCGAGCCCCTCGAGGCAGCAGGCCGCCGGCTCGGCGAGGGCCGCCGTCGTCGGGTCGAGCCCCTTGGGCAGCGGATGGACGCAGTGCCGCGGGAGCGCGACCCGCTCCGCGAAGCCGCCCACGCGCACCGCGTGCTGGCACTGGCTGATCCGCCCGGCCTTGCAGTCGGCGCACTTGCCGCAGCCGTAGTTCGGCTCGCAGGCGACAGCGCGCCCCACCAGGCTCGGGCTGACCCCGCGCCCCACCGCGAGCACGGTGCCACTGTACTCGTGGCCCATCACGCGCGGGTGGGACAGGGGGAAGAGGCCCTGGGTGGCGTGGATGTCGCTGCCGCAGATGCCCGCCGTATGGACGGCGATCAGCACCTGTCCCGGGCCCGCCTTGGGCTCGGGCACCTCGTCGAGGGTGAATCGAGTCTCTCCGTGCCAGGTCGCTGCGAGCATGGGCGATGGTCTCCTAGGAGCGAAGAACCTGGAGGAAGCTGCGCGCCGCGTTCACGATGAGCGGTCCCGAGACAACCAAGAGCGCCTGGTAGCCCTCGGCGACGAGCCGACGCGCATCGTCGTGGTCGAGCGCGACGATCATGGCCGGCTTGCCGGCCGCGCGCGCCGCGGCGTGGATGCGCGTCACCTCGGCCTGGACGCGCGGGTCGCGCCAGCCGTCGGGAATGCCCATCGACAGGGACAGGTCGCTCGGGCCGATCACGACGACGTCGAGGTCGGGGACCCCGACCGCCGCGTCGAGCTCGGCGAGCACCGCGTGGTGCTCGAAGATCGCGCAGCAGAGGACCTCCTCGTTGGCCCGCCGGAAGTACTCCGCGCCCGCCTGCGGCACGCCGTAGAACGCCGCTCGGGACATCGCCATCGCGCCCCGCGTGCCGCGCGTCGGATACCGCGTCGCCTTGGCGGCGGCCTCGACCTCGGCGCGGCTCGTCACGTCGGGGACGATGACACCGCCCGCGCCCTGATCCAGGTACTCGAGGATCTCGGCCGGATCGTTCCGCCGGACGCGCACCAGCGGGGTCATGCCCGTCAGCTCGGCCGCGCGGATCAGCTCGCGGGCGGTTTCGACGGTGAGGCCGCCGTGCTGGCCGTCGATGAACACGAAGTCGTAGCCGAGGTGGCCGAACGTCTCCACGAGCTCGGGGCTGTTGATCGTGATGAGCGCACCGACCACGCGCTGGCCGGCCCGCAGCTTGGCCTTGAGGCTGTTGGGACGCACGGATTCTCCTCTCGGGGGCCATGGCGCGTCGCTCGGCGACGGCACGGTCGTTCCGAGCGCTGATGATAAGGCGCGGAGGGACGTGCGACAAGTCGGGAGCACCGCCTCGCGGCCCGGGAAGCCGATGTGGCGCGTCGTCGGCTGGTAGCATTGCATGCCCGATGGTAGGATCGCCGGAGTCGTCGCCACGAGGCGAGCGCGATAGAGGAGGAGCGAGGTGCAGGCGAGGAGCGTGTGGCTCGAAGAGCTGACGTGGGCGGAGGCGGAGCCGATCCTGGCGGATGACCCGCTCCTGGTGATCCCGGTCGGGGCGGCGACGAAGGAGCACGGACCGCATCTGCCGCTCGGCACGGACCGTCTCCTCGCGGACGCCCTGGCGCGCGGGCTGGCGGAGCGCGTGCCGTGCGTGATGCTTCCGACTCTCACCTACGGATACTTTCCGCACTTCTCTGCGTTCCCGGGATCCACGCATGTCGAGGCCGACACCTTCGCCCGGCTCGCGACCGAGATCGTGCTGTCCCTCCACCGCCACGGACCGCGCCGGTTCCTCTTTCTGAACACGGGAGTCTCCACCTATCCCGTGCTCGAGGTCGTGGCCCGGGACCTGGACCGGGTGCACCGGCTGCTGGTCGGCGTCACGCGGATCGGCGATCTCGGCGGGAAGGTGGCGGCCTCCGTGCTCCAGCAGCCTCGCGGGAGCCACGCCGACGAGGCCGAGACGTCGCTCCTCATGGCGATCGCGCCGGCGTCCGTTCGGCAAGACCGGCTCGTCCGGGAGCTGCCGGAGCGCCCGGACGCGCCGGGCGTGTTCGTGCCGCCCATGTATCACCGGGAGCCGGGTCCCGGGCATTCGTCGACCGGAGTGTACGGCGATGCGACCCTGGCGACGCCCGCGAAGGGCAAGGCCATTCTCGAGGCGATGATCGAGGACCTGGTGACCGGCGCCGAGCGGCTGCGACGTGCGGCGGTCTCACCGACGCGTTCCGCAATTCCGTGGCGCGCGTGACACTGGACGGGGCTTCGCCCCAGAGGGCAAGGAACGTGATGGCGAGACGGAATCGGTTGACGATGCTGGCCACGCTGGTGGCCCTGGCGGCGGGCCTCCTGGTGATGCTGGCGGCCGGGCCGGGGCACTCGCAGAGCGAGACGGCGCTGCGCGTCTCGATCCAGGCGGATCCCACCACGCTCGACCCCGCCCTGACGGATGACCCGACGGGGACGGCCATCCTGTACAACGTCTACACGCCGCTGGTGCAGGTGGACGCGCGCGGCCAGGTCCACCCGCTGGCGGCCAAGAGCTGGACGGTCTCGCCCGACGGGCGGACGTACCGCTTCGTGCTGCGAGACGACATCGTCTTCCACAGCGGACGCAAGGCCACGGCGGCCGACGTGAAGTACTCGCTGGACCGGCTCGCCGACGCGAAGGTCAATGCGCCGAACGCGTCGCTCCTCCTCTCGCCCATCGAAGGCTACGAGGACGCGAAGGCTGGGAAGGCGACCGAGCTCCGAGGCGTCAAGGTGATCAGCCCGAGCGAGATCGAGATCCGCGTGGACCGTCCCGCGGAGGGGGACCTCCTCGTGCGACTCGCGCATGTCTCCACGGGGATCGTGGCGCGGGAGTCGGTCGAGAAGGGCGGAGCGAACTGGAGCACGACGCAGGCGAACGGCACCGGGCCGTTCCGTCTCACCGAGTGGGCGCTCCGGCAGCGGATCGCGCTGGCGGCCCATCCGGGCTACTTCGGCGGCGCTCCGAAGGTCGGCAAGATCGTCTTCGAGATCGTGCCGGAGCCGGCGGTGGGCGTCCAGAAGTACGAGGCCGGCGAGCTCGACATCGTCCAGGTGCCCGCGAGCGACTACGGCCGCCTGAAGGCGGACGCGAAGCTCGGCCAGGAGCTCGCCGAGTTCAACCGGGCGGCGACGGTCTTCCTCATGCTGAACCAGCGCGCGTACGCGCCCTTCAAGGACCTGCGCGTCCGGCAGGCGGTGGCCCACGCGATCAACCGGCCACAGATGTCCCGGACCGCGCTCCAGGGCCTGTACGAGGCAGCGAGCGGCGTGCTCCCGCCCGGCTTCCCCGGGAATACCGGCGCGCTGCCCGCGATCCCCTTCGATCCCGCGCGCGCCAAGGCGCTCCTGACGGAGGCGGGCTTCCCGGGCGGGAAGGGGCTCCCCCCGCTCGTGCTCGGGCCGAACCCGCGCGGATTCGGACCGCGGCTCGCCGCCGAGGTCGTCGCCGCCATGCTCCAGGAGAACCTGGGGATGCAGGTCCAGGTGCAGGTGCTGGACATCGCGAAGTGGCGGGCCGACCTCAAGAAGGCGGACGTCTTCTCGGCGGTGACCGGGTGGACCGCGGACGTGGCCGACCCGAACGACTATCTGTTCGCGCTCTTCAACACGAAGGGGCCGTTCGCGTACTTCTCCGGGTACGCGAGCCCGACGTACGAGGAGCGGCTGACCGCCGCGAACCGGGAGCCGAACCGGGCCGAGCTTCTCCGGAAGCTCCGTGAGGTGGAGCAGTACCTCGTGCTCACGGACGTCGGCGTGGTGCCGCTCTACCACATCCGCGAGGTCATCCTCCGGAAGCCCTACGTGCGGAACCTGACCTTCACGCCGTACGGCCTCGGGTTCATCGAGAACCTCGGAACGGCGGCGATCGTCCGCTGATCCGGGCGATGGGGGAGTCTCCCGGCGGGTCGAGCCTCACGCTCAGCCTGCCCAACCGCGGCGTGCTGCTCGGCTTCCTCGGCGTCGAGGACCTTCTCGGCGCCGCGGAGGCCGCCGACCGGTCCGGCCACTTCGACGGCGTGAGCGTCGGAGACAACCTCCTCGAGAAGCCGCGGCTCGAGGTCATCGCGCTGCTCGGCGCGCTGGCCGCCCGGACGCGCCGCGTGCGGCTTCACGTCGGATGTCTGTCCACGTTCATCATCCGGGATCCGATCCTCTTCGCGATCCAGTGGGCGAGCCTCGACATCATCAGCGGCGGCCGCATGGACCTCGCGGTGTGCATCGGCGGCGGCGACCCGCGCGAGCTCGGACCGTACGGGGTCGCCAGAGGCGACCGGGTGCCGCGACTCACCGAGACGATGGAGGTGGTGCGACGGCTCTGGCGCGAGGACGCGGTCACGTTCCACGGCCGCTTCCACCGTCTCGACGGCGTCCGGGCGCTGCCGAAGCCGCTGCAGGCACCGCCCCCGATCTACCTGTCCAGCGCGCCCGATCCGGACGGATCGCCCGATCTCGTCGACCGGATGCTGGGGCGGGCGCTCGAGCACGCCGACGGCTGGCATCCCACCGGCCTCACCCCCGATCAGTTCCGGAAGCTTCGCGAGCGCCTCGAGGTCCTGGCCGCCGAGCGGGGTCGGGACCTGTCGCGGTTCTCGGTCGGGTGCGGGAGCCTGGTGAACATCCAGCGGGACCCGGCCAAGGCCCGGTCCGAGGCGGAGGACTACGTTCGGCGGTACTGGCCCGACACCCATGGCCCGCGAAGCTTCGACCGCCTGATCTCGGGTCCGCCCGAGGCGGTGGTCGCGGGCCTGCTGCGGTACTGGGACGCGGGGTGTCGTCACCTCTCCATCCGGATCGGCGCGGTCCGGTACGAGGGCCAGATCCCGCTCCTGCTGGAAGAGGTGATGCCGCGCCTCCGGGAGGCCATCGCGGCGCGCGCCGCGTGACCCTTCCCGCCCTCGGCTACCGACGCCGCTGTCGCGGGTCGAGCGCCTCCGTCAGGCCGTCTCCGATGAAGGTCAACGAGAGCACCGCCATCGACAGTGCCACGCTCGGGATGACCGTGAGGGCCGGGTGCGTCCGGAGATGCGAGAAGCCCTCGGCGATCATGGCGCCCCACGACGGGGTCGGGGGCTGGATCCCGATGCCGAGGAACGACAGCGTGGATTCCGACAGGATCACCGGGCCGATGTCGAGAGACGCGCGCACCATCGCGATGGTCGCGATGTTGGCCAGGAGGTGGCGGCGGATGACCACGCCGTCGGTCGCGCCGAGCGCGTGGGCGGCGACGACGAAGTCCCGGGTCCGCAGCGTGAGCGCTTCCGCCCGGATCTGCCGGGCCATGCTCGCCCACCCCGAGAGGGCGAGCGCCAGCACGATGTTCAGCAGGGTGGGGCCGAACAGGCCGGTCACCAGCAGCAGGAGGAGCAGGGGCGGGAACGCCAGGATCACGTCGGTGAGCCGCATGAGCGCGGCGTCGGTCCGTCCGCCGAAGTAGCCTGCGATCAGACCGATGCTCACGCCCAGCACGGTCTGCACCAGGACGGCGGCCCCGCTCACCAGGAACGAGATGATCCCGCCATAGGCGACGCGGGTGAGGATGTCGCGCCCGAGGTGGTCGGTGCCGAGCCAGTGCTGGGGACCGGGTCCGCCGAACATCTCATCGAGCCGCTGCGCGCCGTAGGAGTAGGGGCTGGTGAGCGGCACCGCGACGCTCGCGGCGATCAGGAGGCCCAGGACGGCCACCCCGCCGACCGTCCAGCGGTCGATGCGAGCCCACCGGCGCGGACCGCTCACGAGTACCGTACTCGCGGATCGAGCGCCGCGTAGAGGCAGTCCATCACCAGGTTCAGCGCGAGGAACAGGAACGTGTAGAGCATCACCACCGCCTGGATGGTCGGGTAATCGCGCTGCAGGATGGCGGTGACGGTCGCCCGGCCCATGCCGGGTACCGCGAAGATCGTCTCGGTCACGAACGCGCCGGTGAAGGCAAGGCTCAGCGAGAGGCCGGCGGTCGTCACGATCGTGATGGCGGCGTTCCGGAGCGCGTGACGGAGGACGATCGCGCCGGGCCCGAGCCCCTTCGCGCGGGCGGTCCGGATGAAGTCCTCGACGAGGATCTGTGACACGGCGAGCCGCGTGACGCGCATGATGTACGCCATAGGACGGAGCATCAGCACGACGACGGGCAGGACGAGGTGCCGCGGTTGGCCCCAGCCGGACACTGGGAGCCACCCGAGGCGGAGCGAGAACAGGAGGACCAGCCCCGCCGCGACCACGAAGAACGGCACGGCGAGGCCGATGAGGGTGACGAACCGGGCCAGCCGGTCGATGGCGCCGCCGGGCCGGAGAGCGGCCGCGATCCCGAGCGGGAGACCGATCGCCAGCGCGACCGCCACCGCCAGGATCCCCAGCAGGAGGCTCGTCGAGACCGCGCCGGAGAGGAGCTCCCCGACCGGCTTGCCGGGATACGCGTAGGAGACGCCGAGATCGAGGCGGCCGAGCCGGCCCAGGAACCGGACGTACTGCTCGGCCAGGGGACGGTCGAGACCGAGCTGGGCGCGGCCCCGCGCGATCGCGGCCGCGTCACCCCGGTCGCCGAACAGGATCTGGACCGGATCTCCGGGCGCGAGCCGTCCGAGCGCGAACACGAGGAGCGTGGTTCCGAGGACGAGCGGCACCATCGTGGCGAGGCGCCGCGCGAGGTAGCGAAGCACGCGGCCCCGCTACGGTCTGGCGTGGTTGGCGATGATGAAGCCCGCGATCGAGTGGCGGGAGGGGCCGGTCGGCAGCTTGTCACAGTCGAACCAGCGGGCGTCCTCGAGCTCCTCGGTGTCGATCGCGATGTCGCCCCCCGCGTAGCGGGCGACGAAGCCGATCATGAGCTGGCTCGGGAACGGCCAGTTCTGGCTGCCAACGTACTGGATGTCCGTGATGTCGACGCCCACCTCTTCCTTGACCTCGCGCGCGACCGCGCCCTCGAGCGACTCCCCGTTGTCGACGAAGCCCGCGACCAGGGCATACCGCCCCGGCGCCCAGCCGGCCTTCCGGGCCAGGAGGACGCGGGAGCCGTCGCGAACCAGCGTGATCACCGCCGGGTGGAGATGCGGGTAGTGCTCGTACCGGCAGCGCGGGCACTGCTTGCCCCACTCGCCGGCGATCCGCGCCGTCGCCTCGCCGCATCGCGGGCAGTGGCCACTGGTCGATTCCCACCAGAGGAGCTGCATCGCCATGCCGCCGAGCGAGAGCAGCTCGTCCGGCAGGCGCGTGCCCTGCATCGGGATCATCGTCTCGCGGGCGAGCCCCGGCGGGACCGCCGCCCCCTTCGGTACCGTGCTCACCCAGCAGGGCGTGCCGCCGAGGGTGCCGAGCCAGATGGGATCGCCCGTGCCGCCATCGAGGCCGGCCGGCCGCTCGCCCTGCGGCATCTGGAAGCGGTTACCGTCGGGGACCACGAGGAGACCCTGGTCCTGGACGAGGAGCCAGTGTCCCCGGGGGTCGGGGGGCGCCGCACCGGTCTTGGCGGGGACGAACTCGCCGCGGAGGCAGTCCCGGTTGAAGGGGAGGTAGACCGTCATCGGGGTCGGCCGCGGCGCGGAGTGGGCCATCGCGGCCCTCAGAAGACGATCAGGCCGCGCGCGACCGCGCCGGCGGCGAGGTCCTGGAACCCCTCGTTCGCCTGGTCGATCGAGTAGCGGCGGGTGATGAGATCGTCCAGCCGGAGCTTTCCCGCGAGATAGAGCTCCACCAGGCGCGGGAAGTCCTCGCGGGTACGGGCGCTCCCGTAGATCGAGCCTCGCACGACGCGCTCCTGGCTCACCATCGGTCCGATGGCGAGCGGGACCGTGGCGCCGGTCGGCGGGACGCCGATCATGACCGCGGTCCCGCCGGGCGCGAGGCAGTCGATCGCCTGCGCCATGGCCCGGACGTCCCCCACCGCCGCGAAGCTGTAGTCGGCGCCCCGCCGCGTGATGGCGCGGATCGCCGCGACCGGATCCTGGTGCGAGGCGTCGATCACGTGGGTGGCGCCCAGCGCCCGCGCGTGCTCGAGCCGCTCCGCGCGCATGTCGACCGCGATGATCGGGTGCGCGGTGACGAGCGACCCGCCCTGGACGACGTTGAGCCCCACGCCGCCCACGCCGAAGACCGCCATGCCCGCGCCCGGCGGCACCGCCGCCGTGTTGATCACGGCGCCGACGCCGGTCATGACCGAGCAGCCGATGAGCGCCGCGCGATCGAGCGGCATGTCGGGGCGGACCGGGATCGCGCTCGACTCGGCCACCACGGTCCGCGAGGCGTAGGTGGCCACGTGGCCGTACTGGTAGACGGGCTTGCCGCCGAGCGACAGGCGCGAGGTGCCCTCGGGCAGCACGCCCTTGCCTGGCTGGCGGTTCTCGCAGAGGTTCGGGCGCCCGATGACGCAGTAGTGGCAGCGCCCGCAGGTCGGCGCCCAGGAGAGCACCACGTGGTCGCCGGGCTTGAGGTGCCTGACCCCCGGGCCCACGGACTCGACGATGCCGGACCCCTCGTCACCGAGCACGATCGGGAGGGGAATGCCCTGCCAGCTGCCGTCCGCGGCATGGAGGCAGCTGTGACAGACGCCGCTCGCCACCATGCGAACCGAGACCTCGCCCTCGCGCGGGGGCTCGACCTCGAGCTCCTCGACGCGCAGGGGTGCCTTCTGCTGGAACAGGACAGGCGCCTTCATCGTCCTCCCTGGGGCCCCGCGAGCCGGACGGCCCGACGGGCCGCGTCTCAGCTCCCGTATCGGATCCGGGGCTCCAGGTAACCGTACAACAAGTCGACCGCCAGGTTCACGGCCATGAAGAGCACGGCGATGAACAGGATGGTGCTCTGCGTCACGGGGTAGTCCCGCTGGTAGATCGACCACAGCACGAGGCGGCCCACGCCCGGCAGCGTGAAGACCTCCTCCACCACGACCGTGCCGCCCAGGAGGATGCCGAGCTGGAGCCCGACCACCGTCACGACGGGGATCATCGCGTTCTTGAGCGCGTGCTTCCAGACGATCACTTTCCCGGCGAGCCCCTTCGCGCGGGCGGTGCGCACGTAGTCGGAGCCGAGGACGTCGAGCATGCAGGAGCGGGTGGTCCGGGCCACGTTGGCGGCGGCCGCGGTGCCGAGGCACAGGGCCGGCAGGACCATGATGGTGAGATTGCGGCGCGGGTCGGTCAGGAGATCGACCCACATGACCGGCGGCATCCAGCGGAGGTACAGCGAGAAGAAGAGGATCAGCATCGTGCCTTGCCAGAAGACGGGGATGGACAGTCCGATGAGCGTGGCGACCCGGGTGGCGTGATCGGCCGGCCGGTCGCGGCGCACGGCGGAGAGAACGCCGGCCGGTACGCCGAGGACGAGCGAGAGGGCGACCGCCAGGGCCGTCAGCTCGATCGTGACCGGGAGCCGCTCGAGGATGAGGGTCAGGACCGGCTTTCCCGTGCGCCACGACGTGCCCAGGTCGCCGTGGAGCAGCTGGCCGAGCCAGCGCGCGTACTGGACGTGCCAGGGCTGGTCGAGGCCGAAGAAGCGCTTGAGCTGATCCACCATCTGCTGGCTGACCATGGCATCGGCGCCGATCATCTGCTCCACCACGGTGCCCGGGATCAGGTGGAGCATCAGGAAGACGAGGACCGTCAGGCCCAGGAGGGTGAGGGCCATGGAGTAGAGGCGGACGACGAGGTATCGGCCCATCCGCGCGGTTTAGTGACTCAGTCGGACCATTTCCGTCTTTGGCATCGGAGCCGTTCTGCGGGCGAGGCGGTCATGGCCGGTTGTCGCCTGCAAAGCCTCGCGCCTGGCGTCAATCGCAGTACTGCAGCGCCGCCGCCTTCTGGGCAAGCCGCCCCCAGAGGTCCTGCGCCTCGAGCTCCGCCGCGGTGTAGTGGTCCGCGAACCGCTGGTAAACGGAGGACTGCCCATGCGGCAGCCCCGCGGCTAGGTCGCTGCAGTAGAGGTCCAGGATGTCGTCGTCCAGGAGCTGGAGCGGAATGTCATCGTCCCGCCGCCGCCCCACGTTGGCATCCGGATGGGTGTAGAACCAGTCGACGAACGTGTTCCACGAGATGAACAGGATGCTCGGCGAGACGCTGGAGGGGGGCGGGCTGAGCTTCTCGAGATAATAGTCCCAGGCGAGCACGTCGTCCCCGTGGCTCAAGGTCTTGCCGATGGTGGGGAACACCGGCACCGTGTGACCATCCAGGTGCGGCTCGATCCCCTCACCCCATCCCCACAGGGTCCGCGCGGGGATGTTCAGCGCTCGAAGGATCGATTGGTACATCGCGCTCGTCCCTGAGCAGCCGCGCGTCCAGTGGCTGACCGCGGGGGTGTTGTCGCGGAGGGTGCCGGCGAGCATGCGCTGGACCGGGGCGTCCCCGTAGTACTGCCAGTGCATGTACGTGATCTGCATCGGCGTCTTGCCCACGGTGTCGCCGTCGTAGTCGGAGTAGTGCGAGAGGTTCGAGCCGCTCCACCCCAGGAGCCGCGTGATTGTCGAGTTGTGGGTCGGCCGGATGATGTCCTGGTCCACGAAGAACTGGAAGCTCGTCTTGGGGTACGCGGCGAGAACGTCGCCAGTCCAGTACCCGGCAAACGCGAAGTCGAGATCGCCGTAGTCCCGGTCGTCCGCCTCGAACATCGCCCGCGACTGGAACATGCCGCCGAGGTCCTGCGGATCGTAGTCGACGATGGACCACGGGACGAACCCGCCGATCTCGAGCGCGAGGCTGTGGGCGACCGTGGCCTCGTAGAGGAGCCAGGCGTCGTGCTCGGTGAGCGCGATGTTGGTGCCCACGAACGTCGACGGGACCTGGTTGGTCGCTGGATCCGGCGGATTGGGGAAGGGTGTCTGGAGGCCGCTCTCGAGCCACTTGTAGGTCGCATAGAAGACCTGGTCGAGCTCCTGCTTCCTCCATTCCGGCCAGAAGGGGTAGGGGACCGGGTGCGCGTACCCGTTGGACAGAAGCTCGTCCCACACGATGCTGACGGCCACCATGGGGTTCAGCGCGAGCCAGCACCGCAACACCTCCCCGTTGGGGGTGATGCCGGACGCTGACTCGCAGTGCGCGGCCCAGTCGAAGGGCTGGCGCTTGCCGCCCTCCATCCAGTGGACCCACCAGTCCTTGACGACGGGCACGGCGGCCGCAGCCGTCGAGCCCAGGTAGAGGGGGCCGCGCGCGTACGCCTCGTCCTCGGTGAGCCGACGTCGCTGCCGGTCGGCGATGCGGCGCTCGAGCTCGATGCGGCTCATTGCGGAGGCCGGCTGGCGGGCGTGGCGGGTGACGCTGACGATCGTGCGCGCGGCCGGGCCCCGGGCCCCATCCGCCCCCAGCGGGACTACCTCGAGCGTGACGACGCCGACGTGCCGCGGCGTGACCCGGGTCGAGAGGCGCGCCGTCCGCTCGCCCCTGGCGTGGAGGATCCAGCGCTCCGTGCCGAAGCGGAGCTCGATCGCGGCGACCCCGTGAGAATCCTCGACGCGCACGTGGACGGGAAAGGGCCGGTCCACGCCGACGATGTCGGGGACGTGGAGGGCCCGGACCGCCAACCGCTCGGGCCCGCCGGCCCCGGCGCCGCCGCGCGCCGGGCGACGCCGGGTCACGCGGCCGCCTGCGAGCCGGCGCGGCGACGGGCGGGCCCGCCGCGCGCCGCGAATGCCTGGGCCTCCCAGACCGTGCGCATCCTCCGTAGCGTGACGCCGCCGTCAGACGCCCGGGACGCCCTCAGGTCCCGCCGCGCCGGACGGGCGACTCACGCCTGCTCTCTCAGGCCTTGTCGAGCCAGACCTTCTCGAATCCGTAGAGGTTCGTCGTCGGGTGCTGGATCCAGCCCTTGACGTAGCTCTGGCTGAAGTCGATGTTGTCGGCCGAGAACAGCCAGAGGTGCGGCGCCGTCTCGAGGATCATGA
>CAYXBJ010000103.1:0-3385 GCA_964463175.1 uncultured bacterium
CTTCGACACGGCGAACCTCGACGCGGACATCGCCCGGCTGGCCGGGCTCGGGTGTCCGGTCCTCGAGGGGCCGATCCAGGTGCCGAACGGCCCGCGGATCGCCTTCGTCCGCGGGCCCGACGACACCCGCATCGAGCTGATCGAGCCGCCGAAGAAGCCGGCGGTCTCCGGGGGCTGCTGCTAGGCGCGGAAGGCGCCGTCCCGCCGGACCCGGCCGCCCGGGCACGAGGGTCGCCGGGCGCTCGCGAGTGCTCGCGACGTCGAGGACGTCGGCTGGGGCAGACCTTCAGCGCATCGTACGTGCGGGCCGCTGAGATCTGAGCGAACCGCGACTCGGCGGGCGGCGCGCGCACTGGACCGGATGTGATGGGCTCGCTCTCGTTGAGATTCGACTGGGCTGCTCCTACGGCGGCGGGCAGAGACCCGAGAGCGCGGTTCCGGCGCCCAGCGCCAGTCGCGTGGGGGTGTGCGTGCTCGGGCCGAATGCCGCGCGAACCCTCGCCAGAGTCGCCTCGCGAAGCCATTGGGCCGCCGCGGTCGCTGGGCATCCTCCGGTCTGGTCACACCTGAGTGGGCGGCGGGCCCGTTCGAGCTCGGCTCGGGCCTCCTGCCTCAGCGAGCGGATCGTCGATCGGACACGCGCGATGCGCGCGCAGAGATCCTGCGCCGCGGCGATGTCGTGCTCATGAGAGCGCCCGTCCGTTCCCGGATGTGACCTGAGCTCGAGGTCGACCACCAGTCCGAAGTGATCGGAGCCGTACACGCCCTCCTCCGTGGGGCGGTCGCCGATCACGCGGGCCTCGACGGGGGTCGCGAGCGGGTGGGTGCCCTGAAGCACGAGCACGTAGTCGATCCGCTGGGGCGGATCCGCCGGCGCGTCGGTGTAGGGATTCGACGGCGTGCTGGTGACGCCGGCCCCCGAGCCGACCGCGGCCCAAGCGTCGATGAATGGGGCGTCGCCACCCAGGATCTCTCCGGTGGTCAGCGCCCGGACCGAGAGGGCGGCCGCCGGCGCATTCAGATCGCCGACGAGCACCGCGGGGATCCCTCGGGCCAGCGCCTCACGGGACACGAGGTCCGCCGCGTCGAGGGCCTGTTCGAGATTTTCGATCTCGCCACCCTGAGGGAAACTGAGGTGGACCGACGCCACTGAGAAGGGCGTCCCGTCCTCCAGGCGGGCCTCCCCGATGAGGACCTGCCGGGCGTTCAGGGGCCGCGGACGGCTGCCGTCGAGCCTCCGTCGGACCGTCCTGACGAGCGGTTGCCTCGCGAGGACGGCCAGTCCTTCCTCCCAGAGCTTCGGGGCACCGTTGGTTGCGCGATACTTCCACGCGAATCCCAGTCGCCTCGCGAGGACTTCTGCGCGGTTCGGACGCCTCAGGAACCACGACTGAGACACCTCCTGGAGGGCCACCAGATCGGGTTGCTCGGCCTCGAGGGCCCTCGCGACGATCTCCAGGCGCGTGTCGTTGTCCTTGCGCGCGTGGAGGAGATTCCAGTTCAGGACCCGTACCGTTCGGACCCCGCCCGCCCGCCGCGCGGGAAGGCGCAGTGGTGGCGCCGGTTGTGCGGATCGCCGCTTTCGATCGACGGAGCCGTTCCCAGCCGGCGCCGGGTGAAAGTTCGCAAAAGGCCCGAGAGACGAAACTGCCAGACTCGTGATCGGGAACGTGACCGGTGAACCGAGCATGCCGCCCCCTTGTCATGAACGATGACGGTCTCGGACGCTGTGAGTGGCGCCGTCCTGCCGTCCACGCACCGAGGATCGGCGTGGCTGACCCTGACCTCGGCTCGACCGGGAGCGCCCCTTCGCGTTGTCAGCGCGGCGCGGAACGGTCTCCGGCGAGATTCGAGAGTCGGCCCGCGGTTACGACGATCGCAGGCGCGCCAGACGGCGAGGCTAGGCGGCAGGCGGCGCGCGAGTCTCGGGCCAGCGGAGGGGGAGGGGGATCGGCCGCCACACCGGGATGGGCGGGGGGGCGTACAGGCACGGCTCGAGCGGCACGAACACCGAGGGATCCGACACGCACGGGACCTCGGTGCTCCTGACCAAGACGACGACGGCGTCGAAGTCGTCGTCGTCCCAGACGCCGCCAATCCACAGCGGGTCGGGCTGCTCGAGATAGGAGAGTGGAGTGAGCAGGAGCAGGAAGGTGGCGATGCTCAGGGCCATCGCTTGGCGCGCCACACTGCTCCACCGCGCCCGCTTCGATCTCACCCTAGACGGTCCTGTTCCACTGGCTCTGCACACAGAACGCGGAGAGGGGGCTGCACATCCTCGAAACGGAGGTCGTGCGCGGCGCGCGCCCGGCGGCCACGGTCCGGCATCGTGTCTCCCGCTCCGCGCCCCGCGATCACTCCCCGACCATCTGGACTTGGAGCCGCCGCTCGCGGGGACCGTCCAGCTCGGCCAGGATCACCCTCTGGTACTGGCCCAGGAGGATCTCTCCGTCGGCGATCCCCAGCGCGATCGGCCGGCCCAGTAGCGTTGCTCGCAGATGCGCATGGGCGTTGCCCCGGTCGCAGTCGGAGTAGCTCGGATCGTCGTGGAGGTAACCGGTCCGCCGCGGGATGAGCTTCTGAAGTATCGAGGCCACGTCGTCGAGGAGCGCGGACTGGAACTCGTTGATGAACAGGGCGATCGTAGTATGAAGCCCGTTGATCAGGAGGAGGCCGTTCCGGACACCCGAACGGTCGACGATCTCCTGGATGCTCTTGGTGACGTCGAGGAATTGCTGGTTGTCTTCCGTTTGGATCTCGATCGTGTCTCGGCTCACCTTCATTGTCGACCTCCCGTGGCCTACGCTTGGCCTGTGACCATGAGGATCCGGTCCGCATGATGGCCGCTCGGGCATCGAGTCACGTCGCCGACCCTCGCGGAGCCGCAGCGCGCTGACCGCCGCCGGGTGCGCGAGTGCTCGAGGGCACCGGGCAGAGCCCAGCGGTCCGGCCGTCGCGAGCCAGCGACAGGGCAGGACGCTAGCGCGAGCGGTTAGACGAGAGGGGGAGAACGAAGAAGAGGCGGGGGCGATTGCGCGGCGATCGGCTGGGTGATCGGGAGCGCCGGCTCCTCGGAAGCCACGGGTGCTGGGGCCGGCATGACCACACCCCGGGCTTCGATGGCAATGTCCAGCAGCGCCGCCAGACGTTCGGGGGCGACCACTGCGTCGTCGCCATCGCCGTCGTAGTACCCGGTATTGGTGGCATCATCCGGCAGCGCGACCGAGACCAAGCCGGCGCCGATACAGCAGAGCAGCAGGAGGGAGAGCAGCCCGGGCCACAGACGAGTCGCCCGCACAAGGCGCATGATACGCCCGTCGATCGGGGTGCATGTCCGGGGAATCCCCGATGCCGGTCGTTCGCTCTCACTCGGAGCGTCGACGGA
>CAYXBJ010000104.1:0-59259 GCA_964463175.1 uncultured bacterium
ACTCCAGGTGTACGGGAGCGACACGCGGCTCATTCTGGCGCTCGGCATCACGGGGCCGGCGACCGGAACCGTCTACCTCGCCGGGACGCCCATCATCGATCCTGGCTCCCGGACGCTCCGGTTCGACGGGCTCGGCTTCACCCTGGATTCCGACAGCGCGCTCGTTCGCCTGACCGGACGCTTCCTCCACCGCCAGCTCGTCGCGGCGCTCGAGCCTCGCGCGCGCCTGCGATTCGGCGACCGGCTGGACGCGCTCCGCGCGCAGCTCCAGACCGCGCTCAACCGAGAGCTCGTCTCCGGCGTCGATCTGAGCGGTTCCGTCGATCGCCTCGACATCCTGGGCGTGTATCCGGTGTTGGACGGCCTGGAGCTGCGGACGACCTTCGGCGGGTCGCTCCAGCTCGTGGCGCACTGAAGCTCGACGGGTGTCGGGCCCGTCGCTCACCGGCCCGATGCGGGCGGGTTGGCGGGCGCGCGGCTACGCGACGACGTTCTGGGGCCGCTGCTCCAGGAACGCGATGACGTTGTCGACGACGCCCGCGTTCAGCAGGTCCATGCCCTCCGGCGTCTGGTCCGCGTTGTGCGGCGTCAGGACGACCTGCTGGCAGGCGAGGAGCGGGTGTCCCGGCGGGAGGGGCTCCGTGTCGAAGACGTCGAGCGCGGCGCCGGCGAGACGTCCGGCGTGGAGCGCCGCGACCAGCGCCTCGGTGTCGACGACCGGCCCGCGCGCCGTGTTGACGAGGATGGCGCCGGGCTTCATGAGCGCGAGCTCGCGCGGCCCCAGGAGGCCGCGGCTCTCGGGCGTCAGCCGGACGTGCAGCGAGACGACGTCGGCCGTGCGTAGGAGCTCGTCGAGCGCCACGTAGCGGAGGCCGAGCTCGGCGGCCCGGGTCGGGGTCGGGGCGTAGGTCCACGCGATCACGTCCATGCCGATCGCGCGGCCGAGGCGGGCCATGGCGCTCCCGATCGCCCCGGTCCCGACGACACCGAGCGTCTTGCCGCGAAGATAGACGTTGTCCATCCCGGTCCAGCGGCCGGCCTTCAGCTCGGCCGTCTGGAAGTGGGCGCGCTTGGCCGCGGCCAGCATGAGCCCGAAGGCGTGCTCGGCCACGATCGGCGCCGTCTTGCCGGGGATGTTGCAGATGACGATGCCGCGCTCACGGGCGGCGACGAGATCGAACGAGTCGGTCCCGATGCCGCAGACCGTGGCCATCCGGAGACGGGGCAGGGCCTGGAGCGCCTCGCGCGGCCACTTGATCGCGCCGCGGGTATTGATGAGGCAGACCGCGTCCCGGGCCCGCGCGATCTTCTCCTCGGGCGTGGCCGGCCGGTCGGTGTGAAGGCGCACTTCCCCGTACCGGCGCAGGCGGTCCAGGTGAGGCGAGCCCTGGAGCTGCGGGGGATGGTCCCCGGGGATGACGATCACAACATCAGCCATGGCGCCTCCATCTCCAAAGTCGGGGAAAGTCGGGGTCAGGCCTTAACTTCGATATTCCCCGGCGGCCCGCCGGACCCGGAGACCAGAGTCAAGAGACCAAAGTTAAGGCCTGACCCCGGAGTTTGGTTTCGTGAGCCTGCTCCCATGCTAACCTTTTCCTTCGTGGCCCACACGGTGGTCGATTCGCGCCGCTCCCCGAGGGACAGGACCGCCGCGGGGCTCCCACTCGGCTGACCTTCACCGAACACCACCTCGACGAACTCCCAGGAGGAGCCACGATGAGCATCGCGCGCTACAAGGTCGGGCCCCGCATTGCCGCCGCCGCCAAGCACGGAGACACCGTCTACGTCGCCGGGACCGTGGCCAAAGATTCGAAGCTCGACGCCAAGGGCCAGACGGCACAGATCCTCCAGCAGATCGACGAGGCCCTGGCGCACTTCGGCAGCAACAAGTCCAAGATCGTATGGGCGAACGTCTGGGTGTCCGACATCCGCCACTACGACGGGATGAACGCCGCCTGGGACGCGTGGCTCGACAAGGCGAACGCGCCGGCCCGGGCGACCGTCGAGGCGCGGCTGGCGACGCCGGACTACCTGGTCGAGATCGCGGTCATCGCGGGGGCCTGACGCGACCCACGCATCGAGGGAGGCCCTCATGGGAAGCACGACTGACCGGGTGAGCGGCCGGGCGCGCGCGGTGCCCGTGTCGCTCATCCGCCGCATGTTCGACTTGACGCCCCGCGTCCCCGGGGCGATCAGCCTCGCGGTGGGGGAGCCGGGCTTCGCGACGCCGCCCCACATCGTCGAGGCGGCCTGCCAGGCGCTCCACGACGGCTTCACGAAGTACTCGCCGAACCCCGGCTATCTCGACCTGCGGGAGGCGATCGCCGAGAAGATCGAGCGGGTGAACGGCTACCAGGCCGACCCCGGCAGCGAGATCTTCGTCACGGTCGGCGCGATGCAGGCGCTCGCGCTCACGTTCATGGTCGGCATCGACCCGGGCGACGAGGTGCTCGTCACCGACCCGAGCTACACGAACTTCGAGGCGACCGTCACCTTGGCCGGCGGGCGCGTGGTCTACGTCCCCACCGACCCCGACCGCGGCTACCTTCCGCACGCCGCGGACCTGGCCGCGGCCATCACGCCGCGCACGCGCGCGGTCCTCGTCAACAGCCCGGCGAATCCGACCGGCGCCGTGTATCCGCGAGACCTCCTGCACGCGATCGCGGAGATCTGCGTGCGGCACGACCTCCTCCTCATCTCCGACGAGACGTACGGCCGGCTCACCTACGGCGATATCCGGGCGGTCAGCCCGGCGTCGTTCCCCGGCCTGCGCGACCGCACCGTGACGATCTTCTCCTTCTCCAAGGAATACGCGATGACCGGCTGGCGCATCGGGTACCTGACCGGGCCGGCCGCCATGCTGCAGGTGATGGCGCCCGTCCAGGAGGCGATGGCCTCGTGCGTCAACTCCGCGACGCAGCGAGCCGCGCTCGCCGCGCTTCGCGGGCCGCAGGACTGCGTCGAGACGATGCGGCAGGCGTACCAGCGGCGCCGCGACCTGGTCGTCGAGCGGCTCGCGCGGATTCCCGGGGTCCGCTGCCCGAGACCGGACGGCGCCTTCTACGCGTTCCCCGACGTGCGGGGGATCACCGACGACACGGTCAACCTCGCCGAGCGGCTCCTCTTCGATCACAAGGTGGTCGTGTCTCCCGGCGAGGCGTTCGGGCCCCAGTCCGGCGGCTTCCTCCGGCTCTCGTACGCGACTTCGGACGAGGACCTGGCCGAGGGCCTGACGCGGCTCGAGACCGGACTCGTCGCGGCGCGACAGGGCTGACGCACCGTCGGGCATGACTCCCGGGCCCGACGGGGAGGCGGCGCCCTACCGGGTCGCCTGGCACGACGGGATCGCCGAGGTCCACCTCCGTTGTGGGAAGGCCAACGCCCTCAACCCCCGCAGCCTCGCGGCGATCGAGCGCGCGCTCGACGAGGCGGAGGGCGGGGGAGCCCGCGGCCTCGTGCTGACCGGGTACGATCGCTTCTTCTCGGCCGGCCTCGACCTCGTCCATCTCTACGGGCTCGAGCGTGAGGCCATGGACGCCTTCATGGCGTGGTTCGACGTGGTCATGCTCCGGGTCTTCGCCTTTCCGCGTCCCGTGGTGGCGGCCGTCGCCGGCCACGCCGTGGCGGGCGGCGGGATCCTCGCGCTGGCCTGCGACGCGCGGGTGATGGGCGCCGCCGCCGGACGCTTCGGGCTGAACGAGATCCGGCTCGGCGTGCCGTTTCCCGCGTCCGCGCTCGAGATCGTCCGACACGCCGTCCCGGCGGGCTCCGTCGCCGAGGTGCTGTGCGAGGGCGAGCTGTTCGACCCTCCGGCGGCTCTGGCCCGCGGCCTCGTCACGGAGATCGTGGACGGCGACGTCGTCGCGGTGGCCCGGCGCACCTGCGCCCGGCTTGCGGCGGCGCCAGCCGAGGCGTTCGCGACCATCAAGGCGGCGCTCAAGGGACCGGCCGTGGAGCGCGCGCATGCGACGCGCGAGCCGCTCCGTCATGCATTCGTGGAAGCCTGGTATGCGCCCGAGGCCCGCCGTCGGATCGGCGAGGCCCGAGCGCGCTTGGGAGGGTGACCCCGATGGACATCGAGGCGGCCGTGGAGTCGATCTGGCAGCACACGCTCCGGCGGAGCTACTTCCCCCAGGAGTGGCGTGGACGGCTCTCCATCGAGCAGGCGTACCGGGTCCAGCTCGCGATCCTCGACCGCTGGCTGGCGCGCGGCGAGCGGCTCGCGGGCTGGAAGGTGGGGCTGACCGCGCCGGTGATCCAGAAGCAGTTCGGGATGCCCGAGCCCGTCATGGGCTTCCTCCTGGAGAGCGGGCATCGCGACACCGGCGTGCCGTTTCGCCACGCCGACCTCATCCAGCCCGGCTTCGAGAACGAGCTCTGCCTGACGGTGGGCACGCGCCTCGAGGGGGCGCACATCACGCGTGCCCAGGCGCGCGCGGCCGTCACCGCGGTCCAGCCCGCGTTCGAGATCATCGAGACCCGCGGGGACTTCCGCGCGGACGTGACGCAGTCGCTGACCGACAACTGTCAGCAGAAGGCGTTCGTGACCGGCCCGCCGAGCCCCCTCCCGCCGGGCTGGGAGCCCGGCGACACGACCGTCGAGGTGTTCATCAACGGCCAGCGCGTGGACCACGCGGTCGGCAGCGAAGAGACCGGACATCCGCTCGGCGCGGTGGCGTGGCTTGCGAAGAAGCTCTCAGAATTCGGCCGGCGGCTCGAGTCCGGCCAGCGGATCATGTCGGGCTCGTTCACCAAGCAGTACAACATCGGGCGAGGGGACCGGATCGAGACTCAGTTCATGCCGTTCGGAGGCGTCCGAGCCTCGTTCGACTGACGGGCTGCCGCGACCATCGCGCCGAGCACGGCCACGCTCGGCGGGCGCAGGCGCCGGCGAGCACCAGGCGCTCTCCGGCTGACCCGACCCGGCCTGACCAATCCCTCTCGCCGACACCCGCGGCCGCCGATCCCCTTGACAACCTTGCCTCCCGTCGGGCACTGTGCATTGTACAGTATCCCGATCGAGATTAGATACATAGGGAGGGCACCGGTCATGTCGGGGTCTTTGGCGGGTCCCATCGGCATCCTGGACGAGCATCCGGAGTGGTCGCGGCGGCTTCTCGACGAGCTCACCCGGCGGGGGCTTTCGTGGGAGAAGATCGACCACTCGATCCACGCGTTCGATCCCCGAGACCGCCGGCCCCGTCACTCGGTGATCGTGAACCGGACGAGCCCGTCGTCCCACACGCGCGGCCATCGGGGCGTGCTCTTCTACGCGGAGGCGCTCCTCGCGCACTACGAGGCCCTCGGGATCCCGGTGGTGAACCCGGTCGCCGCCTATCGCTACGAGAAGTCGAAGGCGCTTCAGCTCGAGCTCCTGGAGCGCGTGGGCGCCCGCTATCCGCGCAGCGTCGTCGTGAACCACCCGATCCAGGCGCTGGCGGCGCTCGACACGCTCCGGCTCCCGGTGGTCGTGAAGCCGAATGTGGGCGGATCGGGCGCCGGCATCGTGCGGGTCGACTCGAAGGCGGAGCTGGAGGCGGCGCTCGACCGGCTGGACCTCGGGCCCGACGGCGTGGCCCTGGTGCAGGAGTATCTCGAGCCGGTGGACAACGCGATCGTCCGGGTCGAGGTCCTCGGGGGCGAGTATCTCTACGCGATCCGCATCGTCCGCGCGGCCGAGGCCAGCTTCAATCTCTGCCCGGCGGACATCTGCCAGACGCCCGCCGCCGAACCGGCCCGGGCGGTCAGCCTCGCCGCGTGCCCGGTGGCCCCGCCGGCGGGCCTGACGGTCACCCGGTTCGACGCGCCCACGGAGGCGATCGAGACCGTGAAGCGGATCGCGCGCGCGGGGTCGATCGACGTCGGCGGGGTGGAGTACCTGGTCTCGAGGGCCGACGGCCGCATCTACTACTACGACGTGAACTCGACGTCGAACTTCGTCGCCAACGCCGAGGCCGTGCTGGGCTTCGATCCGACGGCGCGCTTCGCCGACTTCATCGTGCGTCGCGCGCGCCGGGAGATTCAGCCCGCCGCAGCCTAGCTGCGCGCGGCGCCCGCTCTTGCGGCCGCGCACCGGGGTGCCCTCGTCTTCGGTCGGCGCACATTCTGGAGTCGGGCCTCTCGGTCAGAGGACGACGCCAGGGTGATTTGCCCTGCCCGGTCCGAAGGCTCTGCCATCGCAGGGGCGGTCCATGAGGACCGTGTCCGCGCGCGATCTAGGCGTCTCCGCTCTCCTGGCCGCCGGGTTGGCCGCGGAGCTCTGGATGGTCTGGGGCAGGCTCGTCTTTCGACTGGCCCAGTCGCCGCGATCGCTCCCGCGGGCTCGACCGAGCCCGGCCCGGGCCGCGCTTGGCTTTGGGCCGGCTACCCCTCACGGAGCCGGCTGGTCTACTGGTTGGCCGACGGCCGGCCTCTCCTGAAGTCCGGTCTTGCCCATGGGGTGACGGCCAGGACCAGGCCCAGGAGCCCGGGCGTGAGCGCCGTGACCGTGAACAGGACCAGGGAAAATGCCGGTCCGGCGGCCGCACTGGCTCCGATGCCGTCGAACAGGGTCGCGCTCACGTGCTCGCGCAGACCGATCCCGCTGAATGCGATCGGGAGGTTGCCGAGTAGGGGGATGATCGGGAACGAGAGGACGAGCAGGGAGGGGGCCGCCGGCACGAGATCGCGTAGCAGCAAGAAAGCGGCGGCAAAGTTGAACGTGTAGTAGAAGAGACCCCCAGCCAGGCCGATCATGAAAGCTCGACTGGCGAACGTTCCGCTCGAGGCTTCGCGCCAACGGGCCAGAGGCTTGGCTGCAAACGGGAAGAGGCGCTGCGTCAGGGCCTGCGCGTTGCCACTCTCGAGGACGACCAACAGCCCGATCGTGGCCGCCACCACCGCGACGTATACCCAGAGCACCGGCCCACGCCACGCGGGGACGAGAAGGAACGCGGGCAGCGACAGCGCTTCGAGGAGGAGCACGTCCGTCAAGCGATCCCAAACCACCGAGGCGAGGGTTCGGGACCGCGGGGCGTCGAGGTGCAGGGCTCGAGCGAGCTCGCCCACCTTGCCTGGAGTCAAGAGACCATAGCCGACACCCGTGAGCGTGAGGCAGTATGCCGTCACGCCGTGAACTCGGGAGCCCGCCCGCGCGAGGAGTGCGGCCCAGCGTTGCGCGCGGCCGAGATACGAAACGAACACGAGCGCGAGCGCGGCGGCGAGCGTGCCCGGCCGCAGCCGGTCCATCGCGGCGAACATGTCAGCGATGGGCACCCGGCGGGCGAGGAGCACCAGGAGCATGCTGGAGAATGCGATCTGCAGCAGGAGTGGCCACGACCGCCGCGTCATGCTGTACTGTCGTCCTTCGGGCCGTGCTCGGCGCGCAGCACACGAGTGTTGACGACAATCTCTTCAAGCAGGCGCCGGTTCATCGCCGTCAGGTCGGCGAGCACACCCAGAGCCACGAACAGTACGCCGATGATCCCGCAGCTACCCGCCACCAGCAGTGATTGCACGTGGCCAGTCTCGACTGGCTTCTGCGCCCAGATGATTAGAAACCGTAGGAAGAGAGCGGACGCCGCGAGCAGGAACACCGTGGCCAGGGAAAGGAAGAACCGGAGGGGTCGATAGAGCACGTAGACGCGGAGCATCGTGGCGATCGAGCGCTGGATGTAGACGCCGGTGCTCGTGAACAAGCGAGACTCGCGTAGCTTCACGTTCGTGTGGACAGGGACGTGGGCGATGGCGATGTCCTTCTCGCCAGCCTGGATGATCGTCTCGAGCGTGTAGCTGAAGCCGGTGAGGACGGTGAGTCGCAGGGCAGCGTCCCGGCTGAAAGCGCGGAACCCGCTGGTGGCATCGGGCACGTCCGTGTGCGACAAGCGGCGTACCGCGCCGCTGCCAAGACGCTGTAGCAGCTTCTTGATCGGGGAGAAGTGCTGGATATCGGCGATCGCCCGAGTGCCCACAACCATGTCGGCGCGGCCGTCGAGGATGGGCTGGACGAGGGGGCCAATGTCCGCGCCCTTGTACTGGTTGTCGGCGTCGGTGTTCACGATCACGTCCGCGCCCATCGCGAGGGCCTCACGCAGTCCTGCCTCGAACGCGCGCGCGAGCCCGCGCCATTCGGGGAACCGCACCACCCGATGCACGCCGTGGGCGTGCGCGACCTCTCCGGTGCGATCGGAGCTGCCATCGTCGATGACCAGCCACTCGACCGCGGCGAAGCCCGGCAGTTGCCTCGGCAGATCCCCTAACGTGGCGGGCAGCGTCGCCTCCTCGTTGCGGCAGGGTATCTGTATGACGAGCTTCACGGCTGGGTTCTCCGGAGGATAGAGCGGAAAGGGACCGAGCGCCGTGACAGCCGAGGATTCCAAACGGCGCGGTACATGAGCGAGCCTCCTCGGGCGCGCGCTCGTCGTGCCGTCGGGCAGTAACATGGGGCGGGCGCGCTCGCCCCGGGGTCGCCCGTCGATGCGGTTGACCATACCCCACGGTGAACCGGGACGCCACGGGCGCGGTCCGATGGCGACTTCCGGTCCTGTGGTTGTCCTGCCTGGCCCAAGGTTCTACGATCGCGGGGGCCGCACATGAGGACCCTGTCCGCGCGCGATGTGGGCGTCGCCGCTCTCCTGGCCACCGGGCTTGCGGTGGGGCTGTGGATGCTCTGGGGTCGCCTCGGGCTCCCGCCGGGCGTGTTCACGCCGGGCCTCACCGGGCACGGGCCGGACCCCTTCCTCTGGCGTCACCTTCTCGTCGTCTGGCTGCCGCTGGCGCAGCTTGCCTTCGCGCTGGGCTACTGGGCGCTCGCGCGGGGAGCCGGCACGGCGAGCCTCCGGCGCCACTTCCTGGCCGATCAGGCCCTGATCGTGCTGATCGTGCCGCTCGTCCTCGCCCTGCGCATCGCCGGGGCGGGCGGCCCGTGGCGGCCCACCCTGGCCGCGGGATACGGAGCATTCGTGGCGTGCAAGGCCGCTGTGTTCCTGCACGGGCTCTGGCGATGGCTGAATGGGCGGGCGACGCTCGGCCCGGGCGCCGTCGCCGCCGTCGGCCTCGGCGCCCTCCTGCCTTACGTCCTGCTGATTGGCTCGGTCGCGACCACCATGTCCGCGATCGGAGACGAGCCCTACTACCTCTTGACCGCGCACAGCCTCATCCACGACGGCGACACGGATCTCGCCAACAACCTGGAGCGGCGCGACTATCTGCCCTTCTACTGGGGTCGTCTGTCCTCGGATCAGCAAACCGCCTTTCTGGGGGAGCTCCAGAATTCGCTTCGTCTGTACAGCGGACTCCAGCCCTTCCTCCTGGTTCCCGGCTACTGGCTGGGCGGACGGACGGGGGCGCTGATCACCGTGGCGATCGTGAGCGCGGCGGCGCTCGCGCTCGCGTTCCGCCTGGCGCTCGTCGCGGGAGTCGGGTTGCGGGCCGCGTATCTCGCGTGGCTTGGGATCGCCTTCTCGGCGCCCGTCCTCAGTCTCTCGACGTCGACGTTCCTCGAGATGCCGGCCGCCTTCTTCCTCGTGTCCGCGGCGACGGGAGTGCTGGGCGTCCGATGGTCGTGGTCCGGCCGCGTGTGGGTGGCCGCGTGTCTCGCCGCCGCGGTCGCGCTGAAGAACCGGTTCCTGGCGATGGCCATGCCGGTGTTCGTCGGCCTCGTGCCTCCCACGAGCCGGCGCCACTGGATCGGCATGGGCCTGGCGATCCCGCTGATCCTGGCGGCCGCGCTCTACTACGACGCGCATGTCATGGCGGGCTCGATGGTCGCGTACCTGAGACGAGGCGGGCCGCTCGGGATCAAGGAGTGGGCGCCGGAAACGCTGCTCGGCTACCTCCTGGATCAGGAATATGGCCTCATCGTCAGCGCCCCGGCGTTCGCGCTCGGCCTGATGGGCGCCGTCGTGGCGTTCCGTGAGCGCCGCTACCATCTGCTGCTGGTGACGTTCGGCCCGTTCGCCGCGACGTGGATCCTGTTCGGCCTGGGTGTCGGGGCGTCCTATGCCGGTACCGCGCCTCCGGCCCGGTACCTGGCCGCGTCGCTGCCGTTGCTCGCGGTGCCTGCCGCGCTGGCGTACGCGCGGGTGCGCGGGCGGCTTCCCTGGGCACTCGTGACGAGCCTCCTCGCGGCGACCTTCGCCTACTCGGTCACCCTGTCGCTCTGGCCGGCGTGGCGGTATCAGAACGGAGTGGGGCGTGGCTCCTTCCTGGTCCACGTCTGGGAGTGGACCGGCCTCGACGTGGGGCGGCTTCTCCCGTCGTTTCTCCCGCCCCGCGCATCGTGGTCCATCGTGACCGTGGCGGTGATCGTGGCCCTGGCGACGATCGGATGGTGGCTGGCGGCCCGGCCCGGCCAGGCCCCGCCCCGGCGCGCCGTCGCGCTCGGCGTCGTGATTCTCGTCGTCCTCCTGGGGACCGGGGTGGGCGCCGTCTGGTGGCGTCCCTGGGGAACCTTTCCCGCGAGCGCGTGGCAGGGCCGCGGGGGCGTGGTCTTCCAGGGCCTGATCACGACCGTCAGCGGACAGGATGCGGAGCCGACGCTGCGGTCGCGCGGGGTCTGGGCCGTCCAGCGCCCGGCCGTGGTCGCCGTCGCGCCCTGGCTCCCGGCCGGGCGCTATCACGTGACCGTGCGCGCCGGGGCGACGGGCCCCGGGGACGGACCGCGAATGACGGTGCGAGCCTCCGACGCGGTCGTTCACGACGCGACGCTGGCCGCGGCGATGCCTCCCGCGTGGCGCAGCGCCGACTACGCGTTCGACGTGACGTGGCCGGGCGGGCGGCTACCGCTGCGTCTCGAGTTCGCCGACGTGTCGGCGCGGGATCCGGTTCGCCTGGCCTACGTGGAGTACCTCAGGATCGACCGGCTCGGCCCCTGAGCGCGGGGGACCGGGTAGCCACCCCGAGACGGCCGACGTCAAGTGCGTCGGGCCCGACGACTCGGATGGAGCGAGGGACGCGGTCGGCCTCGTGTCGTCGCGCGAGAGCTCGCGGGGGCGCGAGCGGGCGCCACCCGGAGATCAGTAGGCGAGCGCCCAGCCGTCGCGCCGAGGGTCCGAGCCGGCGATGAGCATCCCCGTGACCGCGTCGCGGCGGATGATCTCCACGGAGCACGGACCGTCGAGGTCGCCAAGTTCGACCACCGGATGGCCGCGGCTGGCGAGGTCGGCGCGCACGTCGGCGGAGAATCGCCCCTCGAGGTTCAGCGCGTCGGGGCAGTCGTGGGGCCAGTTCGCCTCCTGACCGGGAAGCGTGCTGGACCAGCGCGGCATCTCGGCCGCCTGCTGGGGGTCGTAGCCGAGATCGATCATGGCGGTCAGGATCTGCAGGTTGATCTGCACCTGGTTGTCGCCGCCCGGCGTGCCGAACACCGCCCACAGCTCACCGTCCTTGAAGACCATCGGCGGATTCATCGTGTGGCGGACCCGCTTGCCGGGCGCCAGACGGTTCGGATGGCCCGGCTCGAGGTGCCAGGGCGTCATCCGGTTGTTGAGGAGAATGCCCGTGTCTCCCGCGGTGACGCCGGAGCCGAACGCGCTGTTGAGGCTCTGGATACCCGATACCGCGTTCCCGTCGCCGTCGATCACGCAGAAGTAGGTGGTGTCGCCGGGCGCGGTGGCGGTCGCCATCTCGGGGCGTCCCGCCCGCTTCGCATCGATCTCCGCCGCGCGCCGCGCGAGATGCCCGGGGGAGAGGAGCTCGTCGATCGGCACGGCGAGGAACCGCGGGTCGCTGCTCCACTGCTCGCGATCGGCGAAGGCGAGCTTCTTCGCCTCGACCAGGGTGTGGACCAGGTCCGCGGTGCACGCGCCCATCGCGGCGAGATCGAAGTGCTCCACGATGCCGAGCTCCTGGAGCAGCACCCAGCCCATCGAGTTCGGCGGCGCCTCGCGCACCGTGTACCCCCGGTAGTCGAGCTCGATCGGGGCCTGGGTCTCGGACCGGAACGCGGCGAGGTCCCCGGCGGTCACGAGCGCTCCGGCCGCCTGGCATCCCGCGGCGAGCTGCCGGGCGAGATCGCCGCGGTAGAAATCGTCCGCACCCGCCGAGGCGAGGCGCTGGAGGCTCCGGGCGAGGTCCGCCTGGACGATCGAGGCGCCGACCATGGGCGGCTGCCCGTCACGGAGGAACACCGCGCCGCTGCGCCGGTCCGCGCGGAGGGCGGCGGAATGCTCGTCGGCGAAGTGCCGGCAGGCGCGCGTCGCGCCGTACCCGTCGCGCGCGTAGTGGATCGCCGCCTCGAGGAGCGCAGCCCAGGGCCGCCGGCCGAAGCGCGCATGCATCGCGCCCCACGCGCCCACCGAGCCCGGCACCGAGACCGCGAGGGGCCCGGCCGCGGGAATGCCGGAGGCGTAGCGCTCGGGGGTCGCCGCGCCCGGGGCGGGGCCGGTGCCGTTGAACACGACCGCCTCGCGCGTCCGCTTCACGTACACGTGATAGAAGCCGTCGCCGCCGAGGCCGGACATGTACGGCTCGACGACCGAGAGCGTCGTGGCCACCGCGACCGCGGCGTCGACCGCGTTGCCGCCGGCCTGGAGCGCGAGGAGACCCGCCTGGGTGGCGAGGGGATGGTTGGAGGCGACGGCCCCCCGCCGCCCCATGATCAACGGACGGTAGGAGCGCGGTCCCTCGTAGGGCATGGGGGCGATCAGACCGCGACGGTCCAGCCGCGCGTGTCCGGCACCCGCGCGTACTGGATGTCCAGCATGCCGTCGTACAGCTTCTGGGTCAGCTCGCCGATCCGCCCGCCGCCGATGACGAGCCGCTCACCCTTGTAGGCGAGCTCTCCCACCGGAGAGATGACCGCGGCCGTACCCGTGCCCCACACCTCGCGGAGCGTGCCCCGGTGCGCGGCCTGGATGACCTCGTCGATGGCGATCGGGCGCTCGGAGACGGGGACGCCCCACTCGCGGAGGAGCGTGAGGACCGAGTCGCGCGTCACGCCGGGGAGGAGCGTGCCGGTGGTGAGCGGCGGCGTCACGACCTCGTCGCCGATCCGCATCATGATGTTCATGGTGCCCACCTCGTCCACGTACTTCCGCTGGGCGCCGTCGAGCCACAGCACCTGCGTGAAGCCGGCGGCGTGAGCCTCCTCCGCGGCGCGGAGGCTCGCCGCATAGTTCGCACCGGTCTTGGCGCCCCCGAGCCCGCCCTCGATCGCGCGCACGTACTTGTCCTCGACGCGGATCTTGACCGGATTCATGCCTTCCTTGTAGTAGGCACCGACCGGCGACAGGATGACGAAGTAGAGGTATTGCTTCGCCGGCCGGACGCCGAGGAAGGCCTCGCTCGCGATGACCGTGGGCCGGATGTAGAGCGCGGTGCCGACGCTCGAGGGCACCCAATCCTGGTCGACGCGCACCAGGTCGACCAGCGACCGGAGGCCGAGCTCCGGGTCGACCTCGGGGATGCAGAGCCGGCGGGCCGAGTTGTTCATGCGCTCGACGTGCTTCTGGGGCCGGAAGAGCCGCACCCGGCCGTCCTTCCCGCGGAAGGCCTTCAGCCCGTCGAAGATCGCCTGGGCGTAATGCAAGACCGCGGCGGCCGGATCGAGGGAGAGCGGGCCGTACGGCTCGATCCGCGGGTCGTACCAGCCCTTCTCGTCCTGGAAGTCGGCGACGAACATGTGGTCGGTGAAGACATTGCCGAACCCGAGCTCACTGTCTCGCGGCTTCGGCTTCTTCTCGGTCACGCGCGTGATCCGGATCGGCTGATTCATCGTCGTCCTCTCTGACGCAGGTGGCGCTCCGGCGCTCGGCCGTCCCCGCTGACCGCGGGACGGCAGTGTAGCATGGTCACGTCGGACGAGTCTTCGCCTCCTCGCGGCGCCGCGGGGGCCGCAACCGTCAGGGATGGCGACACGGACGGGGCCGTGACCTTCAGGATTCCACTGGCGTGGCGGCCTCGCGCTGAATCGATTCCACTGGATGGGTGGCGATAACATGCAGGAAGGTCACGGCAACGGACGAGGCGGTCGATGCGCAAGGACGGGTCACACCGGTCGTCCGAGGACGACGCGGCAAGCGTACGGCGACCGCCGGCTCCATGGTGAGGCCGTGGGGTACTCGACGATTCCTCATGCGAGAATGCGTGGAGCAATCCTCGGAACGGAGGGAGGACGTCATGGACAGGCAGGTCCCGGAGAAGGAGGTGCGGGAAGAGGCCCGTGAGCCGGACTTCCGGCTGCCCCGGAAGCCGTACAGCTCGCCCCGGCTGACCAAGCACGGGTCGATCGGGAAGGGAACGGCCTTCGTACCCTCTGGTCCCGCGGGCTGATGACGCCCTGAAACCTGCACTGGCCGGTGGATCCGATCCGGGACCGTGCGCTGCCGGTGATCGGGGTGGTTCTCCGAGGGGAGATCGCCGACCACCCCGCGACCCCTCCGGGCCACTTCGATCGTCCCGGAGGCGCTCCAGCGCGTCGTCCCGGCCCACCGGGAGCACGACCGCGTCAGCGGCGGGACCGACTCCCGCCTGACGCCGGCCACGAGGTCGTCGCAGACTTCCGCTGAGTCCCCGATGACGCACACCGCGCCCCCCCACCTCGCGTTGCGACTCGCAAGGCGAGGACTCTATGCGCTCAGGGAGCGCGTCCGTCCGGTCCTGAGCTACCTCGCTGCGGA
The DNA here is from genome assembly GCA_964463175.1 of uncultured bacterium. Taxonomy (GTDB): domain Bacteria; phylum Methylomirabilota; class Methylomirabilia; order Rokubacteriales; family DASRDR01; genus DASRDR01. The sequence goes on from CAYXBJ010000104.1 coordinate 14,598, forward strand.
AATGGACTACGTTCCGGGAGGCTGGCGCACCAAGAGCCCACTCTTGGATGGGTGGGAAAGCGATGCGATCGTCGATGCTCAAGCCAAGCACTGGCCCACGCTGGTCCGGAATCTCCAGGGGACCGGCCCCCTCGGAGTGGCGCATTTTCCCTGGAGCGTGGGTCGGGAAGATCGAAGCGATCACAACGTCATGATGTCGTACGGATATGTGCTGGCGCGGGCCGCCCGAAGGAAGGATCGTCTCGCGATCTTGGACTGGGGGGGTGGCGCGGGTCACTACTATCTGTACTCCAAGACCCTGCTGCCGGAAGTTGCCGTCGATTATCACTGCTTCGACCTTCCGGGTCTCTGCAATCTTGGTCGGGGACTCCTGCCTGAAGCGACATTTCACCACGACGAAGGAGACCTGCGAGGCAAGACGTTCGACCTCGTGGTCAGCAGCAGCTCGTTGCACTACTTCGAGAACTGGCATGAGACAGCTCGTCGACTGGCGTCGGCCACGGGTGACTTCCTTTATGTCGCAAGACTCCAGACGGTGCTGTCCGCCCCCTCGTTCGTCGCCCTCCATCGGCCACACCGCGCGGGCTATACGGAATTCCTGAGCTGGTGTCTCAACCGCCAGGAGCTGGTTCGATGCATGGAAGAGTCGGACATGATACTGCGGAGGGAGTTCGTGCACGGGGGCCCTTGGACGGTGAGAGGTGGCCCGGAAAAGATGGAAGCTCGTGGGTTCCTGTTCCAGCGGCAATCCGCTTGAGGCCGCCCGACCGATGAACGCCAGGAAGGACGAGGTGTTTCGGAGCCCGTGGGAATCGGCGTGCGGCTTCGAGTTCAACTCGGAAGTGGCCGAGGTGTTCGATGACATGGTCGTGCGAAGCGTGCCCTTCTATCTGGAACAACAGAGCATGCTGCAGAGACTCGCCAAGGAATTCTGGATTCCCGGCACCGCGGTCTACGACCTGGGATGCTCGACCGCCACGACGCTGCTCGGATTGAGCGGCGAGCTGCCAGCCTCGGCGCGTCTCGTCGGGTATGACAACTCCTTCCCGATGCTGGAGCAAGCCAGACGGAAGATCAGACAGAATCAGCACGAAAAACAGATCGATGTGCGGCATGGGGATCTCAACGGGGACATGTCGGCGATTGCCGTCGATGATGCCAGCATCGTCACGATGTGCTGGACACTTCAATTCGTCCGCCCGCTGCGCAGAGACGATCTGATTCGGTGGATCTATCGAAAGCTCGCCGATGGGGGCGCGCTGATCGTCACCGAGAAGATTCTGACGAACAACGGCCACATGAATCGGCTGTTCGTGGAGCTCTACTACGAGTTCAAGCGAAATCGAGGCTACTCGGATATCGAGATCCTGCGCAAGCGTGAGGCGCTGGAGAACGTGTTGATTCCATACCGACTCGAAGAAAATCTCGAGCTGTTTCGCCGCAATGGCTTCGAGATGGTGGAGACGTTCTTCCAGTGGCTCAATTTCGCGGGCTTTCTGTGCGTCAAGAAGCCCGCCGCCGCGGAAACGAGCCCGTAGCGGGCTGGTGCCGGACTGGAAGTCGGAAGCGGACGACCCCGGCCGCTGAACTGCGAGTGCCGCGTGACATTCACGAAGCGGGCGCGCCCTCGCCCTGAGGTGAAGGCCTCTTGTCCCTGGGTTCCGGAGACGACGAGGGGACCGGGGGGTCACCTTTTTGAGGGGGGCCCGAGCGGTCTGTTGGAATTGTTCAGTGCCCGACAACCGGTCGGACCAGCGGCGGTCAGGAGGAATCCGGCGCGGTCGTGGGCCAGCCCGGCGGCGCTACGGCCCGCGTGCTATCATCCGCGCGTACCCAAGTCATCCACGTCCCGAGGAGGCCATCCATGAAGGGCGCCGCCGCCGTCGCCGAGATCCTCAAGCGCGAAGGGGTCCAGTTCCTGATCGGGTACCCCGTGAACACGGTCATCGAAGCCTCCGCGCAGGCCGACATCCGGACGATCATCGTCCGCCAGGAGCGCACCGGGATCCACATGGCGGACGCCGTCAGCCGGGTGACCTCCGGCGACCGGATCGGCGTGTTCGCGATGCAGCACGGGCCGGGCTGCGAGAACTCCTTCGGCGGTGTCGCCCAGGCGTATGCGGACTCGGTGCCGATCGTGGTGATCCCGGGCGGTTTCCCCCGGCGCCTGACCAACGTCCCGCCCAACTTCAACGCCTTCGTCAATTACCAGCACGTCACGAAGTCGTGCGAGCAGGTGATCATGGCCGACGCGATCCCCGACGCGTTCCGGCGGGCGTTCACGCAGGTGCGGAACGGCCGGCCGCGGCCCGCGCTGGTGGAGATCCCGATCGACCTCATGACCGAGGAGGTGCCGGAGCCGCTCGACTACGTGCCGGCGCTTCGGACGCGGGTGGGCCCCGACCCGGTGGCGGTCAGCGAGGTCGCGCGGGTGCTGGTCGCCGCGGAGCGGCCGGTCATCTACGCTGGGCAGGGCGTGCACTACGCGAAGGCCTGGGAAGGACTGCGGGCCCTCGCCGAACTCCTCGAATGCCCGGTCACGACGAGCCTCGAGGGAAAGAGCGCGTTTCCCGAGACGCACCCGCTGTCGCTCGGCTCCGGCGGGCGGTCGGTGCCGAAGGCGGTGCGTCAGTTCCTGGACGACGCGGACGTGATCTTCGGGATCGGCTGCAGCTTCGCCACGACGAACTACGGCGTGCGGATGCCGAAGGGGAAGAAGTTCGTCCACTCGACGCTCGACCCCGCGGACCTGTCCAAGGACATCCGGGCGGATCATGCGCTGATCGGCGACGCCGGTCTGGTGATCGACGCGCTCCTCGTGGAGATCAAGGACCGGTTGCACGGCAAGGCGCGCGGGCGATCGGGCTCGGTGACCGAGCGCATCCGCGAGACGAAGTCGGCCTGGCTCGGCCAGTGGAAGCCGCGCCTCACGCAGGCGACGAAGCCGCTCTCGCCGTACCGGGTGATCTGGGACCTGATGCACACCGTGGACGCGTCGCGGACGATCATCACGCACGACGCGGGCAGCCCCCGCGACCAGCTGTCGCCCTTCTGGGAGTGCACCACGCCGCTCTCCTACATCGGCTGGGGGAAGTCGACGCAGCTCGGGTACGGCCTCGGGCTCGCCATGGGCGCGAAGCTGGCCCACCCGGACAAGCTGTGCATCAATCTGTGGGGCGATGCGGCCATCGGCTTCACCGGGATGGACTTCGAGACCGCGGTGCGCGAGCGCATCCCGATTCTGTCGATCCTGCTGAACAATTTCTCGATGGCGATCGAGCTGAAGATCATGAAGGTGTCGACCGAGAAGTACCGGAGCACCGACATCTCGGGGCACTACGCCGACATGGCCAAGGCGTTCGGCGGCTACGGCGAGCGGGTCTCCGAGCCGTCGGAGATCATCCCGGCGATCCGGCGGGCGGTGCGGAAGACCGAGGAAGGGACTCCCGCGCTGCTCGAGTTCATCACGGAGAAGGCCGAGGACTTCTCGATCTACTAGGGCGCGGCCGCGCCTCCGTGGCCGGGGACGCCTCGACACTCGGATCCGTCGCGCTCGGGCTCGCCTCGGCAGCGAGCTGGGGCGCGGGGGACTTCAGCGGCGGCCTCGCCAGTCGCCGGGCGCCGGCCGCGGCCGTGGTGGTCGCCTCGCAGGCGGTTGGCATCGCGCTTTTGGTCCTGCTGGCGATCGCGACGCGCGAGACCGCCCCATCGGCCGCTCAGATCGGATGGGCCACGCTCGCGGGCGCGAACGGGGCATTCGGTCTCCTCGCGCTCTACTCCGCTCTCGCCTCCGGCCGCATGGGGATCGCGGCGCCGGTCTCGGGCGTCGTGGGCGCCGTCGTGCCCGTGCTCGTCGGGACGGCGCTCCACGGCTCGCCCGGTCCGCTTCGTTTCCTGGGATTTGCCCTGGCCCTCGCGGGCGTCTGGCTTCTCACCGCCGCCGGGGACGGGTTCGGGCGGGCCGGGCTTCGCGAGCTCCTGCTCCCGTTCCTGGCCGGCGTGAGCTTCGGGCTGTTCCTGGTGTTCATCCATCAGGCGAGCGGGCAGGCCGGCGCGTCGACGGTGCTCTGGCCGCTGACCGCGGCGCGCGCGACCTCGATGATCGTGCTCGCCGCGCTGGGCGGGATCACGGGGACCTTCGGGCTTCCGGGGCGCGCCGCGCTCGGCCTGACCGCCCTGGCGGGTCTGCTCGACACCGGGGGCAACGCGTTCTTCGTCCTCGCCGCCCAGGCGGGCCGACTGGACGTGGCCAGCGTGCTGTCCTCGCTGTACCCGGCGTCCACGGTCCTGCTCGCGTGCGTGGTCCTCGGCGAGCGGCTGACGCGACGGCAGGCCGCGGGCGCCGTCGTGACGCTCGCGGCGATCGCCTGCGTGTCCTGGTAGGCGGGAGGCGACGATGAGGCCGGAGACGGTGGTCGTGCTCGTCGGGGCGCCCTACGATGGCGCCGCGACCCTCGGCTGGCCGGGCGCTCGCTACGCCCCGGACGAGGTGCGCAAGCACCTCGCGTGGATGCGGATGCGCGTCCAGGACGGCCACATCTACTGGGTCGACCAGGACCGGATCGTGCCCTGGCGGCCGGAGCAGCTGATCGACGCCGGCGACGCGCGAGTCGTGCCGCACGATCTGATGGCGACGCTCGACGCGGTGCGGGCGAAGACCGCCGAGGAGACGCGGGCCGGGCGCGTGCCCGCGGTGATCGGCGGCGACGACTCGATCCTGTTCCCGGCGGTGGCCGGCGTCCACGACGCGGTAACCGGCACGGTCGGCATCGTGCACTTCGACGCCCACCTGGATCTCCTCGACGAGTCGCCCGCGCAGGGGCGATTCAGCCAGTCGAGCGGGATGCGGCGCGCGCTCGAGCTCCCGCGCGTGAGCGCCCGCCATTCGGTGCAGGTGGGGACCCGGAGCTTCAACTTCCCGAGCTCCAAGCGCGTCATCGACGAGCTCGGGCTCACCGAGCTGCCGGCGACGCGGGTCGCGCGTCACGGCGCGGACTGGACGCTCGCCCGGATCCGCGAGGTCGTCGCCGGCGCGGACCACGTGTTCCTGAGCGTCGACCTCGACGTGCTCGATCCCGCCCACGCACCCGGCGTCGGCTGGCACGAGCCGGGGGGCCTCACCAGTCGGCAGCTCCTCGACCTCGTGGTCGAGCTGGCTCCGGCCGTGCGGGGCTTCGCGCTGAACGAGCTCAATCCGATGACCGATGCCCGGGCGCAGTCGAGCATCCTCGCCGCGAATCTCGTCTTCCAGTTCGCGGTGGCCGCCGCCCAAAGGACGTAGGCGGCCCGCGCTCCGTCGGCGCCGGGCTCGGCGCGGCGGGGCCGCGTCAGCTGCCGGGCGATGCCGGCGGCGGAATCCGCTCCTTGACGAAGAGGAGCGGAACACCCTGACGGGCCACGACATGGACCACCCGACCCTGGAACCGCTGGTCGCACGCCCACCTCGTGGTTGCGATGAAGATGTCCGGCCGGTCGTCGATCGACCGGAAGGCGTAGCTCCCCACGTACTCGAACCGGTCAGCGGGCAGGTAGTACTCCACCGAGAGCGGTGGCGAGCAGCTGCCCACGCGGAGGCGCGTCGTCGCCGGCGCCTCCCGGTAGTGTCGCGCCACCCACTCCGTCCCTTCCCGGTAGCTGTTTCCCCAGTAGTCGGTCTCGTAGCGCCCGGCGGCGTCTGGCAGGCCGCCCGCGATCGCGCGGTTGAAGAACACGGTCTCGTAGGGGTGGAGCTCGACCATGTCGCGGAGGGTCACGAGGAGAGACAGGGCTCCGCCAACGCCCACGATTAGGCACAGCAGGCGGTGGCGCCGGTCGGCGAGGAGGGCATCGAACGCGCATCCGCAGAGAGCGGCGAGCAGCGGGATCGTGAACAGCGCGTGCCGGAGGCCGTCGTAGACCACGGCGCCCCGGGCGGCGGCGTACGCGTAGGGTCCGAACGCGGCGGCGCCGACGAGCGCGAGGCCGATCACTCGCGGATTAGCCAGGGCGCTCCGTCCCGCCCGGACCAGCGCCGACCCGGCGAGGAACGCGCCCCCCGCAAGCGCCAGGAAGTAGACCTCGGGGAGCGTGAGGGCCGCCCACTTGGCGAGATAGTAGCGGGGCAGCTCGGTCGCAGGCACGAAGCGGCCCTCGAACAGCACCGGATACGTCCACGGGAAGCGCTCGGCGATTCCCAGCGCCTCCAACGGGTGGCGCAGCGGGCGCACCTGGGCGGCCGGCCAGACGATCAGCATCACGACGTACGCGATGGCCGCGACCGCCAGCCAGCTCACGGCGAGCCGGCCCAACTCTGTTGCGCCGCGCCGGGCCCGCTGGTCTCGTGGGGTTCGGCCGGCGCGATCCACGATCCCGAGCAGGCCGGCCAGCCCGAGCAGAGCCAGGAGGAACACCCCCGCGATGCGAATCGCGAGCGTGGCGCCGATCATCAGGCCCAGCGGGAGCATCTGCGTGAACGACAGCCGCGGCAGCCTGGGGACCGCGGCGACGATGGCGCCGAGCGCCCACACGACCCCGAGGGCGAACGGGACGTCCTTGGGATTGTTGAACGCGTGACCGAAGAAGACCGGCGTCGCGATCAGGACGAGGCTGGCCCAGAGCGCCGCCCGGGCGCTCCAGAGCCGCGTGGTCAGGCGCTGGACCCCGATGACGGTCGCGACGCCGCACAGCCCGGAGAGCAGGTGGCGCGTCTCGAACGCGCCGACGGGGGACACGCGCGCGAGACCCTGAGCCACGACGTCGAAGAGTCCGCCCAGGTATGAGTACAGCCCTTGATGCAGGGCGCGCGGGTCGGTCAGTCCGCTCCGGTACCAGGCGAGGATGGCGTCCCCGTAGGCGGCGTGCCCGCGCTCGTCCCAGGTGATGCCGTAGTCGTTGTAGAGGAGCAGGGTGGCCAGGGTGTACGCGGCGATGAGGAGCCAGTTCGCCAGCGCCCACGGGGCCGCGCGGGGTGGCGGGAGCCCGTCCGGCTCCGGGCTCGCCTCCGGGGATGGCCGGGCCCCGTCGCCCTGGCGTCCTGTCACGCCTGACGAGCTCCCACGGGGCCCGGCGCGGCACCGCGCGCGATCAGGGCGGCCGCGCCGAAGAGCGCGAGCGCCCCGTAGCAGGGCAGGGCGAGGACGGTGAGCACCCGGCCCGGCGAGACGGGCGCGGTTCCGGCCAGGACCTGGAGGGTCTCCTTCGGGAGCGACAGCAGCGCGATCGCGAGCACGACGACGACCCGGCATCCCGCCCTGATCCCGCTCCGCAGCGGCACCGCGGGATCGGTCGCGGCGCGCAGGATGAGGGCGGCCGGCAGGAGCAGCAGGATGGACGTATGGAGCCAGGCCAGCGGGTTCAGCAGCGCCCCGAGGATGCTCCAGAGCGCGAACAGCGCGCCCTCCAGAGCCTGGCTGGCCGGGGCAGGCAGGCGCCAGGTCAGGACGAGGGCCGCGCCGATCAGACCGGTGGTGATCAGGCCGGAGAGGAGGCGGGCCGTCATGGGCACGTCGACGAGCGGCTCCGCGTGCCGGCCCGCGGAGAAGAGCCGCGTCACCAGGCCCGTGACGGAGACGCCATTCTCGAGGCGGTCCTCCCAGAAGGCGATGTTCGCCGGCGCCTGGTAGAGGAATGCGCGCCACGGGTCGGTTCCGATCACCGCCACCGACCCGATGGCCAGCGCGGTGACCGTCACGACGAGCGCGACGGCCGCGCGAGGGCGGCGGAGCGCGAAATACGGGAACACCGCCGCCGGCGCGAGCTTGAACATCGACGCGAGGCCGATCCACGCGCCGGCCCACGCGGGGCGGTGCGCCGAGAGGGCGCGCCAGGAGAGGGCCATCAGGGTCGCCAGCATGAGGGACCACTGGCCCTTCTCGACGTTGTAGAGCACGGGCGGCCAGAGCAGCACGAGGAGGAAGATGACCGCGGTCAGAGCCGCGCGGCCGTCGCGGCTGTCCGCCAGCACGTCGGCAAGGACCATCGCCAGCACCGCGGCCAGCGCGAGGGAGAGGACGAACCACGCCAGGGCGGCGGTCTGGAAGCCGAGCGGGACGAGCGGCATCACGACGACCGCGGCCGCCGGCGTGTGGGCGTAGAAGGGGCCCGCGACGCCGCCGTCGCGCATCCCGAGCAGCGCGTGCTGCTGGCGGGCTAGGTCCGGGGCGGAGTCGTAGACCCGGCCATGCGCCAGCCGCGCCGACGCCGCGACGAAGTCGCGGCCGAAGTCGGCGGGAAGACCGGCGCCGAACGCGGCGAGGGCATAGGGGTACAGCCCGGCGGATCCGGCCGCCAGCCCCCAGAGGACGAGGGCCGGGATCCAGAAGATCAGCGTGCGGCGCCGCCGCGCCCGGCCCTCCATCGCCGCGCCGCGCGGCCTCAGCTGACCATCTGGTACGCGCGCTCGATGTTGGCGAGGACGAGGGTGCGCCAGGGCCGGTACCCGCCGCCCCCTCGGACGAGCGCCGCCTCGTACTTGGGGGCGAGCGCGTCGCGCACCCGTTCCTTCGTTTCGTCGAGCGTCGCGCCCCTCCATACCTCTTGGCGGACCGCCTCGACCATGTCCTCGACGTAGCTCCGGAAGGTCCGGAGCCAGTCGCGGCCGGCGACCTGCCCGTGGCCCAGGATCATGCGGTCGAAGTCGAGCTGCTCGAGGCGGCGCAGCGTGGCCCCCCAGTCCTGCGGATACCCGTCGCCCATGAACGGGGTCCAGCCGATCACGGCATCCCCGGTGACCACCACCTTCTCCTTCGGGAGGTACACGAAGACGTCGCCCTCGGTATGGGCGCGCCCGAGGTGGAGCAGATGGATCTCGCGGTCTCGCTGGAAGATGCGCATGGTCCGCTCGAACGCGACGGTCGGAAGGGCGGGGCGGAGCGCCCGGACCTCGGCGAAGTACTGCTCCGCCTGGCGGAGATGCGAGCCGAGCTCGGCGCGCTGGTCGGCGCTCGTCGCCGCGGCCAGCTGGGCTCGCAGCGTCTCGATCTCGCCGGGCATCTGGCGGACGTGATCCTGGATGCGCTTGAGACCCCTCTGGACCATGGCCTCGCGCGTGATGTCGTTGGTGATCACCTCGACGTGGCCGTAGGCGGACGGGTAGGCCTCGTTGCCGTGCCAGTGGTCCCAGTGGAAGTGCGTGTTGACGACGTAGCGCACTGGCTTCTGGGTGATCGCGCGGAGCCGCTCGACCACGACTCGCGCCGCGGAGGGCTTGGAGTGGGAGTCCACGACGAGCACGCCGTCGTCCGTCTCGATGAGGGCGGTGTTGCAGTTGACCTTGTACGCGCGCGCGGCCACGCCGACGTGGACGCCGTCCGCCACCTTCTGGATGTCGAAGAGGGCGTCGTCGCCGCCCGTGCAGCCGTCGATCATCACGAACCTCCGGAGAGCCTGGGTGAGCGCCTCGGCGAAGACGCCGACGGGCCGTCCGCCGGGTCGACGCCTCGGCCAGTATAATCGCGCCGGAGGCGTCCAGAGACTAATGGCGGAGGCCGCCGGCGCGGGATCGCTCAAGGCTCGTCTCGTCCTGCCGCTCTCGCTGGTGGTCGGCGTGGTGATCGTCGGGACGGTCGGCTACCACTGGCTCTGGCGGGACGTCGGCGGCACGTGGCTCGACGGCCTGTTCATGACGGTGACCACGATCACCACGATCGGGTACGGCGAGGTGAAGCCGCTCGACGGCGCGGGCCGGCTGTTCACGATCGCCATTGCCATGATCGGGATCGGCGCGTTCTTCTACACGTTCACGGTCGTGATGGAGCACCTCGTGGCAGCGCGGCTGGCGGATCCCCGGGGGAGGCGAAAGATGGAGCGACGGATCGCGGAGCTGGAGGGGCACGTCGTCGTGGCGGGCCTGGGGCGGGTCGGGCGCCAGGCCGCCGCGGAGCTGACCGCGGCCAGCACGCCATTCGTCGTGCTCGATCCGAGCCCGGCGGCGGCCCAGCTCGCCGAGGACCGGGGCTACCTCCTCCTCCCGGGCGACGCCACCGAGGACGCGGTCCTCGAGCGCGCCGGCGTGCGCCGGGCGCGCGGGCTGATCGCGACCACCGCCAACGACGCCACCAACATGTACATCGTGCTGTCGGCGCGGGTGCTGAACCCGGGCCTCCGCATCGTCGCCCGCGCCGCCGACGAGACCAGCGTGCCGAAGCTTCTCCGCGCGGGCGCCGACCGCGCAATCAGTCCCTATGCCATCGGAGGCCACCGCCTGGCGCACCTCATCCTGAGCCCGGCCGTCGTGGACTTCTTCGAGACGGCGCTCAAGCGTGGTCAGGAGGCGCTGGCCATCGAGGACGTCGCGCTGCCGCTGTCGAGCGGGGCGATCGGCCGGACGCTCGAGGCGCTCTCCGTCCGCCAGGCGACCGGCGCCTCCGTGCTGGCCGTGCTCCGCGACGCCACCCCGATCCCGAATCCGCCGCCGGATCTGACCCTCCGGGCGGGAGACCGCCTGCTGGCCCTCGGCACGAGCGATCAGCTCGAGCGGCTCGAGAAGATGATCGCGTCGGGATAGCCGGCCCTCCGGCCCGGCGTCCCTCGCCCACGATCACGATCAAGGAGAGCGCAGATGGAATACCGCATGCTGGGCCGGACCAGCCTTCGTGTGTCGGCCCTCGGCTTCGGCTGCGGCAACGTCGGCGGCCTCATGATCCGCGGCACGCGGGTCGAGCGCGAGCGCGCCGTGGCGCGGGCCCTCGAGCTCGGAGTCAACTTCTTCGACACCGCGCCGCTCTACGGCGACGGCGTGTCGGAGGAGCACCTCGGCCAGGTCCTCGAGACGCTCAAGCCCCAGTGTCTGGTGGCGACGAAGGTGCGGCTCGGCGAGGCGGGCCTGGCCGATCCGGCGGGGAGCGTCACGCGCTCGCTCGAGACGAGCCTTCGGCGGCTCCGGCGCGACCGGGTCGATCTCCTGCAGCTCCACGACCCGATCCGCGTCGCGCGCGCCGGCGGTGAGCCCGGCGCCGACGAGACTCTCGACCGGATCCTGCCCGCCTTCGAGGCCTTGCGCCGGGCCGGCAAGGTCGGCTTCGTCGGGATGACGGCCATCGGCGATACGCCGGCCATTCACCGGATCCTCGACGCCGGCGCCGTGGACTCGGCGCAGGTGCCGTTCAACCTGCTGAACCCGAGCGCCGGCGTGACGGTCCCGCGGGGGTTCCCCGGCCAGGATCTCGATCGTCTGCTGGATCTCACACGCGCCCACCGCACGGGGGTCGTGGTGATCCGGGTGCTGGCGGCGGGGGCGCTGTCGGGCGAGACCGAGCGGCACCCGATCGCGGTGCCGACCGTCGATCCGATCGCGTCGGGCCCCGACTACGCCACCGACGTGGGGCACGCCCGCGCGCTTCGGGTGCTGGTCGACGAGGGCTACGCGGGAAGCCTCGTCGAGGCCGCGCTCCGCTTCCCGCTCGGCTTCGACGCGGTGTCGACGGTGCTTCTCGGCTACTCGAGCCAGGAGCACCTCGAGACGGCGGCCGCGGCGGTGGAGAGAGGCCCCTTGTCCCCGGCCGCGCTCCGGCGCGCGGAAGCGTGCTGGCAAGCGATGGCGCGCGGGGGCCGAGCCCGGTGACCCGCGCGATTGACGCCCCGCGCGGCCCCGCCTAGGCTCGGCCCGTGGAACCGCGCCCGGGGCATTCGCCCACCGACCCGCCGGCTGACTTGCCCGTTGCGCGGCCGGACCATGACATCACCGCCGTCTCGTCGGTCGCCTATGGCTTCATGGGGTCGCAGGCGCTGTTCGCAGCGCTCGAGATCGGCCTCTTCACGGAGCTGGCCGCCGGTCCCGCGTCACTCGAGGATCTGGCCGGACGGCTCGGATGCGAGCCCCGCGTTCTTCTCGCCGTGCTGGAGGCCTGCGTGGCGACGGAGCTCCTCGGGCGCGACGGCGACCGCTACCGCAACAGCGCGGCCGCCGACCGCTACCTGGTCCGTCGCGCGCGGGGGTACGTCGGCGACTACTACCTGCGCCAGATCGCCACCACGCTGTACGCGCAGGTGCCGATGGCCCGCGCCGTCGTGCGGGGCGTAACGGGGGGCGCGACCTACGCGAGCTTTCTCGACGACCCCGCGCGTGTGGAGGAGTTCATCCGCGGCCAGCACGCGGGCTCGTCCGGGCCGGCGCATCTCCTGGCCAAGACCCAGGACCTCGCGGGGTACCGGCGCCTTCTCGACCTCGGGGGCGGGTCCGGCGCGTTCTCCATCGAGATCGCGCGGCGCCACGGGCTGTCGGCCATCGTGGTCGACCATCCGGCGGTCGTTGCGGTCGCGCGGACGATCGTCGCCGAGGCCGGTCTCACCGACCGGATTCGCTGCGTGCCGGGAGACGTTGTCGCCGGGCCCTGGCCCGCCGGCGCGGATGTGGTCCTGCTGTCCTACGTGATCAGCTCGTACGGTCCCGCGACCCTGCGCGATCTCCTCGCGCGGGCGCGCGCGTATCTGCCGCCGGGCGGCGGGCTGATCGTCCACGACTTCGCCCTCCACGGAGACCGGCCGGGCCCGCGCAACGCCGCGCTCTGGTACTTCACGAATCTCGCCATCTCGGCGACGACGCACCCCCACACGGTGGCGAGCATCAGGGAGGCAATGACGGACGCCGGGTTCGTCGACGTCGCCGCCCGTCCCCACGTCCCGGGCATCACCTTCGCGTTCACCGGGCGTCGCGGCTAGCGAGCCCGAGCGGCCGCGTCAGGGATATCCCTGTCCTTGACAGGCTCCGGACGTCCCTGCTGGTCATCGAGGGCCTCGCGCGCCCGTTCCGTGACGCGAGGATTGCGTCGGATGCCATGCCTGGCTCCGATCTCGGCTCCGATGGAGAGGGCCACCGGCGTGGCTGCTGCGAACTCCGGGATCCATCGGGGGAGATTCTCATGCGTGATTCGACGGAACTGGGGTGGAGGGCGGTGGGGCGCGGGCTGACCGTGATCGCGGTCGGAGCCCTCATCGTCATGAGCGTCGCGAGCCCCGCGATCACGGCGCCCAAGCACCACTTCAAGGACAACGGCGACGGCACTGTCACCGACAACCAGACCGGCCTCATGTGGTCGCAGACGACCGGCGCACTGGGGGCATCGGTCGAATGCGCGCCGGGCGGTTCTTGTCTCGACCCGACCAACGTGAACAATACCTACACATGGTCAGCGTCGGCGACGTTCCTGCCGGATGGCACCCTGTTCACGGATTTCCTGGCGACGATGAATTGCGCGCTCATGGAGAGTGGTGGGAGGTGCGGGCCGGGGCCGTACCACGACTGGCGTATCCCGACCGTAGCCGAGTGGCAGAGCATCATGGACTGCGCTCTCCCCAACTGTCTGGATCCGATCTTCGGGCCGTCCGCGGTCCTCGTCGTGTCCAGCGTGCCCACGAGCCTGTACTGGTCCGTGACCGAGTACGCAGGGATTCCCCATGGAGCATGGTCGATCGTGCTCGCCGGGCCCTTCCCCGGGCCGGGTGGGGAGTTCAAGGTCAACGCCCACTCGGCGCGAGCGGTGCGGGGCGGCTAGAATCGCGGTTCAGACTCGTCGCCGCCCTTTCACGGCGGTGAGCCAAGAGACGGCGAGCCAGGCGAAACCGATCGCGACCACGAGGAGGCCGATCCAGGCAAGCGGGCGCAGGCGCGCCGGGAGGTCACCTACGAGGACGCCCGCCACCGGAATGCCGAGCGCCAGCAGGCCGAGCACCACGACGACCACGTAGCCGCGCCGGACGACGCCGATCTGGGCGCTGGCCACCGCGTGCTCGGTGGCATCGGCGCCCAGATCCGCGTCCGACGGCGCTGACACGCCTCCGGCGGAGAGGGCCTCCCCGGACAGGATCGTCGCCACGGGACCGGCCAAATAGTACACGCGGTATTCGGCCCCCGGCTGGAACGCCTCGACGGTGTCCACGCCCGGCAGCCGCAGCGCGGTCCCGCCGATCCGCACCCGACAGTCCTGCTCCGTCTCGGACAGGACCTCGACGGGACCTCGCGCGACCAGGAGCTGCCGGGATCCGGCCACCGAGATGTGCCGCCGGCTCGTGACGTAGCCGATCGCGATCACGACGACGGCGACCGCCGCGGCCACGCCGACGCCGCTGTGCCATCCGCCCGGCGTGTCCAGGCGCCGGTTGAAGAACGCCACCAGGCCGACCGAGCCGAGCATCACCATCCCGAAGACGCCGAGGGACAGCCACATGCCGGCCCGTCCGGCTCCGAGGAGCGCCGTCTGGCGGGGCGAGAGCCGGCCCTCCCGGTTGGCCGCGAGGTCGGCCGCCTCGAACCGAAGGGCTTGGCGGAGCGCGCGGTCGAGCGGATCCGGCTTCACCGATGCGGACTCCGCGTCCGCCCGCGCCGGTCAGGCGCCCCCGTAGAGGCGGGCGAAGTAGTCGCGAACCATGCGCTCGGCGGAGAAGCGGGCGGCGGCCATGCGTATCGACGCGCGCATCATCGCGAGCCACCGTGGACGCTCCGCGTAGGCCGGCAGCATCTCCGTCTCGAGGATCCGGAAGAGCGCGGCGTGGTCGTGCGCGTCGGCCTCGTCCGGTCGCTCGTCCTCCGCGCCGTCGCCGATCGCCCAGCCCGTCACGCCGTGCTCGCACCCCTCCGGCCACCAGCCGTCGAGCGTCGAGCAGTGGAGGACGCCGTTGAGCGCCGCCTTCATCCCCGACGTGCCGGAGGCCTCGAGCGGCGGGCGCGGGGTGTTGAGCCAGACGTCGGCGCCGCGCGTGAGGAGGCGCGCGAGTCCCATGTCGTAGTTCTCCAGGAAGACGGCGGCGTCCGGCCACTGGCGGATCGCGCGGACGAGCCGCGCCACCATGGCCTTGCCCGCGCGGTCGGCGGGGTGCGCTTTCCCGGCGAACACCAGCTGGAGCTGCCGCCCTTTCAGGAGGCGGCCGACCCGCTCGATGTCGCGCAGGACGAGATCGGGGCGCTTGTAGGTCGCGGCCCGCCGCGCGACCGCGACGGTCAGCACGTCGGCGCCGAGCCGCACCCCGGTGCGCCGCTCGATGGCCGCCAGGAGGTCCGCCTTGAGCTCCCGGCGAAGCGCCTCCAGTGACTCGTCGCTCTCGACCGCGGCGGGCATCCGCGGATCCTGCCACGTCGGGACGTGGACGCCGTTGGTGACGGCGATGATCGGCGCCGCGTCCCGCACGTCCGCCCACATCCGCCGAGCCGTCTGGCCGTGGCGCTCGGACACCGCGTTCGCGCGGCGGGAGAGGCGGAGGCCGGCCGCCGTCATGTTGAAGGGATCCCCGCCCAGCTGGCGCAGCTCCCCGGCGACGAGCTCGCATCCGGCGCCGAGGCGCATGATGTCGGCCAGCGAGTGGATCTCGTTCCCGGCCGGGACCGGCGTGTGCGTGGTGAAGACGACGCGCTCGCGCGCCGCGCGCCACGCGTCCTCGAAGCTCGCGCCGCCCTCCATCCGGGCCGCGATCAGCTCCACCCCCGCGAACACCGCGTGGCCCTCGTTGAAATGGAAGGTCTGCACCTCCGGATGGAGGAGCCGCAGCGCCCGGGCTCCTCCGATGCCGAGCAGCATCTCCTGGGCGATCCGGCAATCGGGCCGGGGGTCGTAGAGGCGGCGCGTGATCCACTGGTCGCGCGAATCGGTCGGCTCGAGGAGATAGAGCGGGACGATCGCGTAGCGGCCCACGCGCCACACCCGGCACTCGACGCCGCGCCCGGCGACTCGGACCCGCACCCGGACGCCGGTATCGTCGAGGAAGTCCGGGTGGTCCTCGTGCCACTCGTCCACGGGCTCGCCCGCGGCGTCGAGCCGCTGCATCGTGTAGCCCTCGGCCCAACGGAGTCCGACCCCGACGACGGGCAGGCCGAGGTCGTGAGCGCCCTTCAGGAAGTCCCCCGCGAGCACCCCGAGGCCACCGGAGTAGGACGGGAATTCCTCGTGGAGCCCGAACTCCATGGAGAAGTACGCGACCATGGACGGGTGTCCGCCGGGGCGGGGAGGACGATGGCTACTTGACGAGGCCGGCCTCCTTGAGCACCGCGGCGATCCGGACGTTCTCCTCCCGGAGGAACGCGCCGAACGCATCGCCGGAGAGATAGGCGTCGTCCCAGCCCTGCGCCTTCAGGGTCTCCTGCCAGGTCTTCGAGGCGCGTACCTTGTCGAGGAGGTCGATCAGGCTCGCGCGGCCCGCCGGCGACATGCCGGGCGGTCCGACGAGCCCGCGCCAGTTGCCGATGACGACCTTCACGCCCGACTCCTTGAGGGTGGGCGCGCTCACCCCGGCGAGCCGCGCGTCGGACGTGACGGCCAGGAGCCGCAGCCGCCCGGTGTCGACGTACGGCTTGAACGCCCCGGCTCCGGAGATCGCCGCGGCGACCTTGCCGCTGGCGACGGCGCCGACCTGGCTCCCCCCCTGATACGAGACGTAGTTCAGCCTCGCCGCCGGCGCGCCGACGGCCTGGCCGATCAGGGCGAGGGTGATGTAGTCGACGCCGCCCACCGTGCCGCCGCCGACCGGCACCTTGCCCGGATCGGCCTTGAGCGCGCTGGTGAAGTCCTCGAGCGTTTTGAAGGGCGAGCCCGCGGCCACGGCGATGGCGTTGTGCTCGGTAGTGAGGCGGGCGAGAGGCACCAGCGCCTCGAGGGTCATCGCCGGCTTGCTCGTGATGGCGGCGCCGACCAGCGTCGCGCCCACGATCATCATCGCGCGATCGTCGCCCTTCATCGTGCTCACGAACTCGGCGAGACCGACCGTCCCGCCCGCCCCGCCCTTGTTCGTGATCTGGATGCCGGCCTTGTGGAGACGCGTCGCCTCCAGCGCAGCCAGGACTGCGCGGCCGGTCATGTCCCAGCCGCCCCCCTCGCTCGCGGGCACCATGAGCTTGATGGGCTCGCCAGCGCGCGCCAGGGTCGGCGACACCACCGAGAACGCGAGGAGGGCGGCGAGAAGCCGCCTCGTCGGCTTGTTCACGCGAGACGCGGTGACACGTTCGGGGATCACGCCCGGGC
The DNA here is from genome assembly GCA_964463175.1 of uncultured bacterium. Classification (GTDB taxonomy): domain Bacteria; phylum Methylomirabilota; class Methylomirabilia; order Rokubacteriales; family DASRDR01; genus DASRDR01. The sequence goes on from CAYXBJ010000104.1 coordinate 31,520, forward strand.
CATTCTACCGCGGGCGGCCGACTACGAGTCTCGCGGCGCGCCGTCGCGCTCGTCGGGGAGGACGCTCCGCGCGATCGCGTCGTCGAGCGCCTCGTGGTCGTGGTAGCCGATCAGGTCGTAGAGCTCGCGCCGCGTCTGCATCCGCTCCAGCCATGCCGTCTGGGAGCCGGCGCGCGCGAGGTCCGCGTAGAACGCCTCCATCGCGCGCGCGGCGACGCGCAGCGCCGAGACTGGCCAGATCACCATCTTGTAGCCGAGTCCCGCGAGCTCCGTGGCGGAGAGGAGCGGTGTGCGCCCGAACTCCGTCATGTTGGCGACGAGGGGGCCCGGGACGGCGCCGGCGAAGGCGCGCAGCTCCTCCGCGGTGCGGAGGGCTTCGGGGAAGATCGCGTGGGCCCCGGCCTCGCGGTAGAGCCGGGCGCGCGCGATCGCCCGATCCAGACCCTCGCGCTCCACCGCGTCGGTCCGGGCGACGATCCGGAGATGGCGGGCCGCCCGGACGGCTCCCGCGACCTTGCGCGCCATCTCCTCCGGGCTGGCCAGGCGCTTGTCCGAGAGGTGGCCGCACTTCTTGGGCAGCACCTGGTCCTCCAGCTGGACCGCCGCCGCGCCCGCGTCCTCCAGTTCGCGCACCAGCCGGACGACGTTGAGCACCTCGCCGTAGCCGGTGTCGCCGTCGACCAGGACCGGCAGGCCGGACGCGCGCACGATGGTACGCGTGGCGGAGGCGAGCTCGTCGAGGGTGAGGATGCCGAGGTCCGGCAGCGCGAGGCTCGCGGTGAGCGCCGCGCCCGAAAGGTAGAGCGCGCGGAAGCCGGCGCGCCGCGCCAGGAGCGCCGCGAGGGGATCGTGCGCGCCGGGGAGTCCCAGGATCCCCGGCTCCGCCCAGAGCTCGGCGAGGCGGTCGCCGGCCGGCCGCGGATCCCGCTCACCCTCGGTGAGCCACGTCATCGGGTTGGGCTCGGAGTCGCGCGCATGCTTGGCATTCTGCCGCCTCGGCCCCGAATTGTTAAGGCGTCACAGCCTGGCCCCGATGCGCGCTCCCGCCGCGGCGAGGAGGGCGACCAGGCGGGCGAGGGCGGGCTGGCGATGGGCGGCGAGGCGCCAGACCAGGGTGACGGGGAGCGCTGGCACGCGCGCGGGCTCGCTGACGATGCGGTCCCGGCGCGCTTCGCTGAGCGCCAGGGCCGGCACGAGCCCGATGCCGAGCCCTCCCGAGACGTAGGAGAGGAGCAGCGACACGCTGGGGACGTCGATGGTGGACACCGGGCGGATCCGGGCGTCGGCAAGATAATGGTCGAGGAGTGCGCGCCCGCGGCTCTCGGCGGCCAGGCGCAGGATCGGCTCGCGACGCAGGCGCTCGCTGAGCGGCGCCCGCTGGCCACGCCGGCGCCGGGGCCCGACCCAGACGAAGGGCTGGTCGAACAGGTGACGGTCCTCGAGCCCTCGCGGCGTGTCCTGCCCGGTGACCACCGCGAGGTCGATGTCGCCGCGCGCGACCAGGCGCACGCCCTCGCGGGAGTGGGTCGTGACGATCTCGAAGCGCACCGACGGCTCCTGCTCGAGCAAGTCTCGCAGCACCGGCGCCAGCAGCGCCTTGCCGAGGTAGTCGCTGGCCGCGACGCGGAGCGTGGTCGCGGGCTGGCCGGCCAGCTCGCCGAGCTGGGCGAACGCCGCCTCGGCTCCCGTCCAGAGCTCGCGCACGACAGGCAGCGCCGCCTCGCCGGCCGCGCTGAGCCGCACGCCCCGGCCCGCCCGCTCGAAGAGCTTGATGCCGAAGTGCGCCTCGAGCCGCCGGATCTGCTGGCTCACCGCCGACGAGGTGATGTGGCGCTGGCGCGCCGCTCCCGCCACCGACCCGGTGCGGGTCACCGCGAGCAAGGTCTCCAGGGCGGGGAAGAGGGTCGCATCGATCATGAAGCGGATCTTATCATTCGGTTCACAATCTTTCACTGGACTACACAATGACGATGGCCCACGATACACGGCGCGGGCGGGCCTCGCCGCCCGCGGCCCTGGCAACCGACACGCCTCCCGCGCAAGGGAGGAGGAGCTCTCGATGGCGCGCACGCTGCTCGACAAGGTGTGGGACGCGCACACCGTGCGGACCCTGCCCTCCGGCCAGACCCAGCTCCTGATCGGCCTCCACCTCATCCACGAGGTGACGACGCCGCAGGCGTTCCAGATGCTGAAGGAGCTCGGGCTCAAGGTCCGGATGCCCGAGCGCACCTTCGGGACGCTCGACCACATCATCCCGACGCTCGATCAGGCCCGTCCCTACGCCGATCCGCTGGCGGAGGAGATGGCGGTCCACATGTACCGGAACATGAAGGAGTTCGGCCTGCCGTTCTTCGACATGGCGACCGGCCGCCAGGGGATCGTCCACGTGATCGGCCCCGAGCTCGGGCTCACGCAGCCGGGCATGACCATCGCGTGCGGCGACAGCCACACCTCGACCCACGGCGCCGTCGGCGCCATCGCGTTCGGGATCGGCACGACCCAGGTGCGCGACGTCCTCGCGACCCAGTGCCTGGCGATGGCGAAGCCGAAGATCCGCCAGGTCCGCATCGAGGGCTCCCTCACCCCCGGCGTCTACGCCAAGGACGTGATCCTCTGGATCATCCACGAGCTAGGCGTCAAGGGCGGAGTCGGCTACGCCTACGAATTCGCGGGACCGGCGATCGAGAGCCTCACGATGGAGGGGCGCCTCACCGTCTGCAACATGTCGATCGAGGGCGGGGCGCGGTTCGGCTACATCAATCCAGACCAGACGACGTTCGACTACCTGCGCGGGCGGCACTACGCGCCGCAGGGCGCGGCGTTCGACCGGGCGGTGACCTGGTGGCAGGGCATCGCGACGGAGGCGGGCGCGCGGTTCGACGACGTCGCTCGGATCGACGGCTCGCGGATCCAGCCGGTGGTCACCTGGGGGATCAATCCCGGCCAGTCGGTCGGCGTCGCCGAGCGGATTCCGGATCCCCGAGAGGCGCCCGAGGAGGACCGTTCGACGTGGCACGAGGCGCTCCAGTTCATGGGATTCCACGCGGGGCAGTCGATCGCCGGCACCAAGATCGACGTCGCCTTCGTCGGGTCCTGCACGAACGGCCGGCTGTCGGACCTCCGGGTGGCGGCCGAGGTGGCCCGCGGCCGGAAGGTCGCCCGCGGCGTCCGCGCGCTGATCGTCCCGGGGTCCCAGCAGGTCGCGAAGGCGGCGGAGGCCGAGGGGCTCCACGAGATCTTCCAGGAGGCCGGGTTCGAGTGGCGCAAGGCCGGCTGCTCGATGTGCCTCGGCATGAACGAGGACAAGCTGCAGGGCCGCGAGGTGAGCGCCTCGTCGTCGAACCGGAACTTCAAGGGCCGGCAGGGGAGCCCGACCGGGCGGACGCTCCTCATGAGCCCGGCCATGGTGACGGCGGCGGCGATCGCGGGCGCGGTCACCGACGTGCGGGAGATGCTCCGATGAGCGCGCCCGTCGCCAGGCCCGATCCATCCCGATCACTCCGCGCCCAGGGGAGGGCAGTCCGGTGAGCGCGACCAGCGAGCGACGGCAGATCCGCGGGCGGGGGATCCCCCTTCCCGGCAACGACATCGACACCGACCGGATCATTCCCGCGCGTCACCTGAAGAACGTCACGTTCGCGGGGCTCGGCGAGCATGTGTTCGGCGACGAGCGGAAGGCGGTGCCCGAGCATCCGTTCAACCGGCCGCAGTTCCAGGGGGCGTCGGTTCTCATCGCGGGGAAGAACTTCGGCTGCGGGTCCTCGCGCGAGCACGCGCCGGTGGCGCTCCGGGACTGGGGCGTGGCCGGGATCGTCGCGGGGTCGTACGGCGAGATCTTCTTCGGGAACTGCACCGCGAACGGCATGCCGTGCCTGGTCGCCGAGTCCGCGGACATCGACTGGCTGCTCGGCGCGGTCGAGAAGCACCCGGCTCAGGTCGTCGAGCTGGACCTAGAGCGCCAGGAGGTCCGCTTCATGGGCCGCACCGTGAAGGCCCGGATTCCCGACGGTGCCCGCAACCAGCTGGTCAACGGCTCGTGGGACGCGGTGGGGGTGCTGCTGGACGCGGGGGATGCGATCGAGCGCACCGCCCGCGCCTTGCCCTACGTCGCCGGATACTGAGCCGTCGGCGGACGTCCGCTCCTGGGATCGTCCGGAGCCCGCGGCGGCGTGACGTCCTCCCGGCGGGTCCTGTTCCTGCCCGGCGCCTCGGGGGACGGTCGCTTCTGGGGTCCGCTTGCCGAGCGCCTGCCGGCCGAATGGGAGAAGACGTTCTTCGACTGGCCGGGTCTCGGCCGGATCCCGCCTCGCGCCGACGTCGGCAGCCTCGCTGATCTCGCGAGCCTCGTCGTCGCGCGCGCGGGCGACGGGCCAGTCGACCTGGTCGCACAGTCGATGGGCGGAGTCGTGGCGATGCTGGTCGCGCTCGCGCGGCCCGGGCTCGTGCGGCGGGTCGTGCTGACCGCGACGTCCGCCGGCATCGACATCACGCCGTTCGGGCCGCAGGACTGGCGTCCGGAGTACGGGCAGGAGTATCCCGGCGCGGCCCCGTGGATCCTGACCGAGCGGCCGGATCTCTCGGCGCGGCTCCCGACGATGACCGCGCCGACCTTGCTCGTGTGGAGCGACGCCGACGGGATCAGCCCGCTCGGGGTGGGCCGCCGGCTGGCTCAGATCCTCCCGCTGGCCGAGCTGGTCGTGATTCCCGGCGTCGACCACATGTTCGCCCGGGATTACCCGGACCTGGTCGTCCCGCACGTTCGCCGCCACCTCGCCGCCGGCCAAGACTGAGCCCGGGAGTCGGGCTTTCCCTGTCGGGGTCTCGCCGCCGCCGTCATCGGCCGGCGATTGAAACTGATGCGCGCCTCGTGTGTACTGAGGTCAGCTCGGAGCATTCCGATCACCATCGAAAAGGAGCGTCCATGACCCCACAGGCTCTTCTCAGGCAGCAGCTCGGCGGCGTTCACGACATCCTCGAGCAGACCATCGGGGACTGCTCGCAGCACACGCTGGACATGAACCCGCCGAACGCCACCATCACGAACATCGGCTCGATCTACGCCCACATCATCTTCAGCGAGGACGGCATCGTCCAGGGGATGCTCCAGAAGAAGGCGCCGCTGTTTCACGCGCAGGGCTGGGGCTCGCGGCTGAATGTGGCGATGCCGGAGAATCCACAGTTCGACCCCGTGTGGGGCCGGACCGTCCGGCTGAACCTCCCGCCGTTCCGGGAGTACGCGAAGGCGGTGTACGCCGCCACTGACCACTACGTGGCTGGCCTCACGCCGGCCGACCTCGAGCGGAAGGTCGATACCGGCTTCATCGGTGAGCAGACGATTGCGTTCGTCCTGGGCAACATCGGCGTCTGGCACGTCGCCGAGCACAACGGCGAGATCGCCGCGCTCAAGGGCGCGCAGGGACTGAAGGGCCTGCCGTTCTAGCGGGACTCGTTGACGGGCCCCGCGCGTTGGCGGCCGGGCCCGTCCGGCTACTTCTTGAAGAGGTTGTCGAAGGCCCGGCGGATGTCCGCGGGCCGCGTGCCGTCCGGCGAGGCGTTCCGCTCGATCGAGACCCGGAGCGCGAACGAGGCGCAGTCGTTCCGGGCGGTTTTGTCCTCGATGCGCTCGGGAATCGGCTGGGCACACTGGAAGCGCTGGCTCGTGTCGAAGTGAGCGCACTGGCGGCAGGCGTGGATGGCGGCCCGGCAGCTCGGGCACTGCTCGAGCGACGCCGTCGCGATCGGCAAGAGCTCCCCGCAGGCAGCGCAGCGCGAGACGGTGCGCTGGGCGAGCATCTCGACGCGCCGGGGCTCGTCCGCCGGCGGCCGCTCGGGCCGGCGCGGCTGCGGCGGGGGGTCCTGGCTTCGGTAGCCCTGCTGACGGTACTTGCGATCGGCCATGAGCCCGGTCCTTTCCGTGCCGGCGGCGGCCTGGCCGGCTAGCGGGCCGTGTATCCCCCGTCCACCGGGAGCGCCACGCCCGTGATGTAGCTCGCCTCGTCCGAGGCGAGGAACAAGCCGGCGTGGGCGACCTCCATCGGCGTGCCCACGCGCCCGAGCGGCACCGCCTGCTTCATGCGGGCGAGGTTCTCGTGCTTGTTTGCCTCCACGTCGGGCCGACCCATGAAGATGTCGAGCATCGGCGTGTCGATCGGGGCCGGACACACGCAGTTGACCCGGATCTTGTCGGCGGCGAGGCGGAGCGCCAGGGACTTCGTGAGGCCGGTCACCCCGAACTTCGCCGCCGAGTACACGGGGCTGAACGGCGAGCCGTAGATCCCGGCGATCGAGCTGGTGAACACGATGCTGCCGCCGCCGCGCGCCCGCATCGCCGGAATGGCCTCCGACGTGGTGATGAGCACGCTGCGCACGTTGAGCGTCATCGCCATGTCGTAGTCGTCCAGGTGGATGTCCTCGACGCGGCCCGGGCCCGGGTGCCCGACGTTGTTCCAGAGGATGTCCAGCCCGCCGAACGCGTCCACCGTCTCGCGCACGATGCGCCGGCTGTCGGCGTCGCGGGTGAGATCGCAGGGAATGCCGTGCCCGCGTCCGCCGACGCCCTTGATCTCGCCCAGGGTGTCGCTGATCCGCCCCTTGTCGATGTCCGCCACGGCGACCGCGGCGCCCTCGCGGGCGAAGAGCACGGCGGCCGCCCGCCCGATGCCGGACGCCGCGGCGGTGATGAGCGCGATCTTGCCCTTGAGCCGCATCATGGGTCTCCTTTGCCGGCCCCGCGCGGGCGCGTCCGGCCGATCACGGGGCGACCGCGTGCTCGGGCACGGAGTCGTAGCTGAGGCGCACGCGCCGGACGACGCCCTGCGCGAGGTCGTAGATGTCGCACTCGTCGTAGGGCTTCACGTAGACGTGGAGGCTCACCGCTTCCTCGCCCACCGTCTCCACCGCGTGGATGTCGGCCGGACCGTCGACGTGGCCGGGTCTGCCGTCGATGGGATGACCCACTGGCGCGAGGCGGAGCGGATTCCGGGACAGCTCCCGGTAGCTCGTGAACCGGAGATGACCGCGCTCTACACGGGCCCAGCACAGCTCGCCCTCGTGGCCGTGGATCGGCGCGTGGCTGCCGCGCGCCCAGCAGAGCACGAGGAGCTCGACTGCGGCGCTCTTGAACACGAGATGGCGCGTGTAGCGGCCGGCCGCGTAGCGGAGATACGGCGCGATGGAGGCCGGCTCGATGAGGTGGGTCCCGAGGAACGCCTGCACCGCGTCGGCGTCGACTGCGGGCGAGGTGAGCTGGCGCATCCGGGCCACGAAGTCGGGCATCGAGACGACGGCGAGCATCGAGGGCTCTCGGGACGCGGTCACCGCGCCGACCACCGCGCCGACGCGCTCCGGTCCGCCAGCTCGCCGATCATCGTCGTGCCGGTGACGCGATGCACGTGGACCCCGATCAGCTGGCCGATGAGGGCGTCAGGACCCTCGAGGACGACCGTGGTGTTGGTGCGGCTCTTGCCCGTGAGCTGGCCGCGGCGGTTCCGCTCTTCCACCAGCACCTCGATCTCGGCGCCGACCTTCGCCTCGAGCTTGTCCCGCGAGATCCGCTCCTGGAGCGCGAGGACCGCCTGGTTCCGGCGCTCCTTCACCGGCTGCGGCACGTCGTCCCGCCACCCCGCCGCCTCGGTGCCGGGGCGGGGCGAGTACTTGAAGACGAACGCGCTGTCGTAGCGGACGCGCTCCATCAGGTCGCAGGTCGCGTCGAAGTCGGCCTCGGTCTCGCCGGGGAATCCCACGATGATGTCGGTCGAGAGTGCCACGCCCGGCACGAGCTCGCGGAGTCGGGCGATCTGGCCGAGGTAGCGCTGGACGGTGTAGCCGCGGCGCATGGCCCGGAGGACGCCGTCGGACCCGGACTGGACGGGGAGGTGGAGGAACTCGCAGACCGCAGGGCATTCCGCCATCGCCTGGAACAGCTCCTCGTGGGCGTCGAAGGGGTGGCTCGTGGTGAAGCGCACCCGGTCGATCGAGGTCTTGCCGTCGATCGCGCGGAGGAGGGCGGGGAAGTCCGCCAGCCGTGGCCCGTCGGGTGCCTCCGGCGGCGCGACGGCCGCGTCGGGGCGCGCCTCCAGCTGGAGGAGCGCTCGCCGCTTCGCGGGGCCGACCCAGCCGGAGCCGTCGGGGAAGCGCTTCCCATAGGAGTTCACGTTCTGGCCGAGCAGCGTCACCTGACGATACCCCGTGCGCGCGAGCTGCTGGACCTCGTCGAGGATCTCGTCGACCGGACGGGAGACCTCCTGGCCCCGCGTCGTCGGGACGATGCAGTAGGCGCACTTCTTGTCGCACCCCTCCATGATCGTCACGAACGCGGCGACCTGGTCCACGCGGTAGTCGGTCGCGGGCCGGCGGTCGAGCGGCCTGACCTTCCGGTCGATCGCCAGCACCCGCGATCCCGGCCCGTGTCCCGCTCGCTGCCGCCGCTCGGCGACCCCGGCCAGAAGGTCCGGCAGGTCGTAGATCTCCGCGGGCCCGGCGACGAGGTCGACCTGGGGGAGGCGGCGGAAGACCTCCTCGCGCTGCGCCTTGGCCATGCACCCGAGGATGCCGAGGACGAGCTCCGGCCGCTCGCGCTTCAGCTTCTGCATGAGCCCCATCTTCCCGAACGCGCGCTCCTCGGCGTGGGCTCGGACCGAGCACGTGTTCAGAAGGATGACGTCCGCCTCCTCCTCGCGGTCGACGACGGCGTAGCCTTGGGCGGTGAGCATGCCGAGGATTTCCTCGGAGTCCCGCTCGTTCATCTGACAGCCGTACGTCTGGAGATAGACAGCCCGCGTCATCGTGGGCCGATTGTACACCGCGGGCCATGGGAGAATGCCGGACGGGAGGGATCCATGGCGCGAAAGCGGACGGTGCTCGTGACGGGTGCGGCGGGCTACGTGGCGGCGCAGCTGCTGCCGGATCTCCGGCGTCGCTACACGCTCCGGCTGGTCGACGTGCGGACGAAGGACCGGCGGGGCCGACGGGTGCCTGGTGTCATCGTGGCCGACCTTACGGATCCGGGCCGGGGTCCCTACGCCCAGCTCTTTCGCGGCGTGGACACGGTTCTCCATCTTGCGTATCGACCTCAGGAGCAGGGGCTGACGGGGGTATGGGGCGACGATCCGAGGGTTCTCGAGGCGTTCGACACTGAGCTCGTCAACATCCGTATGGCCCAGAACGTCTACCGGAGCGCCCTCGATGCCGGAGTCCGACGTGTGATCGCCGCCAGCTCGAACCACGCGACCGATTGGTACGAGCATGCGCTCGTGCACCGAGATCAGCGCGAGTTGCTTTCGCCGACCGAGCTGCCCCTGTCGGACAATTTCTACGGCTGGTCGAAGGCGGCATACGAGCTGCTGGGCTTCGTCTACGCGTCGGGCAGCCTCGGGCGGAAACTCGAGGTCGTCTTGCTCCGCATCGGCGCCCTGCGCGATGTTTCGGGACGGCATTACCTCGGCAAGCTCGTCGAGCAGCACGTAGCGCCCGGCGCGTCGGGACTGGCCAACTTCAAGCGCGATCTCGGGGCGTGGCTGTCGACGCGCGATTTCCGGCAGCTCGTCCGGCGCGCGATCGAGACCCGGGATGTGCGGGACACGCACGGAGTGCCCTGGCTCGTGGCGTACGGCATCAGCGGGAACACCCGCGCATTCTGGTCGCTCGAGAATGCCCGGCGCGTCCTGGGTTACGCGCCCGCGGACGACAGCGAGGTGGCCTACGCGCCCGACGTTCGCCGGCTACTCACGGGCCCGCGGGCGCGGGCGCGCGGAGGCCGGCTCGGCGCCTGACCGGCTCGCTCAGCCGGCGAGGCCGATCCGGATCCGCCGGTTGTGACGGCCCTTGCTCTCGACCTTGAGGATGCGGATCGGCGGCGATTGCCCGGTCGACGACAGGTGGGTGCCGCCGCACGCCTGACGGTCGAGCCCGGCGATCTCGATCACCCGCACCGTCCCGTCCGGCTGGGTCGGTGGTGTGACCGAGCGGCTCCTGAGGAGACCGCGCTCGCTCGCGGCCAGATCGACCGGCACGTACGCCTGGCGCACTGTGAGGTCCTGGCGGATCGCGTCGTTGATCGCGGGCTCGAGCGCTCGCACCCGGTCGTTGTCGGCCCCGGGCAGGTCCAGATCGAGACGGGCGGTAGCGTCCTCTCCGATCTGGGCGCCGGTGACCAGCGCGCCGTCGAACGCCTGGAACGCGAGCGCGTTGACGATGTGCAGGTCGGTGTGCAGCTGACACATCTGGCGCCGGAACGCGGCGTCCACCATGCCCAGGACCGCGCCCTCGACGACCACCGGATCGGCGAGCACGTGCCAGAGCGCCTCGCCGTCCGCCTGGAGCCGCTCGACCCGGACCTCGCCGGCGGCCCAGCGGAGGACGCCGCGGTCGACGGGCTGCCCGCCGCCGCCCGGATAGAAGGCCGACCGGCTCAGGAGCACCATGCCGGGCCGTGTGTCGACGACCTCCGCCTCGAACTCGAGGAGATCGGGCGCGTCGTGGCAGAGCGGGCGGATCGCGGTCATCGGGTCCTCCAGGGGATCGGCGCGGTGGAGCCGGACTCTTCGATCAGGGTCTCGTGAGCCGACCGATCAGTCAGGGCTTGCGCTTCTTCTGCTCGAGCTCGAGGTCCAGGCGCTTGAGGCGCTCGAGCTCCTGGGTCCGGCGCTCGAGCTCGAGGTCCACGCGCCGGAGCCGCTCGAGCTCCTGCGTGCGCCGCTGGAGATCGCGCGTCCGGCGCTCGAGCTCCTGATCGACGCCCCGGAGGCGCTCGAGCTCCTGCTTCTGCTGGGCCTGCTCGGTCGTGACCTCTTCGAGCTCCATCGTGCGCCGCTCGAGCTCTTGGCCCCGGGCGAGGTAGCCGAGAAGGAGATCGCGCCAGGCGCGTCCCTCGACGGCCAGCTGGGAGTCGGGGTACTCGCGCACCAGGCGGTCGGCCATCACGAAGGCCAGGCGATAGTCGTGGCCGTCGTACGCGGGGTCGCAGAGGCTCCGCGTGAGCCCGAGGAGCGCGCGGTCGACGAACGCCGAGCTCGGGTTCTGCGCCACTTCCTCGAAGAGGGCGACCGCCTGGGCGTGCGACCCGGCGTGCGCCAGGCCCTCTGCCCGGCTGACGAGCTCTGCGGTGTCATCGGGCGGCGCCGCCGCGCGCGACGGTGGCTCGCTCTTCCACGGGAGCCCGCCGGCGCAGGCGGTCAGCAGGAGAAGCCCCGGGAGGACTCGCCAGACCCTCATCCTGGCGCGCTCCAGGCGACCGGCGACGCGACGGGCAGGGTGAACGTGAAGGCGCTGCCCTTGCCCTCCTCCGACTCGACCCACACTCGCCCCCCGTGCGCCTCGACGAGGCCGCGCACCACGGTGAGCCCGACGCCGCTTCCTCCGCGGCCGCGGTGAGCCTGCTCGTAGGGATCGAAGATCTTGGCGACCAGATCCGCGGGAATGCCGACGCCGGTGTCGGTCACCCGGACGAAGACCTCGCCGGACTCCGTGCTCACGCTGACCGCGACGCGCCCGCCGGTGGGCGTGAAGCGCACTGCGTTCGCGAGGAGGTTCGTGACGATCTGCTGGACGCGCTCGCCGTCGGCGGCGACCCGCGGCAGGCTCTCGGGCGCGTCCACTTCCAGGTGAAGCGCTCCGAGCTCGGCAAGCGGCCGCACCTCGTCGAGGGCCTCGTCGATCACCCGCCGGATGTCCGTCGGCCGCAGGTCGAGCTGGAGGCGGCCCGCGCGGAGCCGGCCGAGCTCCACGATCTGGCCGACGAGCGTGAGGAGACGCCGGCTGCTCGACTGGATGGTCTCCGCGAGTCGCATCTGCTTGGCGGTGAGCGATCCGAGCGCGCCGGTATGGAGCAGATCGGCTGACCAGCGGATCGCGGCGAGGGGAGTCCGGAGATCGTGCGAGATGCCGGTGAAGAACTCGTCCTTCAGGCGGTCGATCTCGCCGAGCCGGGCCGCCATCCGGTTGAACGCGCCCGTGAGATCACGGATCTCGCTCGGCCCGGTGACCTCGAGCGGCTCCGAGAATTCTCGCGCGGCGACCGCCTGCGTGGCCGTCCGCAGACGGTGAAGCGGCCGGGCCACACGCACGACCGCGAAGGCGCCGAGCCCGAGCCCGATCAGGATCGCGGCGGCCAGCGCCCCGAGCCCGAGCGCGCGCGTGCGCTCCGCCATCGACTCGAGGGCCGCCTGATGCAGCTCGACCTCGGTCTTCGACGCCTGATAGAGGCGGTCCAGGATCTCCTCGAGCTCCGTCGCCGGATGAACGGCGCCGGCCGCGAGGGGCGCCCCCGTGTCGAGCATCTGCCGGTACTCGTCGAGGCACACCCGCGCCTCGTGGAGGAGGTCCCGCTCGACGGGCGTCGAGAGCAGACTGTCGAGGCGGTCGAGGTCCGCGGTCGCGCTCCGGACCCGCTCCTGGAACGCCGCGAGGAAGGCGGGGTCTCGTAGGATCGCGTAGCGCCCCTCGGTGCGGCGGAGCGCTGCCACGTGCTCGAGGAGGCCGACCTCGAGGCGCACCCCGGGGATCCCCGAGTCGACGAGGCTCCGGTGGGCCGCCGTCAGCTGTCGGGTGATGAGGAGGTTCCACGTCACCAGGGACCCCACCACCAGGAGGAGGCCCGCGACGGCCAGGCCGAGCTGAGTGCTCAGTCGCAGGGGCCGCATCAGGGGAAAGGTCATGGCCTGTACAAGAGTGGTGCCAGCCTCGTTGTCGTTTAGAGGGTCGGCTGAGGGTGACTCATCCAAGATATTGATTCCATGGCCCGGTTGTCCACTTCTGGCGATCGCGGCCCGGGGACCGGTCATCGTGAACTAGGACGAACCTTCCAGGAAAGGATGAACCGGCTACCGGCGCCGAGGGAGGCCAGGATCAGATGCAGCGGCCCCCGTCGACCTCGACGCACGCGCCGGTGATCATCTGGGCGTCGTCGGAGACGAGGAACAGCGCCGTCCGGGCGACGTCCTCCGGGGTGTTGAGCCGCCCGAGCGGAATGGTCGGCAGATACTTCTTCAGCAATTCCTCGTCCACCCGGTCCTTTCCGGAGAAGTGCGGGAGCATCGGCGTCTCGGTCGCCACCGGGGCGATCGCCACGGCACGGACGCCGAACGGGGCGAGCTCGAGGGCGAGGCTCTTCGTCAGGGCGACCACCGCGCCTTTCGAGGCCGAGTACGACTGCACCCCCGGCCTGGGGCGGATCGCGGAGGTCGAGGCGGTCACCAGGATCACGCCCGCGCGCTGGCGCTTCATCACGGGCGCCGCGTGCTTGGCGCCGAGGAAGACGCCCCGCACGTTCACGGCCATGATCCGGTCGAAAGTCGTCTCGTCGACCTCCTCGATCGGCGTCGGGGACTGCGGCACGCCCGCGTTGGCGTAGAACACGTCGAGACGTCCCCACCGCGCCAGCGTGGCGGCGACCGCGGCCTCGTTGTCCGCGTTCCGGCTGACGTCCGCGCGGAGTGGCAGCGCTTGTCCGCCGGCGCGCTCGATCGCCTCGGCGGTCTCCTTCGCCGAATCCTCGCGCAGGTCGACCACCGCGACGCGGCTTCCCTCCCGCGCGAACAGGAGGGCCGAGGCCCGTCCGATGCCGGATCCGGCGCCGGTCACCAGTGCCACCCTGTCCCGGAGCTTCATGTGACCCTCCCGAGCGTTCAGCGGCGCCGCCGCGCCACTGGTATGGAGGCAGCGTAGTGCAGCGGCCCCGGTCGAGCAAGGCCGGGGCGCCCCAGCGGTGTCACGGCGCCGCCATCTGGCCGCCCCCCGTCATGCCTCGCGCGGTCCGAAAGTCTGCGTGGTTACGAGGCGGGGAGTCCTACCATATTTTGCCGATGGATGGCCGCGCCCCGCGGCGTCCAGTCGGAGTGGAACGCGCCGATCGAGGAGGGGCCGGGTGAGATCGACCGTCCGGAGTGCGGCTCGGTGGATGGCCTCGCCGCTCGCGGCGGCGGTGATCGTGGGCAGCCTTCCGGGTCCGGCCGCGGCAGCGCTGGCACGCCTGAGCGACGACGCGCACGTGTCCCTGTCCGCGCGGACCTCGAACTTCGGATCGGCGCCGACCCTCCTCGTCCAGGGGCCGGGGCCGAGCGCCGGGCAGACGTACGTCCGGTTCGACCTGAGCACGCTGCCGGGCGGGAGCCGGGGCGCGGATGTCGTCCGCGCGACGCTCCGGCTGTGGATCTCCCGGGTCGTGCGTGGCGGGATGGTCGACATTCATTCCGTGCGCGGTGCGTGGAGCGAGGAATCGGTGACCGCGGCGAACGCCCCTGGGCCGGGCCCCGACGAGATCATCGGCATCCCCATCGCGCCCGGGGATCGGTACAGCTTCCTGACGGTGGACGTGACCGCGCTCGTGCGCGCGTGGCTCGACGGGACCCTCGAGAATCACGGGCTCGTGCTTACTGCGAACGCCGCCGGGGTGGGCGTGGAGTTCGACTCGAAGGAGAACACCGGAACCAGCCACGAGCCCCAGCTCGAGATCACGCTCGGCGCGTCCGGGCCACCGGGACTGGCCGGACCCGCCGGTGAGCCGGGACCCGCTGGAGCTCCGGGCATCGCGGGGCCTCCGGGCCCGGTCGGTCCTCCTGGCTCGGCGGCGATGGCCGAATCGCCGGCGGCGCTGCCGTCGGCCGCGACCGGAGCCATCGGGGGGCTCCGCGAGTATCGGACGAGCAGCGTGTGGACCGCGCCGCCCGGCGTGACGCATGTCCTGGTCGAGGCGTGGGGCGCGGGTGGCTCCGGCGGAGCGAGCGCGCCCGTCAACCGCGGAGGCGGTGGCGGTGGAGGCGGCGGGGCCGGCTCATATCAGCGTGTCGTGGTCGCGGTCGTGCCGGGAACGACCTATGACCTCGTCGTCGGGGAGGGGGGCCAGCCCGACCCGAGCGGGGGTGGCGACGGGCGTGACACGCAGCTCCGCGACGCCTCCACCGGCACGGTGCTGCTTTCCGTGCGGCCCGGGCAGGCCGGCCGCCCCGCGCCGATCGACAGCGGCGCGGGGACCGGCGGCACCGGAGGCCGGGCCGACACGACGTTGGGGATCGGACGGGATGGAGGAGACGGCGGCGCCGGCGAGCCCTGCCGGCCTTCTCCGCTCACGCCCGGGGTGTGCCTGACAACGGGCCGCGGGGGGAGCGGGGGCGGCATCGCGCGCGGAAGCCTCGAGCCGCCGCCGCGCACTGGCGTCGGCGGCGCCGGTGGTGAGGTCGGCCGCCCGGGACTCGCCGGCGGCCCCGGCTACGTGATCCTGCTATGGTGAGCGCGCTCGAGCGGCCCTGGGCGTCGTACCTGATCGTCTTCGTGGCGAGCGGCTGCACGCTCGTCCTGGAGCTGGTGGCGGGCCGGGTCCTCGCGCCGTTCGTGGGCGTGTCGATCCAGACCTGGACCAGCGCGATCGGCGTCGTCCTGGCCGGCATCTCGCTGGGGAACTACCTCGGGGGCCGGCTGGCGGATCGTCAAGGCTCGAGCCGGACGCTCGGGCTCCTCCTGGCCGCCGGCGGGCTGGCGAGTCTGGCGGTACTCCCGCTCGCGAGCGGACTCGGCCCCCTCACGCCCCGCAGCTACCCCCTGGTCCTCCGGATCGTGCTGCTGACGACGCTGCTGTTCTTCGCGCCGAGCCTGCTTCTCGGCATGGTCCCGCCCGTCGCGGTCCGGCGCACCCTCGCCGACCTCGACCACGCGGGCAAGGTCGTCGGCCGGATCTACGCGGCGTCGACGGCGGGCAGCCTCGCCGGCGCCTTCCTCACCGGATTCGTCCTCGTCGCCTCGTTCGGGGTCCGCGCGATCATCCTTTCCGTGGGGCTCGCGCTGATCCTGCTCGGGGGGCTCGCCGGCGGGCTTCCCCGCGGGACGGTGTCGACCGCGGCGACGAGGGCCTGACAGGGAGCCGTTCATGCGAGACGTGCTGCGCACTCAGCTCTGCGACCTCCTGGGCATCGAGTACCCGATCATCCAGTCCGGGATGGCGACCGTCGCGGGACCCGATCTCGTGGGCGAGGTGTCGCGGGCTGGGGGTCTGGGGATTCTCGGCGGTCTCGGCGTGCCGCCGGAGGAGCTCCGCGGCCGCATTCGCCGGGTCCGCGAGCTGACGGATCGCCCGTTCGGCGTGAACCTGTGGCTTCACACGGAGCTCCGTCCGCCCGTCGATCCGGCCACCATCCCGGAGGATCGGCTCGCCGCGGTGCACGCCGTGCTGAACACGTTTCGCGCGCGGCTCGGATTGCCCGCTCGGCACGGGCGCCCGGCGGCCGTGCCCGATCTCATCGCGGCGCAGCTCGACATGATCCTGGAGGAGCGCCCGGCGGTCTTCAGCATCGGGCTCGGGGATCCCGGCCGCGAGCTCGTCGCCCGCTGCCACGCGCAGGGCATCAAGGTGGTCGCGATGGTGGCGACGGTGCCGGACGCCCGGACGGTCGCCACATCCGGGGTCGACGTGATCGTCGCCCAGGGCGGAGAGGCCGGGGGCCACCGCTCCACGTGGGTGAAGCGCCCCACGTCCGAGGCCGCCAGCGTGGGGACGCTGGCCCTGGTTCCGCAGATCGTCGACGCGGTAACGGTGCCCGTGGTGGCCGCGGGTGGCCTCGCTGACGGCCGCGGGCTGGTCGCCGCGCTCGCCCTCGGGGCGGTGGGCGTCCTCCTCGGGACGCGGTTCGTCGCGACGCGGGATTCCATGGCGCCGGAGTTCTGGAAGAAGTCGCTCCTCGAGCGGGACGGCGACGACACGATGCTGACCGACGCGTACTCGGGGTTGTGGAACCGGGCGCTGCGGAACACCTACACCGCCGAATACCAGGCCTCGCGCGCGCCGGTCCTGCCGCCGCTGCTCCAGACGCGGGCGGTCCAGGATGTCGTGGACGAGGCGCGGGCGCGCGGGGACGGCGAGTACTTCCCGATGCTGGCCGGACAGTCGGTCGGGCTGGTTCACGACCTGCCCGGCGCCGCCGACGTGGTCGAGGCGATCGTGCGAGAGGCGCGGACCGTCCTCGCCGGGCTCCCGCGGAGGGTCCGGATCGCATGACCAGGCGGCCCTGGGCGGACTACGGCATCGTCTTCCTCGCCAGCGCTGGCACGCTCGTCCTCGAGATCGCGGCCGGCCGGCTGCTCGCCTCGTACTTCGGGGTGTCGCTCTACACGTGGACCAGCATCATCGGGGTGATCCTGGCGGGCATCTCGCTCGGGAACTACCTGGGTGGCGCCGCCGCGGACCAGCTCGGCTCCCGGCGGACGCTGGGCCTCGTCCTAGCGACGGGCGGACTGGCCAGCCTCCGCATCCTGCCGTTCGCGACCATCGAGCTCCTGGCGCTGGCCCCGCGCAGCCTCCCGGTCGTCGTCCGGATGGTGCTGATCACCGGGCTCCTGTTCTTCCTGCCGAGCACGATGCTCGGGATGGTGTCACCCCTCGTCGTGAAGCGCGCGCTCCCGGATCTGAGCCACGCGGGCTCGATCGTCGGCCGCATCTACGCCTGGTCGACTCTCGGCAGCATCGCGGGCGTGTTCCTCACGGGATTCGTGCTGATCCCGTGGGTCGGCACGCGAGCGGTCATCTTCGGGGTGGGCATGGTCCTGATCGCGCTGGCCGCCGTCTCCGGGGAGTTCTTCCGGCGTCGGGGCTGGCCGCGGCTCGTGGACGCCACCCTGGTGCTCCTGCTCGCGCTGACCCTCTGGCAGATCCACTTCGACAACGCGCTCGCGACCTGGTGCTACCGGGAGACCAGCTACTACTGCATCCGGGTGACGGCCGAGCGAGAGAGCGACGGCAACGAGTACCGCGTGCTCATGCTCGATCACCTCATCCACAGCTACAACTCCCTTGCGGATCCCACGATCCTCCACTATCCCTACATGCGCACCTACGCGGCCCTGACCGGCTACGCGGCGCAGCGATCGCCGCAGCTCCGGGCGCTGTTCATCGGCGGCGGCGGCTACACGATGCCCCGGTACATGGAAGCGGTGTACCCGGACGCCGTCCTGGAAGTCGCCGAGATCGACCCCGAGGTGACGCTCACCGCGAGCGAGATGCTCGGGCTCAGCCCGACGACGCGCGTGGTGACCTACAACCGGGACGCCCGCGAGGTGGTGGCGGCGAAGCAGGGCGGCGCCCCGTACGACCTCGTCTTCGGGGATGCCTTCAACGATTATCAGGTGCCGTATCACCTGGCGACGCGCGAGTTCGCGCAGAGCATCCGCAACCTCCTGAAGCCCGATGGCCTCTACCTGCTGCTCGTCATCGACCGGATGCGGGGCGGGCGCTTCATGGCGTCCGTGGTGCAGACGCTCCAGGGTGTCTTCCCGCACGTGTACGTGGTGTCGGACCTGGGCAGGACGATGGCGCCGCGGGCCAGCACCTACGTCCTGGCCGCGAGTTCGACGCCGCTCGACCTCGACCGGCTCCGGACGGTTTCCGGGCGGGGGTCGGCGGGAGCGGCCGGCGTGGGGATCATGCCGCCGGACGCCATGGCGGAGTGGCTGCGGAGCGCGAATCCGGTCGTCCTGACCGACGATTACGCCCCGGCCGACAACCTCATGGCGCCGATCTTCATCGAGCGCGGCCTCTGACGGCGGGCTTGGCGGGCCCGGGACCGCGTTGCGCCCCGTGCTAGGCTGAGGGTGTCATGAGCAAAATCCGTGCCGCCAGCCCTCCCATCGGACTCCGGCTGGACCTCATCGCCGCGTCGTTTCCCTTCCGGCGGCAGCTGAGCCTCGGGCTCCTGGTTGCCGAGTGGGAGAAGGCCGCCGCCGAGCCCGGTGTCTCGGGCGACGTCGCGCGCGCCGTGTGCCGGGGACTCGAGGGGGCGCCGGAGCTGCGGAGTCCGATCGACGATCCCGCGGTGCTGGAGCGCCACGCCGACCTCGTCGAGGCGCTCATGTCGCGCGTCTTCCCGGCGGCGTCCTGGGAGCAGGATTTCGCGGCCGCGATGCTGCCGTTCGGGCTGCGGATGGTGCATGCGACTCCGAGCTTCCGCCGTCTCCTGGTCGACGCGGACGGCGTGCTCCAGGGCTGGCTGAACATGGAGCCGGAGGCGGCCGCCCACGGGCGGCTGCTGCGCGCCTACGATGCGATCCTTCGCGCGCACTACGGCATGACCCTCGACGTGGACTATCCGCTCATCGTGGGCGTGCGGGATCCCGACTCGGGGCTCGAGCGGCACTTCCGTCTCGAGTTCGACACCCGCTTCATCGAGGTCCGCGCGCTCCGGCGGCTCCCGCCCCTCGACGACGACACTCGGCAGCAGCTGGTCCGGGGTGAGAGCGCTGCCCAGCGTCTGTCCGAGCTGATCCCGCCCGATGCGTTCGAGTTCTCCGGGTTCGTGGTTCTCCGGGCGACCGACGTGACGGACCAGGAAGTGCTCTCGGCGATCGAGCGGGACCTGATCGACAAAGAGTCCATCGTCTCGACGGATCGCTTCCAGGACCTCGAGGACAAGCTGCGGACCCTGCTCCGCAGGCCGGCGCTGCGGCTGGCACTGTCCGCCTTCCACGACGAGCGGGTCTTCGTCCTGAGCTACAACTCCGACATGGAGCACGGCTGCATCTTCGCGGACACCGAGCATCTGCGGATGAGCGACCTCGCCGGGTCCGTCCACGATCGGGCCATCTCCCACGGCCGACCGGTCGTCGTGGACGATCTGATCGACGACCCGCGACGGACCCCGTACGAGGACAAGCTCCTGGCCCGGAAGGTCCGGAACATCGTGGTGGCGCCGCTCCACTACCAGGACCGCGCGATCGGCACCCTCGAGCTGAGCTCGCCGAACGCGGGGGATCTCGGCCCGGTCAGCCTGTTCAAGCTTCGCGAGGTGCTGCCCCTGTTCTCGATGGCGGTGCGGCGGAGTCTCGACGAGCTCGAGGCACGGGTGCAGGCCGTCATCAAGGAGAAATGCACCGCGATCCACCCCTCGGTGGAGTGGCGCTTCCGGCGCGCGGTGCTGGATAGCATCGAGGACCACGAGAGCGGCGAGCCGACGGAGCTCGAGCCCATCGTGTTCCGGGATGTGTTTCCGCTCTACGCGGCGACGGACATCCGGGGCTCGTCAGTCCAGCGGAACCTCGCGGTCCAGGCGGACCTGGGGATCCACCTGCGCCTGGCCCTGGCCGTCGTCGAGGCCGCCCGCGCGGCCCGGCCTCTGCCGATCCTCGACGAGACGGCCTACCGGGTCGAGCGGTACGTCCGGCAGGTCGACGAGATGCTCACCTCGGGCGACGAGGTGGCGGTCCTGACCTTCATCCGCCAGCACGTCGAGCCCCTCTTCGAGCAGCTCGCCGAGCTGGGCCCGGAGGTCCGGGAGCGTATCGGGGAGTACCGCGTCGCGCTCGATCCCGGCGTCGGGACCGTGTACCAGCGCCGGCGCGAGTACGAGGAGAGCGTGACGCTGGTCAGCGACACGATCTCCGCATACCTGGACGCTGAGGAAGATCTGGCCCAGTCGATGTTCCCGCACTACTTCGAGCGGCAGCGGACCGACGGGGTCGACCACACGATCTACGTGGGCCGGAGCCTCGTCGAGGATGGACGGTTCGACGAGCTGTACCTGCGCAACCTCCGCCTGTGGCAGCTGATGGTGACCTGCGGGATCGCGCGCCGTACCGAGTCCGTCCTGCCGCAGCTCGCCGTGCCCCTCACCACGACGCACCTGGTGCTCGCGCACCACACGCCGCTGTCCATCCGCTTCCGCTTCGACGAGCGGCGGTTCGACGTCGACGGCGCCTACAACGTCCGCTACGAGGTCATCAAGAAGCGGATCGACAAGGCGCTGGTGCGGGCGACGTCCGAGCGAATCACCCAGCCGCGCCAGCTGGCGATCGTGTACTCGCAGCCCGCCGAGGCTGCCGAGTACCGCGGCTACCTCGAGTATCTGGCCGCTCGCGGCTACGTCACGGGCGAGGTCGAGGACCTTCCGCTGGAGGACCTCCAGGGTGTGCAGGGACTCCGCGCGCTGCGGGTTGCCATCGACGTGTCCGCGCCGGCCGGCGAGGCCGGCCAGGCCGCCCGGGACTCGGCGGAGGCGCCGCTCCCGCGCTGAGCGCCGCCCCGGGGAGCCCCGGCCCGTCGTCACGGCTCCCTCGCCCCCGCGGAATCCGTTCGCTGTTCCGTCTCTCGAGGCGGACTCCAACGTGGGACGACCCGGCGACAGACTCGTAAAATCGCAGTAGCATTTCGCGAGGCATTCGCGGTTCGGTGTCGGGAGGTCAGCGATCCTGCGGCGACGATCTCCATCAGCCTTCTCGAACAGACGGAGGTCTGCGATGAACAGAGGCCGGTCGGATCAGGGGCTGCACTTTGGCGTCCGCCTCGCCGTCCTGCTCGCTCTGACGGCGGGGCTCACGGCATGCTACGTCGGCGAGCAGCGGGCAATCCACAGCGGCAAGCTCGAAGCGGAGATCAGCCAGAACGCCTTCGTGAGGCAGTGGGGATTTCCCCAGCGAACCGTGTCTCTGGTCAACGAGGAGCAGCTCCGCGCTCGCTGGGGTGAGGCGACCCCGCGAGAGCTGTTCCGCAATCGAGGCCCTCTGGACCTCTGGGTGTACGCGAAGCCACCCGCCGAGCTCGTCTTCGACGACGGCGATCTCCTCGCGTGGAAGACCGACCAGACGGCGGACCAGCTTCGCGCGTTTGCGGACTCGGTACCGTTTGCCAACCGGTTCGTGGGCAAAGGCCAGCACTCGCTCCAGGAAGGGCTGTTGCGGATGGGGATCAAGGAAGGGGAGTTCCGCGCGGAGTGGGGTCAGCCGGACCGCATGACTCGCGTCGGCACCGAGCAAGAGCTCGAGGCGCAGTGGGACCCCGGCGTGGGCGCGAGCGTCCTAGGGGGTCGGCCTCGTTTCGTGGACATCTGGGTCTACGACAAGCGTGGGACCTCGCTGCTCTTCGATGGCGGTGAGCTGGTCGCCTGGAAGACCGAGAAGACCCGCAAGGAGCTGGCGACGGCGCCGACCGAGCCGTAGCGCCGATCACCCGAGCACCGCGCCGGTGACGCGACGGGCCGTGGCGCCGGGGGGCGTCACCACGCGGAGCGCTGCGGCCGGCTCCGCTCAGTCCACGATGAACAGGCGGGCGCCCGTCCGGGTGAACGAACGGTGCGCCTCGTGCGCGTCGGCGACCTGGTAGCTCATCCCCGGCCGCAGCACGAAGCGCCGTCCGTCCTCGAGCTCCGTCTCGAGCTCGCCCTCCAGGACCAGGAGCACGTGGCCCTTCCGGCACCAGTGGTCGGCCTGGTAGCCCGGCGAGTAGTCGACCATCCGCACCCGGATACCGCCGACCTCGCGGGTGCGCCAGGTGGCCGAGCCCGTCTCGCCGGCGTGGTGCGTCGGCTCGACCCTGCTCCAGTCGGTCGTGTCGAACGGAATGCCGGCGATCTTCACGTCGAACGCCAAACTTCGGGGTCAGGCCTTAACTTTGATGTTCCCGACCGCTCGGCCGGCCAAAGTAAGGCCTGACCCCGGGCTTTGATCATCCGAGGAGTGACTTGATCGCGGCGACGATGTCCTCCTTCGACGGGATCGTGGCGCGCTCGAGGTTGTCGTTGTAGGGCATCGGCACCGTCCGCGCGGCGACCCGGGCGATCGGCGCGTCCAGCTCGTCCAGCGCCTTCTCGCTGACCATCGCCGCGACCTCTGCCCCGAAGCCGCCGCGCTTGACGGCCTCGTGGGCGATGACGAGGCGGTGGGTCTTGCCGATCGACTCGAGGATGGTCGTCTCGTCGAGGGGCGCGAGCGTCCGGGGATCGATGACCTCGACGCTCACGCCCTCCTTCTCCAGGTCTCCCGCGGCCTGGAGCGCGCGGGC
Organism: uncultured bacterium; assembly: GCA_964463175.1. Lineage (GTDB taxonomy): Bacteria > Methylomirabilota > Methylomirabilia > Rokubacteriales > DASRDR01 > DASRDR01. Next base: position 54,267 of record CAYXBJ010000104.1, read on the forward strand.
CACCATCGCCTGAGTCGCGACCACCGTGACGTCGCGGCCGGCACGCTTGACGTCCGCCTTGCCGATGGGGATCGCGTAGGCCGCCTCGGGCACCTCGCCCTTCAGGGGATAGAGGGCCTTGTGCTCGAGGAAGATCACCGGGTTGTCGTCGCGGATCGCCGCGGCGAGGAGCCCCTTGGCGTCGTACGGGGTCGAGGGAGCGATGACCACCAGCCCCGGGACGTGGATGAACCACGCCTCCAGGCTCTGCGAGTGCTGGGCGGCGAGCCGGATCCCGCCCCCCTGCGGCCCGCGGATGACCAGCGGCACCGTCGGCGTGCCGCCGAGCATGTAGCGGAACTTCGCCGCCTGGTTGACGACCTGGTCCATCGTCATGGCGATGAAGTCCCAGATCTGGATCTCCACCACTGGCCGCATCCCGGCGACCGCCGCGCCCACGCCCGCCCCGACGAACGTCGCCTCGGAGATCGGCGTGTCGCGGACGCGCTGCTCGCCGAAGCGGTCGCGCAGCCCCTTGGTGACCTGGAAGATGCCGCCGATCAGGCCGACGTCCTCGCCCATCACGAAGACCCGCGAGTCCCGGGCCATCTCCTGGTGGAGCGCCTCGTTGAGGGCCTCGTTCATCGCGAGCAGCCGGGTCCCGGGCGACGCCGGCTCCTGCCACGCCGCGTGAGGCGCGGTGACCGAGGACTCCATCATCTCGATCGTCGGCTCTGGGCTCCCCGTCCCGAAGCGCACCGCCTCGTCCAGGGTCAGCTCGACGGCCTGCTCGAGCTCCTTGAGGCGCATGGGCGTGACCAGCTTCTTGTCGACCACCGAGTGGCCGAAGCGCACGACGGGATCGCGCTCGATCCACTCCTTCTCCTCTTGCTTCGTCCGGTAGTCGGGGAGGTTCGCGCGCATGCTGTGACCGCCCCACCGGTAGGTCACCGCTTCGATGAAGGTCGGCCCGTCGCCCTTGCGGGCCCGGGCGACGGCCTCCTTCACGGCCTCGTACACCGCCAGGACGTCGTTTCCGTCCACGCGGGCGTGCGGCATGTCGTAGCCGGCCGCGCGCTTCGCGATCTCGCCGGCGGTCGTGCGCTTGGTGTCCGTGGAGAGCGCGTACTTGTTGTTCTCGCAGAGGAAGATGAAGGGGAGCTTCCACACCGAGGCGAGGTTCATCGTCTCGTGGACCACGCCCTGGTTCGCGCCGCCGTCCCCGAAGAACGTGAGCGCCACCTGGTCGGTGCCCTGGAGCCTCGCGGCGAGCGACGCGCCGGCGCCGATCGGCACGCCGGCGGCCACGATGCCGTTGCACCCGAGGATGTTGAGATCGAGCGCGGCGATGTGCATCGACCCGCCGAGGCCGCGGCAGTAGCCGTCCTGCCGGCCCATCAGCTCGGCCATCATGCGGTCCATCCGCGCGCCCTTGGCGATCGTGTGGCCGTGGCCGCGGTGGTTCGACACGATGAAGTCGTCCTCGCGCAAGTTGGCGCAGGCGCCGGCGGCGACCGCCTCCTGCCCGACGTAGCTGTGGGCGGTTCCCTTGACGATGCCCTGCTGGAACAGCTCGGCGACCTTCTCGTCGAATCGCCGGATCTTGACCATCGTGCTGTACAGGCTTTCGCAGAAATCTCCCGTGAGCTTCATGGCGTGTCCTCTCGCGCGGGCGTGAGATGGGGCCCTGGCGCCGGGGCCGGACAGGCCGGACGCTGGGGCGGGTTCGGCGTCCCAGGGGGCATGCTGGGCGCCATTATACGGGGACGTCCACCCGGTGGGCAGACGGTCGCGGGGAGGGTCGGGGCCGGGCCGGGAGTGATGGAGACCGGGGGGCCGGCAGGTGCCGGGCCCGAATCCGGCGTACAATGCGCAGGTGCTTGGCTGTCAGGGAACCCCCCGACGTTGACACGCGGAACCCCCCTGCATTACGGTTCGCGATGGTATGCGCTCGTCCCAGGGAGCGCTGCCATCGCTCGCGGTCCGCGGCTGGGGCTGGGTAGGACTCACCAATCATCGCGCAGGAAGGACGGTTCAATGAAACGCTCCCTCATGTTCACCCTCATCGCGTTGTCGCTCGCCGTGCTGGTCGGCGGCACGAGCCCCTCCGTGCAGGCCCAGCCGGCCGGCGGGAAGACGTTGATCATGGCGCTCGACCAGTCGGACGTGAAGACGCTCGACCCGGGCCGCGAGTTCGAGTTCGGCGCGGCGTTCGTCGACCTCAACGTCTACGACACGCTCGTCGCCCACAAGAGCCCGAAGGAGCTGACCACCTTCCTGCCGATCCTGGCGACCGAGTGGAAGGTGTCGCCGGACGGCAAGGAGTACACGTTCAAGCTCCGGCCGAACGTGAAGTTCGCCAGCGGGAATCCGTTCACGGCCGAGGACGTGAAGTTCAGCCTGACGCGGCTCAAGAACCTCAAGGGCAACCCGGGCTGGATGATGGATCCGCTCAAGGAAGTGGTGGTCATCGACCCTATGACCGTGAAGACCGTTCTCAACGAGTCCTTCGCCGACTGGTTCTCGGTGCTGTCGGGTCCGAATGCGGCGATCATGGACTCGAAGCTCGCGAAGGAGCACGGGGCGAGCGACTCGGCGACCGCCGACAAGGACGACAAGTCCGAGGAGTGGCTCAACCAGAACTCGGCAGGCGGTGGCCCCTTCGTCCTGAAGGGCTGGCAGATGAACAACGTCATCACGATGGAGCGGAACCCCAACTACTGGAAGGGCCCCGCCAAGATCGCGAAGATCGAGGTGCGTGACGTCCCGTCACCGGCCACCCAGAAGCTCCAGGTGGAGAACGGGGACGTCGACGTGGCGGTCAACATCACGCCGGATCTCACCGCTTCGATGCGGAACAACAAGAACGTCCGGGTGCAGCTCGGCCAGTCGCTCGACAACATGTACATGGGCATGACGGTCGACCCGGCGCTCCATCCGGCGCTGGCCAAGAAGGAAGTCCGGCAGGCCATCCGCCACGCCGTCGATCGTGCCGGCATCATCAAGCTGACCAACGGGCGCGCGGTCATCGGCCCGGCGGTCTACCCGATCGGCGTGCTGGGCCTCGAGACGCAGGCCGACGCCGACCGGATCAATCCGAAGTTCGACCCGGCCCTCGCCAAGCAGCTCCTGGCGAAGGCGGGCTTCCCGAACGGCTTCAAGTTCCCGCTGAAGTACGGCACCGGTCCGTCGCCGGCCGGCATCACCTACGAGTCGGTGGCGCAGAAGGTCCAGTCCGACCTGAAGAAGATCGGCATCGAGGTCCAGTTGGTCCCGCTGGAGTTCTCGGTGATGCTGACCCAGTACCGCGCCAAGACCGAGATCGCCGTGATCTCCTACAACCAGCCGGACTACATCGGGCCCAGCGACTTCACGGGGCAGATGATCCTGCACACGTGGGCCCCGCGCCTCCACTACGACGACCCCACGGCAAAGGATATGGCGCACAAGGCCGACGCCGAGGTCGACGTGAAGAAGCGCTCGGCGATGTACAAGGAGCTCCTCGCGTACCTGGTGGAGAACGGCCCGTACGTGAACCTGGTCCAGGGCAAGGCCGAGGTCGTGGTGCGACCGAACATCGAGGGGTACGAGTACCTGCCGCTCGGCGCCGCGCGCATCTACGGCGTGGACAAGAAGTAGCGCCGGACCGCGTCCTGACATAGACATAGAGGAAGAGCGCGCGGGGACCGCAGCTGGTTGCGGTCCCCGCGCCTTTATCTACAGATGGGCAAGTACGTCGCGCGGCGCGTCGCCCTGATGGCGGTGGCCATCGTAGGGGTGACCCTCATCTCGTTCATCATCTCGCACGCGGTGCCCGCCGACCCGATCGTGTCGAACCTCGGACAGCAGGCCTCACAGCGGCCCGAGATCGTCAAGGCGTTCAAGGAGAAGTGGGGGCTCGACAAGCCCCTGTACATGCAGTACCTGACGTTTCTCGAGAATCTGACTCGCGGGGAGCTCGGCGACTCGATCAACACCCGGCGGGCCATCACCAAGGACCTTAAGGCCTTCCTGCCGGCGACGATGGAGCTCTCTACGTTCGCTGTCGTGCTGGCCATTCTGATCGGGGTGCCGCTCGGGGTCGCCGCCGCCGTCCGGCGCGAGACCGTCATCGATCACGCGGCGCGGCTGGTGTCGCTGATCGGCGTCTCGATCCCGACTTTCTGGTTCGCCACCGTGTCTCTGGTTCTGTTCTACGCGACGCTCCACTGGACGGTCGGGCCGAGCCGGCTCGGGCCCCAGATCGCGGCGCCGCCGTTCGTGACCGGCTTCTACACGATTGACAGCCTCCTGGCCCGCGACTTCGCGACGTTCCGCGACGCGTTCAACCACCTGATCCTGCCGGGATTCGTCCTCGGGAGCTCGGTCATGGGTCTCGTGACCCGCGTGACGCGGGCGTCCATGCTCGACGTCCTGTCCCAGGACTACGTGCGGACCGCGCGTGCCAAGGGCCTGCGGGAGGCCGCCACCATCGCGCGCCACGCGCTCCGGAACGCCCTGATCCCGACGGTGACGGTGCTGGGCCTCGCCTACGGAGGCCTGCTCTCGGGCGCCGTCATGACCGAGACGATCTTCGCGTGGCCGGGGCTCGGGCGCTACGCGTTCCAGGCGGCGGTCGCCAACGACTTTCCGGCCATCATGGGCGTGACGTTCGTGATCGGGTTCATGTACACCGTGGTGAACTTCGCGGTCGACCTCTTCTACGGCTGGCTCGACCCGCAGATCCGGTATTCGTAGCGATGGCGGCTGGATCGGCAGCAGGAGCGGTGACGGTCGCCGACGGCGCGCTCGGCCAGCTCGCGTCAACCCCGTCTCGGAGCGAGGGCCGCCGCGTCTTCCTGCAGCTCATCCGGAAGCCGATGGCGGTCATCGGCGCGCTCGTGATCCTGGCGTGGATCGCGGTCTCGATCGCCGCGCCGCTGCTCTCCTCGTTCGACCCCATCGAGGTGAACGTCGACAACCGTCTCGATCCTCCGTCGGCCGAGCACTGGCTCGGCGTCGACGGCCTGGGGCG
>CAYXBJ010000105.1:0-11556 GCA_964463175.1 uncultured bacterium
CCCATGCGTTTTGCGCGCGCAGTGCTTCTGATAGCCGGCGTCCTGCTCCTGGCAGCGGCGAGCCCGGCCCTGGCCCAGACGTTCGTCTTCGGCGCTCAGGGCGAGCCGGTCTCGCTCGACACGGCGATCATCGAGGACGGCATCTCCCAGAAGATTACGAGCCAGATCTACAACACGCTGGTGAAGTACAAGGGCGCGACCACCGAGATCGAGGCGGACCTGGCCGAGAAGTGGGAAGTCTCGGATGACGGCAAGGTCTGGACCCTCCACCTCCGCAAGGGCGTGAAGTTCCACGACGGCGAGCCCTTCGACTCGGCGGCGGTGGTCTGGAACTTCGAGCGCTGGTGGAAGACGAAGCACCCGCAGCACGAGAACCAGCTGAAGGCCGGGCAGTCCTTCCCGTACTGGGAGGGTCAGTTCGACGACTTCGATGAGAAGTCGATCGTGTCCGACGTGAAGGCGACTGATCCGTACACCGTCAAGGTGACGCTGAAGCAGGCCCAGGCGCCGTTCCTTGCCAACATCGCGATCTTCGCATTCGGGATCGCCAGCCCCAAGGCTGTCGAGAAGTGGGGCGTCGAGTACGGGAAGCACCCGGTCGGGACCGGCCCCTTCAAGTTCGTCGAGTGGAAGCCGAACCAGGAAGTCGTGCTCGACGCGAACCCCGACTACTTTGGGCCGAAGGCCAAGGTCAAGCGGGTCGTGGTCCGGAACATCAAGGACAACTCGGCTCGCCTCGCCGCCCTGAAGGCCGGTGAGGTGCACGCGATCGAAGGCATCAACGCCGACGACCTGAAGTCGGTCACCGGGGACCCGAACCTGTACCTGCTCCGTCGCCCGGCCAACAACACCGGCTACGTCGCGTTCAACTACCACGTGAAGGAGTTCACCGACAAGCGGGTGCGGGAGGCGATTGCGCACGCCATCAACAAGAAGGCCATCGTCGACGCGTTCTACGGTGGCCTCGGCCTGGTGGCGACGCAGCTCCAGCCGCCGGCGCTCTGGGGCTACAACAAGGAGATCAAGGACTACGAGTACTCGACGGCCAAGGCCCAGGATCTGCTGAAGCAGGCCGGGTTCCCGAACGGTCTCAGCGAGATCACCTGGCAGGACGGGAAGAAGGAGCCGCTCGTCCTCTGGTACATGCCGCGGTCGCGCCCGTACTACCCGAGTCCGAAGGAGATCTCCGAGGCGGTGGCCGCGGATCTCGCCAAGGCCGGCATCAAGGCCCAGCTCCAGACCGTCGAGTGGGCCAACTACCTGGAGAAGCGGAAGAAGGGTGAAATGCCCCTCTACATGATCGGGTGGACCGGTGACAACGGTGACCCCGACAACTTCGTCTGCTTCTTCTTCTGTCCGACCAACGTGTCGCGGGAGGGCTTCTACGACAACCCGCCCATCTCGGACGTCCTGAAGCGGGCGGCCACGCTGCCGAACCAGGCTGACCGGGCGAAGCTCTATCGCCAGGCCGAGCAGATGATTCACGACGATGTGGCCCGCATCTTCGTGGCCAATGCCGAGCCTCCGCTCGGATTCTCCAAGAAGGTGAAGGGATACGTGCCGAACCCGACGGGTACGGAGTTCTTCGTCACCGTCGAGGTTCAGTAGGGAGTAGCCCCCGGAAAGGCGGGGAGACGGTGAGGCATTACGCCATACGGCGGAGTCTCACCGTCATCCCCGTGTTCCTGGGGGTGTCCGTTCTCGTCTTCGGCTTCATTCACCTGATCCCCGGCGACCCGGCCACCGCCATGCTCGGCGAGCGGGCCACGCCCGAGCGCGCCGACGCCGTCCGCAAGCAGCTCGGGCTCGACCGGCCGATCTACGAGCAGTACTTCCTCTACATGAGCAAGGTCTTGCGCGGCGACCTCGGCACGTCCATCGTTCGCGGCGACCCGGTGCTGCCCGACATCCTGCACCGGTTCCCCGCCACGGTGGAGCTCGCGACGGCCGCCATCATCCTGGCGCTGCTCGGAGGCATCCCGATCGGCATCGTCTCGGCTGTCTGGCGAGGGTCGTTCATGGACAGCCTGGCCCGGGTGTGGGCGCTGGTCGGGGTGTCGATGCCGATCTTCTGGCTGGGGTTGATGCTGGCGTGGTTCTTCGGCGTGATGCTGAAGTGGCTGCCGACCGGATTCCGACTGGAGGCGGGCACGTCCTTCGAGCCGATCACGAACTTCGTGATCCTCGACACGATCCTGAAACGGGACTGGGCGGCGCTCGGCGACGCCCTCCGGCACATCGTGCTGCCGTCTCTGGCCCTGGCCACGATCCCGCTCGCGGTGATTGCGCGGATGACCCGGGCCAGCATGCTCGAGGTGCTCTCGCGCGACTACATCCGCACCGCGGAGGCCAAGGGGCTCCGCCAGGCGACGGTGGTCCTCCACCACGCCATGCGGAACGCGCTCCTGCCGATCCTCACGGTGGTGGGGCTTCAGGTTGGCTCCCTGCTCGCCGGGGCGATCCTGACCGAGACGATCTTCTCTTGGCCGGGCATCGGCCGCTGGGTCTTCGAGTCGATCGAGGCCCGCGACTACGCCATCGTCCAGGGGGCGAGCCTCTTCATCGCGGTGGTGGTCGTTGTCGTCAATCTCGTGACCGACCTCCTGTACGCGGCGGTCGACCCGCGGATCAAGTACGACTGATGGGCTCCGTCACGACCGCGGCGGTCGCCGGCGTCGAGCCCGTCCCCGTCTTGCGCACGAAGAGCCGGAGCCCGGCCGCCGCGGCTTGGCGCCGCCTGGTCTCGAGCCCGGTGGCCCGCGCCGGCCTGGTGATCGTGTGCGGATTCACGCTGATGGCGGTGGTGACCCCAGTGGTTCATACGTACGAGGCGAAGACCGACTCCGACCTCGGGGCCCGCCTCCGGCCGCCGGAGCGGGCGCATCTGCTCGGCACCGACTCGCTCGGCCGGGACGTTCTGGTGCGGGTGCTCCACGGCGCGTGGATCTCGCTCGGGCTCGGGGTCAGCTCGGTGGCGGTGGCCGCCCTGCTCGGGTCGATCATCGGGCTGGCCGCCGGGTACTTCGGCCGGCGGACCGACCTGGTGCTGATGTTCTGCATGGACATCCTGCTCGCCTTTCCGGGGACGCTGCTCGCCATCGCGATCGTGGCCATGATCGGGCCCGGGCTGCGGAACTCCCTGCTCGCCATCAGTATTGTGGCCATCCCGATCTACGCTCGCATCGCGCGAGGCGCGGTCCTCGAGCTCCGCGAGCTCGAGTTCGTCACCGCCGCCCGGGCGCTCGGCGGGTCGGACTGGCTCGTGGTGACGCGCCACATCTTCCCGAACAGCCTGCCCCCGCTCATCGTGCAGACCACGCTGGCGATCGCCTTCGCCATCCTCCAGGCGGCGGCGCTCGGGTTCCTGGGCCTTGGCGCGCAGCCTCCGACCCCCGAATGGGGAGCGATGCTCGCCGACTCGTACAAGTACTTCACGAGCGGCGCCTGGTGGGTCTTCTTCTTTCCGGGGGCCGCCATCATGCTCTCCGTCCTGGGATTCAATCTGCTCGGCGACGGTCTTCGCGATGCGCTCGATCCGAGGCTCCGGGCCGACTGACCGCGCGGGCGGGCCGGGACGAGAGCCCCGAGGCGCCGCGGGACCTCGCCGGTGAGGCTGGGTCTCCTCACCCGCTCGCGACGCTGAGCCTCCGCTGCATCACGGCCCTCGCGATCGCGATGGGCTTCGCGCTGTCGCATCGGCTGGAGACGGCGGAGGCCGCCTGTCGGGGTAGTCCCGGATGTCGTCGGCTGGCCCGCGCTGGAGCCCGCCGGTATAGTAGATGCGACGACCGCGCCGCCGCCGGCGCGGTTCGCGCGTCCGAGGAGGGCGAGAGCATGTGGGACGAGTCACTGGTGCTGGGAGCGCGATCGTTCCGCTCCCGGCTGATCGTGGGCGCGGAGCGCTACCCCTCCGCGGAGATCATGCGGCGGAGTCACGAGGCGGCCGGCGCCGAGCTGGTGACGATCGCCGTCCGGGAGCTGGACCTCGCGAGCGTCGGCGGCTCCCTGCTGACGTCGATCGACCAGAGCCGCTTCACCCTGATCGCGACGACCAGCGGGTGCCGGACGGCGGACGAGGCGGTGCGCACGGCCTATCTCGCGCGCGAGGCGGGCCTGGGCGACATCGTGACCGTCGACGTCATCGGGGATTTCCGGACCGAGATGCCCGATCTCGCCGCGGTGCTCGAGGCCGCGCAGACGCTGACCCGCGAGGGCTTCGTCACGCTGCCGGTGGCGGGCGACGATCCTGTCGCGGCGAAGCGGCTCGCGGACGCAGGCGCGGCAGGCATTCTTGTCCAGCCCGCGCCGCCGGGCTCGGGGCTCGGCATCCGGAATCCCTACGCGATCCGTCTGGTCCTGGACGCGGTGAGCGTGCCGGTGATCGTGGCGGGCGGGATCGGCACGGCGTCCGATGCCGCGCTCGCGATGGAGCTCGGCTGCCACGGCGTGCTGGTCGGCACCGCCATCGCCGACTCCCGCGAGCCGGAAGTCATGGCCGAGGCGATGCGCAACGCGGTCGAGGCCGGCCGCGGCGCCTACAAGGCCGGGCGGATCGCGCGGCGCCTCCACCGCAACGCGTTCGGCTCGCCCGATTGATCCTCGCGCGGGCGATTCTCGCCGCCCGTCCCCTGATAGGTTGACCCGCTCCGACGTCGTCGTCGTCGGCGCCGGCGCGATCGGGGCGGGCTGCGCCTACGAGCTGGCGCGCGCCGGGCTCCAGGTGACGGTGGTCGAGCGCGGCGAGCCGGGGGCCGAGGCCTCCGGCGCGTCCGCGGGGATCCTGTCGGTGCCCGATCCCTCGCGCCGCGATCCGCTGGCGGTTCTCGGTCGGGTGAGTCGCGACCTCTACGAGCCGCTCGCGGACGCGCTCCGCGAGGAGACGAGCATCGATGTCGGCCTCGGCCGGACGGGGCATCTCCGCCTGTGCATGACGGAGGCGGAGGTGCGTCGCGCCGAAGCGCTCGTGGCCGATCCGGCCGCGCGCGGGACCGGGATGTCGCTCGTCGCGCTCGACGACCTGCGCCGTCTCGAGCCCGCGATCAGCCACTCCGCCCTCGGCGCCGTTCACATTCCGCGAGGCTCCTGGGTCGACAACGTCGAGCTGGTGCGCGCCCTCGTCCGTTCGGGGGAGCGTCGCGGCGCGCGCTATCTCGTCGGCGGGACGGCGACCGCTCTCGTGCGCGATCGGGACCGTGTCACGGGTGTGCGCGTGGACGGCGTCGGGGTCATCGAGGCCGCGGCCGTCATCGTGACCGCCGGCGCCTGGAGCGGCGCGATCGAGGGCATGCCGGCCGAGCTCCGGGTCCGGCCGGTCAAGGGGCAGATCGTGGCCTTCGACAACCGGGACGGCCTCGTGCGGCACGTCGTCTTCCGCGACGACGTGTACCTCGTGCCGCGGCTGTCCGGCGAGTGCCTCTTCGGCGCCACGGTCGAGGATGGGCCGACGGATCGCGACGTCACCATGGACGGCCTGGCGTGGCTCTTGGAGGAACTCTACGAGACGGCGCCCGGTGTCGGCCGGCTCCGCTTTCTTCGCGCGTGGGCGGGCCTCCGGCCGGCGACCGACGATGGATTGCCCGTCATCGGGCCCTGGCCGGGTCTCCCCGGTCTCCTCGTCGCCACCGGCCACTTTCGGAGCGGCATCCTGCAGATGCCCGCGACGGCGCGGATCATCCGCGATCACGTCGTGGACGGCCGGTCGTCCGTGCCGGCCGCGGCGCTCCTTCCGGATCGCCTCGTGAGGCGGTGATACGATGCCCTCGTGTACGGCACGCCGCCTGCGCCCTATCCGCGCCGCGTCGTCTGCCTGACCTCCGAGACGACCGAGATCGCGTTCGCGGTCGGGGCGGGGGATCGCGTCGTCGGCGTGCCGGGGACCGCCCGGCGTCCTCCCGAGGCCCGACGGCTCCCCAAGGTCGGCGGGTTCACCACGTTTCGCGTCGACCGGATCCTCGAGCTCGCTCCCGACCTCGTGCTCGCGTTCTCGGACCTCCAGGCCGACGTCGTGCGCGAGCTGGTGCGGGCGGGCGTGTCGGTGCTCGCCTCGAACCAGCGGAGTCTCGCCGAGATCTTTCAAGCGATCCTCGTCATCGGCGGTGCGCTCGGATGCGAGGCGGCCGCCCGCGGCGTCGTCGTCGACATCCAGGACGAGATCCGGCAGGTGCGAGAGTTCTCGAGCGTCTGGCCTGATCGGCCGCGCGTGTACTTCGAGGAGTGGGGCGAGCCGCCGATCTCCGGGATCCGCTGGGTGTCCGAGCTGATCGAGGTCGCCGGTGGCGCGGACATCTTCCCGGAGCTGCGCGACCGGCGTGACGCGCCGGGGCGGGTGGTAGATCCCGCGGAGGTGGTCCGGCGGGATCCCGCGATCGTCGTCGCGTCCTGGTGCGGGAAGCCCGTCGACCTCGAGGCGATCCGGCGCCGCCCCGGGTGGAGCGGGATCACCGCGGTCCGAACCGGCCGCGTGCACGCGCTCTCGTCGGATGACCTGCTGTCGCCGGGCCCCTCGGTGGTGCGGGGTCTCCGCGCGCTCCACGAGCTCGTGCAGGCCTGCGTTGCCGGCGAGCCGGCGGGCTCGATCGTGATCTCAAGCGATGACTCCGATGACGAGCCGTAAGTCACGGCCAGTCATGGGTTCGAGTGGGGCCGATGCCCGTGTGATAGCATGAGGATGCTTCAGTGATCTGATCCTCCGATCCGGGAGACTCCTCATGACGACGCCCGCGACACCCGCCCGCCCGGAAGTCTTCTTCGCCGACCGGTTCGGCCTCACCCAGCCCCGGCTGGAGGCGCTCGTCGGCTCCGCCGCGAGCAGGGTGGACTACGCCGACGTGTTCATCGAGTACCAGGTGGCGGAGGAGCTCGCTCTCGAGGACGGGGTCGTGAAGCGGGCGTCGCGGACCATCAGCCAGGGCGGCGGGGTCCGGGCCCAGGCCGGCGTGCGGACAGGCTATGCGTACACCGACGACCTGGACATCCGCCATCTCGAGGTGGCGGCCCGTCAGGCCCGCGCCATCGCCGAGCATCCGGGGGAGGCGGGGCCGGTCGCGGTCCACGGGAATCCCGCAGCCCACGACCTCTACCGGCTGGCGCTGGCGCCGGTCGAGGCGGACCTCACGGCCAAGGTCGACCTGCTCACCCAGGTGGATCGTCTCGCGCGGGCGCAGGATCCCCGGGTTCGCCAGGTCATCGCCACGCTCATGTCGCTCGAGCAGACCGTCCTGATCGCCACGTCGGCCAACTGGCAGCTCGCCGACGTCCGCCCGCTCACCCGGTTGAACGTGACGGTGGTGGTCGAGGACGGCGGGCGGCGCGAGGTCGGCAGCTTCGGCGGCGGGGGACGCGTCGCGTTCGACTACTTCGTCGACGGCGAGCGCTGGGCCAGGTTCGCGCGCGAGGCGACGCGCCAGGCGCTCGTGAAGCTCGGCGCGGTCGCGGCCCCGGCGGGGACGATGACGGTGGTGCTCGGGCCCGGCTGGCCCGGGATCCTGCTCCACGAGGCGATCGGTCACGGGCTCGAGGGAGACTTCAACCGGAAGGGCGTGTCCGCCTTCACCGGACGGGTCGGCGAGCGGGTGGCGTCCGACCTCGTCACGGTGGTCGACGACGGAACGCTGCCCAACCGGCGCGGGTCGCTCAACGTCGACGATGAGGGCACGCCGACGAGCCGGACGGTCCTGATCGAGAACGGCATCCTGCGCGGCTACATGCAGGACCGCCTGAACGCGCGGCTCCTGGGGACCGGGCTCACCGGCAACGGGCGGCGGGAGTCGTTCCAGCACCCGCCGATGCCGCGCATGACGAACACGTTCATGCTGGCCGGCGAGGAGCCGCCGGAGGACATCGTGCGCTCGGTGTCCCGCGGCCTCTACGCGGTCGCGTTCGGTGGCGGTCAAGTGGACATCACGAGCGGGAAGTTCGTCTTCTCGGCGAGCGAGGCCTATCTCATCGAGAACGGTCGCGTCACCGCGCCGGTGAAGGGGGCGACGCTCATCGGCTCGGGCCCGGACGCGCTCACGCGCGTGACCCGCGTCGGCCACGACCTCGCCCTCGACGAGGGCGTCGGGACGTGCGGAAAGGAAGGGCAGTCCGTGCCGGTGGGCGTGGGGCTGCCCACGATCCGCATCGACGGCATCACCGTCGGCGGAACCGAGGTCTAGGTGGCGGGTCAGGTCGTCGCCGCCGGAGCCGGCACGGAGATGCTCGGGCGGCTCGAGGACCTCCTGCGCCGGGCCCGTGCCCGGGGCGCCGTCGAGGCGGACGCCTTCATGGTCGAGGAAGAGCTCCAGACCGTGCAGGTCCGGCTCGGATCCGTCGAATCGCTGAAGCACGCGCGGGAGAATCGCTGCTCGCTCCGGATCTTCACCGAATCCGGCTCGGCCTCCGCGACGACGTCGGACCTCTCGCCGCCGGCGCTCGCGCGACTCGTCGACGAGAGCGTGCGGCTCGCCGAGGTGGCCCGGCGCGACGATCACTCCGGTCTGCCGGCCCGGGAGGCGCTCGCGCGCGACGTGCCGGACCTCGATCTCTGGGACCCGAAGGGCCACGCGATGGAGGTCGAGGACAAGATCGAGTGGGCCCGGCGAGCCGAGGCGGCTGCCCTCGCCGCCGACCCGCGCGTGCGGAACTCCGAGGGCGCCGAGTTCTACGACCGCCAGGCACGGGTCGCGTACGCGTCGAGCGCCGGCTTCGCCGGCGGCTTCCGGGTCTCGTCGTACGCCCTGTCCGTGACTCCGGTCGCCTCGGGCGACGACGGTCACATGGAGCGCGACTACTGGTACACGTCGGCGCGCCATCTCGCCGACCTCGAGTCTCCCGAGGACATCGGCCGGGAAGCGGCGCGCCGCGCGGTGCGCCGGCTCGGCGCGCGCAAGGGCCGGACGGCCGAGGTCCCGGTCGTCTTCGACCCCCAGACCGCGGCGAGCTTGATCCGGGGCATCGGCGTCGCCGCGTCAGGCCCGAGCCTCTACCGGGGCACCTCGTTCCTGATCGGCCAGCACGGCCGAACCGTCGCCTCGCCCCGGGTCACGATCGTCGACGATCCCACGATGCCGCAGGGGCTCGCGTCCCGCCCGTTCGACGGGGAGGGGCTGCCGAGTCGTCGCACGGTGCTGGTCGACCGCGGCGTCCTCGCGAGCTACCTCCTTGACACCTACAGCGCGCGGCGGCTCGGGCTGTCGGCCACCGGCCACGCCGCCCGCGAGGGCGGAGGCGGCGTGACGGTGGGGTACACGAATCTCTACCTCGAGCCGGGGGCCTGGGCGCCCGAGGAGATCGTGCGTTCCGTGGATCGCGGGCTGTACGTCACCGAGCTCATCGGATTCGGGGTCAACTTCGCCACCGGCGACTACTCTCGGGGCGCGGTGGGATTCTGGATCGAGAACGGTGAGCTCGCGTATCCCGTCGAGGAGATCACCATCGCCGGCAACCTCAGGCAGATGCTGCAGGACGTCGAGATGGTAGGGCGGGACCTCACGTTCCGCGATCAGACCGCCGCGCCCACGCTGAAGATCGCGCGCCTCACCGTCGCTGGGCAGTAGTCCGGAGGCTCGCATGCGACCGGCATGGGGGATACTGCCGCTCAGGCTGGTGGTGGGGCTCGTGTTCATCGTTCACGGGGGCCAGAAGCTCTTCGGATTCGGCCTCGCCGGCACGGCCGGCTTCCTCGGTAGCCTGGGGATTCCGCTGCCGATGGTCGCCGCGACGGTCGTGATCGCCGTCGAGCTCCTCGGCGGGCTCGCGCTGCTCGCGGGAGCTGCGACGCGGATCGCCGCCCTGGCCCTGGCGGGCGACATGCTCGTGGCGATCCTGACTGTTCATGCCCGCCAGGGGTTCTTCGTCCCCCACGGGGTCGAGTTCGTCCTGACCCTGCTCGGTGCCTGCTTGACGCTGGCCGCGCTCGGCGCGGGCGCCTTCTCGGTCGACGGGGCGCGAGGGTGAACGAGCGGAGAGAGTCTCCCGCCAGCCGATCAGCCCCGCGCCTGGCGAAGCCCCTCGACCGCGTCGTCGTAGCCGGGTTGCAGCGCGAGCGCGCGCTCGAAGGCGGCCCGGGCGCGCTGCCGGTCGCCGAGCTTCAGGTGGCACCAGCCGAGACCGTTGTAGAGGCCGGCTCCACGGGGCGCCGCCCGGAGCGCGCGCTCGAACGCGTCGAGCGCTTCCACGTGACGCCCGACGTAGTAGAGGCTCCACGCGAGCCGCGCCCGGGCCGCGGGCGCCTCGAGCGCTTCCTTGCCCGTGACCGTCTTCATGCCGCGGAGCCCGCGCTCGAGCGGCGGGATGGCTCCCTCGTATCGCCCGAGCTCGAAGAGCGCCGCGCCCATCCCGACGAGCGCATCGCCGTGGTCGGGCGACAGGTCCAGCGCCGCCTGGAACGCCTCGATCGCCAGGTGGTAGCGCCCGAGCCTGAACCGGCTCCACCCGAGGCCGTCGTACAGCCCTTCCCACGAGGGCTGCCGCCGGAGACCGGCCTTGAACGTGATCGCGGCCGCGCGGTACTCGCCCAGGCGGTAGTGAGACCAGCCGAGCAGTGCGTTGGCCTCGTCGTTCGACTCGTCGAGCGCGACGGCGTCGAGCAGGTGATCGCGGGCCGCCTGATAGTCGCCGGCCTCGTAGAGGACTCGACCCTGGCGGAGAAGCGTCTGGGACTGCACGCCCCGCCGCAGCCCGCCGAGCGGGCCCTGCGCCGGCGCCAGGGTCGGCGCGACCAGGAGCAGCAGCGCGAGCAGCGCCGCGCCCGCCGAGGGGCGGGTGCTACCGCTGCGATGCACCCGAGCTCTCCGGGTGATCCGCCGCTTCCTCCGCGGCCTCCCGCGCCAGCTGCGCGAGGTCCGATGCGCGGGCGGCTGCTCGGGCCGCCGCGACGCGTGCGTCGGGACCCGACTGGCTGGCCGCCAGCTTCGCCTCGCGTGCGGCGACGGCGGCGTTGTTGGCGGCCCGCGCTGCGGAGCGCGCCGCATCCTGGGATGCGCTGACGACGGCCCCGCCGCGCGGGCCTTTCCCGCGCTCGGCCGCTTGCTGGCTCGCCGCGACAGCCGCCTGGCTGGCGGAGCGCGCCGCATCGTCGGCGGACTCGGTCGCGCGCGCGGCCGAGGCGCGGGCATCGGGCCCGCCGGGACCGCTATTGGGGCCGGGACCCGTTCCGGGCCCGCTCGCTCCACGGCCGCCGCTCGGTCCGCGCCCGCCGCCGGACGGTCCGGCGTTCGCCGAGGCGCCGCCGCCTCCCGCGTGTCCGGTGGGCCCGCTGCGATCGACGAGGTCTGCGACGCTGCGCCCACGAGATCCATGCCCGTTGAACTCCGAGGCGTCCTGACCGCGTCCCGACCCGGAACCCGAGCCCGATCCGGACGCGGATCCATCGCCGCCACCCTTGCCGGAGCCGCCGCCCCCGTCGTCCCCCCCGCCGCCCTTGCCGCCGCCACCCTTCCCCGAGCCGCCCTTGCCCCCGCCGCCACCCCCGCCGTCGTCGCTGCCGCCACCCTTCCCGGAGCCGCCCTTGCCCCCGCCGCCACCACCGTCGTCGCTGCCGCCACCCTTGCCCGAGCCACCCTTGCCGGAGCCGCC
>CAYXBJ010000106.1:0-6819 GCA_964463175.1 uncultured bacterium
AGATTCGCCACGGCGAGCGTAAGGCGTTCGCAACCGCGGGAAGGACGCCCGGCGTTGCCGTGCGTCGCCGCCGGCCCGGCGCGCGCTAAGGGGCATGCGTAGCGGACCCCGGCGCAGGCTCTTCGGGAGACGGCGCGGACCCCAGCGCCTGCGTCGGGCTTGCCCATGAGCGTCGCCGTCGGCAATGGCGCGGGGATACGGGCCGAGTCGCTCCGCCTCTCGGGCGAGGACCTCACGTTCTGGTGGGCCGACTCGCCGATGCAGCCGACGACCATGGCGATGCTCCTCGTGCTCGATCGCATGCCGGACTGGGCGCGCCTCCGGCGGGCCGTCGAGCGGGCGATCGCCGCGGTGCCCCGTCTCCGCCAGCGAGTCGTCGACGCGCCGCTCGATCTGACGCTCCCGCGCTGGGCACCCGATCCGACCTTCGACCTCGACTACCACCTCCGGCGGCACGCGCTCGGTGGCACCCACGACATGGACGAGCTCTTCCGCGAGATCGCCCCGGCCTACGAGACGCCGTTCGATCGGTCACGCCCGCTCTGGGAGGCGCGCGTCTACGAGGGGCTCGCGGCCGGCGGCGCCGCGGTCTTCTTCAAGCTCCATCACGCGGTCGCGGACGGCGTCGGCGGCAACGCGATCTTCGCCGCCATGACCGACTGGGAGCGCGACGCCGAGGAGCCGCCGGTAGATGCAGTCGACGACAAGGGCGCGTGGGCGCCCGAGAGCGTCGGCCATCGCGTCGTGGACGCCGTGCGCGACCGGGTCGCGCTCGGGCTCGAGCGCGCACGCTCGGTGGCGGGGGCCGTGGTCGAGACCGTCCGGCATCCCTCGCGCGTCCCGTATGCGCTGACGGCGCTGCGCTCGATCACGGACGCGATCCGCTTCGACAGCCACTCTCCGCTCAAACGCGAGGGCGCGTTCGGCCGCGCGCGGCGTCTCGCCGGGATCGATCTTCCGTTCGAGGAGGTGCGGAGCGTCCGTCGCCGGCTGTCCGGCACCGTCATCGACGTGCTCCTCACCGTGATGGCGCGCGCGATCGGGCGCTGGCACCGCGAGCACGGCATGCCGAACGTGCACGAGCTCATGACCCTCGTGCCGGTGAACCTGCGGCGGCCCGAGGAGTGGACCGAGAAGGCCGCGGTCGGGAACGTCGCAACGGGCCTGTTGATCCGGCTCCCGATCCAGATGCATCACGCGATCACCACGTTTCGCGAGATCCACCGCCGGGTCGAAGCGGCGAAGGCGGACCCCGCCGCCGGCGCCACGCCGGTCCTCGCCGAGCTCCTGAGCGTGCTCGGCCGCCAGTTCGTCACCTGGATGGGCGAGGTGACCTTCGGGGCCGTCGACTTCATCGTCACCAACGTCCCAGGCATCCTCGCCACACGCTACCTCGCGGGTGCGGAGATCACGGCGGCGTACCCGTTCGCCCCTGTCGCGCTGAAGAGTCCGGCGAGCATCGCGCTCTACGGGTACCGGGACCGGCTCTTCATCGGGATCGATGCCGACGAGAGGGTCATGCCCGACGTCGAGGGGTTCGAGCGCATGGTTCTCGACGCGTTCGAGGAGCTGCGGGGGGCGCGGGAACATGTGGCCTGATCCCCGAGAACACGGCCACTGATCCGGCCTCCGGTGCCGAAGTGCCGTTCGGCGTTTCTCCTGATGACCCTCGCTGGATCGTGCTGCCCAGTCGAGCGACCGAAACCTCGGGGGCACACTGAAGGCAAACAGCAGCGGTAAGTGGTCCGGGCCGGTGGAGACGCGCTCGCGCACGATCGCGATGGATCTGGCGGCCTTGTCCCTAGTGCCCCTCGATCAGGGGCTGGTCCTCCTCTCCGGCCGCGACGCGGGCGCACCGGGACACGCCACATGCTCCTCGCGGCGTGGCTCAGCCCGATCCGGCGTGGCGGCTCGCCACGGTCTCCGGCCGCTGGTCGGACGCGAGCGCCGCCAGCTCTGCGAGCTCCACCTGCAGGCGCTCTGCGATGTCGCCGGGGTCGGGCAGCAGGCGAGGGCAGGTGAGCACGCCGACGCACAGCCGATCGACGTAGCTCCACGCCGTCACGTTGAGGGCCGCCCCCTCGATGATGGGGCCGACCGAGTAGATCGCCTCGAGGCGGCCGCCGGGCCAGCGGAGCGGGACGCGCGGGCCCGGTACGCACGAGACGATGACGTTCACCGGCGGGGCGTGCCGGTCCGCGAGCCGCCAGCGCGAGTAGAGACGCATCGCCCACGTGAAGGGCCGTGGCGGTGCATACGCCATCCACGCCTCGTACAGATCCGGCCCGAGGGCCAGGTGTACGTCCTTGGCCACCGCCGCCACCCGATGGATCGCGCGCAGCCGGACGGCGCGATCGTCGACGTCGGTGCAGAGCGACGTGAAGAGATTGGAGAGTCGGTTGCCCGCGAGGCGCCGCGCGCCCGGCGCGTCGGTCGCCACGGGGACCTCCGCGACCAGCGGCCGCGACGGGCGCTCACCGCGCGCGTCGAGATACCCCGAGAGCGCGCCGGCGACGAGCGCGAGGAGCACGTCGTTCAGGGTGACGCCGAACGCGTCCTTCACGGCCTTCACCGCACCCAGCGGGAGCGCGGTGCTGGCGAACGCCCGCTCCGCCGTGAGCGCGCCGTTGATCGAGGACCGCGGCGCGTCGCCGAGCGGCATCGGCGGCCGGACCGCAGCGCTGCGCCGGCGGCGGGCGGCGCCGACGAGGTTCCTCGCCGTATGTCCGACGAGGCGCGGGAGCCGACCGAGCTGCCGGAAGTGATCCGACAGCGCGTCGCCGAGGAGGCGACCGGGCGACGGCATCGCCTCCGGTGACCAGGCGGGCGAGACGCCCGGCGCGGCGAGGTCCTCCAGGCCCGAAGCCATCACGTTGGCGAGGAGCCCCGCCACCGCCACGCCGTCGGCGACGGCATGGTGGATCTTCCCGACCGCCGCGACCCGGCCGCCGACCAGCCCCTCGACGACCCACAGCTCCCAGAGCGGCCGGCGGCGATCGAGCGGAACGCTCGCGATCGCCGAGACGACGGCGTCGAGCTCGCGCTGCCCGCCCGGCGGCGGCACGCGCCGGCTCTTCACGTGCCGATTCAGGTCGAACATCGCGTCCTCGATCCACACGGGGTGGTGGAGGCCGAGCGGGACCTCGACGAGGCGTCGCCGAAAGGGCGGGAGGAGATGGAGCCGGGCCGCCAGGTCCGCCTTCACGCGCGCGATCCCGTAGTCGACACCCGGAACCGGCTCGAGCACGGCCACCTTCATCGTGTGCATGTGGGCCGCCGGCGTCTCCATGTAGAGGAACGCCGCGTCGATGCCCCGGAGCCGCTCCATGCTCAGCGCCCGCCCGGCAGGAGCCTCCCGAGACGCGCCAGGACCGGCCACGGATGCTCGGCGGCGAGCCGGTCGAGGGTCGCCTGCATGCGACCGGTGATCTCGTGGTAGCAACGCGCGACGATGGCCGGATCGTCGGCCGCCTCGGGCCCGTAGCCGGACCACGCCATCGGCTCGAGGACCTGCACGGTGATCTTCGCGGGTAGTGGCAGCCCCGGCAGTCCGATCGGCGAGACGCCCCAGGGGACCTGCAGCGCGAGCGGAAAGGTCGGCGTCCGGATGCGTTGCGTGCCGACGAGGCGTCCGATCCATTCGCCGCGGGTGAGGATGTACGTCGAGTGATGGCCCCCGTGGCTCACGACCGGGATGACGGGCACCTGCTTGCGGAGCGCCAGCTCGACGAAGCCGGTGCGACCGTGGAAGTCGACCCGGTTGCGATCCATCCACGGCCGGAAGCACTCGTGATCGCCGCCCGGGTAGACGAGCACGGGGAGCCCCGCATCGAGGGCGCGGCTCGCGTTCTCGCGGCTCGCCGGTATCTCGCCGAGCCGTCGCATGAGATCACGGAAGGCCGGCAGGCCGAAGGCCCCGTCGAAGGCGAGGCCGATGAGTGGGCTCGCGAGGCCGCGTGCCCGGTACCACGCGGCGATGAAGACGGTCGTGTCCGGCGTGAGGATGCCCCCCGAGTGATTGCCGACGAGGAGCGCCGGGCCCCCCGCCGGGACCGCGTCGAGCCCTCGCACCTCGCCGTCGAAGTAGCGGCTCCAGAGCTCCATCAGCGGCAGCATCCGGCGCAGGAACTCGACGTCGCGCTGGAAGGGGTCGGCTTGGATCTCGCGCTCCGTCGCCGTGGCCCAGACGCGGACGACGTCGAGGGCCTCCAGCCGCTCGCGCATCGCGCGGCCCACGAGATCAGCCACCATGGGACATCCCTCCGAGCACCGGCATCGGCGGGGGCTCGCCGGGTCCCTCGCTGCCGACACACGGTCCGGCCAGAAACCGCACCCCGTCGCGCTCGCACGCCGGCGCCACGCGCGTCGTACCGTCGAGGAGGTCCTCCACGAGGAGACCCACGGCGTTCGCGAGGCACCGGTGGTGCGGGCCATTGATCCAGTGCCCGACGCACGGCAGGAGCAGCTGCCGGGCCTGCGGGCACTCGCGTGCGACGGTGCGGGAGAAGCGCAGTGACACCAGCTGATCCCGCTCGCCCCAGACGAATGCCGCCGGGACGGCGACCTGGCGGAGCCGGGGCCACAGGCCCCGGGGGCCTTCGGCCGGGTCGAGTGCCAGCTCGCGCGCCGCCGAGAGGAAGCTCGCGCGCGTCGCCGGACACGCGAGCTGATAGACGAGGCGGGCACCCGCCTGAGCCACTTGGTCGTCGCCGACGTAGGGGACGGCCTCGAGCGCGCGCGCGAGCCAGCGGAGCAGCGGCCAGACGCGCTCCAGCGACATCCACCCTGCGATCCGCGGGTCGATGAGCGAGCCCCACTCGAGGAGGAAGCGGTAGCGACGCCAGGGCAGATAGGGAGCCACGGCGATCACCCCGCGGAACAGCTCGGGTGTCGTGAGCGCGGCCTCGAGCGCCACCCGTCCGCCGAGCGAGATGCCGAGGACGACGGGTCGCTCGTCGAGCCCGCGCGCCAGCTCGATGACGGAGGCCGCCAGGAGCGCGGGCGTGAGTGGCGCGTCGGGCGCCGGCGTGCGACCGAAGCCGGGGAGGTCCACGGCCATCGTCCGCATGCCGCGCCGCCCGAGCGCCGCGCCGAAGCCCGCGAAGGCCGCCGCGTCGAGACCGAGCGGCGCCATCGCGATCACTGGCTGACCCCTTCCCCATTCGCGAAGATGGAGCGTCATGGCCTAACCGAGCGATCGGTAGACGGCGGCGAGAAGCGCCGCCGTCCGCGCGTCGCCCGACGGATCGAACTTCATGCGTGTGGTGACATAGCCAAAGCCGAGGCCTGCGTCGCGGTCCGCGAAGGCAAGCGACCCGCCGGCCCCGGGGTGGCCGAAGCTCCGCGGGCCGGTCCCTGGCATCATTGGGGGCAGCGCGAAGCCCGTGCCGAAGCACGACGGGAGAAGGATCACGCGGTCGGCACCGCTCGCCTGCACCTCGCACGCCGCGTCGACGGTCGCCGGCTCGAGGAGGCGCATCCCGTCCACCTCGCCCACGAGCGCGGCGTAGAAGCGCGCGAGCGCCCGCGCACTGCCGACCCCGTTCGACGACGGCATCTCGGCGGCGAGCAGCTCCGGGCGGTTCCAGGTGTCATCGTAGGCGAACAGCCCGGACGGGCCTGTCATCGCCCGCGTCGTGAGGGCGTCGCGGCCGAGGAGGTCGGCGATCGACAGCAGACCGTCCTCCGGCGGGATGATGCGGGCGCAGCGACGGAGGACCCGGTCGGGTACCCCCACGAAGAGGTCGAGCCCGAAGGGGCCGGCGACCTCGTCAGCGAGGAACCGACCGAGCGAACGCCCGGTCACCCGCCGGACGACCTCGCCGAGAATCCAGCCGAAGGACCGCACGTGATAGCCGTGTGCCGTTCCCGGTTCCCAGTTGGGCGCCTGGCGGGCGATCGCCGTGACCACCGGCTCCCAGGCGAGGACCTGCTCGAGCGACAGATCCCCCTCGACCGCGGCGAGCCCCGCCCTGTGGCAGAGCACCCAGCGGAGCGGGATGGAGCCCTTCCCGCGCGCCGCGAACTCGGGCCAGTAGGCGGCGATCGGCGCGTCGAGGTCGAGGATGCGGCGCTCGGCCAGCAGGTGCACGCAGGCGGCCGTCAGGCCCTTCGTCGCCGAGAAGAAGAGCTGGATCGTGTTCTCCTCCCAGAACCGCCCGCCCTCGAAATCGGCGAACCCGGCCCAGAGGTCGACGACGGGCTTCCCGCGCCGGTAGACGGCGCACGCGGCCCCCACGTCAGCGTGGTGCTCGAAATTGCCCGCGAACGCTTCGCGGACATCCTCAAAGCCGCGGGCGACCCAGCCGTGAACGCGCAAGTGTCACGCTCCTCATGCTGTGACCTTCCGGACTCCGTGCAGCTGGCATGCCAGCTGCACCGGGAACGTCACGCCGGAGGGCGCCCACCCACCACAGGTGGTGCAGCGAAGGAGCAGGCGCGCGTGGCAAGCGCGGGTAGCATCCCGGGAGCTGTTTCCCAACCGTGGGAAGACGTCCATGAGCCTGGGGGCTAGATCCGCGAATAGCGCGAGGACGACGCGGACCTTTCCTGAACGGGTCGCGTTCGGGACAAGCCAAGCTGCCGGTGCCGGATGCGGACACGCCGTACCTGCGCCGACGTGGCGGTCTGATCAGGCTGTCCAGAAGGCCGTTCGCAACGGGATCGCGCGGGAGAGCAAGACCCTGCGCAATCCTCGACTGCTCGAAGTCACCGAGATCCCCGGCCACATCGTCGACGGCGACGTCGGCCATCTTCAGGTGACGATGAATATCCGTTCAAAATAGAGGGCTGAGGCCCCTGGGGGGCGACTAGATCCCC
>CAYXBJ010000107.1:0-8961 GCA_964463175.1 uncultured bacterium
CCGACGCCCTCGAGGTCATCGCCTGGCTCGCGGACCAGCCGTGGTGCACGGGCGCGGTCGGCATGATGGGGCACTCGTGGGGCGGGTTCAACGCGCTCCAGGTCGCGGCGCACCGGCCCCCGGCGCTCCGGGCCATCATCACCTCGTGCTCCACGGACGATCGCTACGCCGACGACATCCACGCGATGGGCGGGTGCCTTCTGCTCGACAACCTGCGCTGGGCGTCGAACATGTTCGCGCAGAACTCGCGGCCACCGGACCCGGCCGTCGTGGGCGCGCGCTGGCGTGACATGTGGCTCGCGCGGCTCCGCGGCAGCGGGCTCTGGATCGACACCTGGCTCCGCCATCAGCGGCGGGACGCGTTCTGGCAGCAGGGATCAGTGTGCGAGGACTACGACGCCATCCAGTGCGCGGTCTACGCGGTGGGCGGGTGGCTCGACGCCTACACCAATGCGGTCCCGCGCCTGCTGCGCGGCCTCGCCGTCCCGCGCCGGGCGCTGATCGGTCAATGGGCGCACCGCTACCCCCACATGGCGCTCCCCGGGCCCGCCGTGGGCTTCCTCCAGCTGGCCCTCGACTGGTGGGACACGTGGTTGAAGGGCCGCCCGCCCGGGACCGACTCCGAGCCCCTGCTGCGCGCGTGGATGCAGGAGAGTGTCCCGCCGGCGGCCCACTACGCGAGCCTGCCTGGACGCTGGGTCGCGGAGCGCGCGTGGCCGTCGCCGCGCATCACGCCGCAGCGCTACGTGCTCCATCGCGCCCGCCTCGCGCCCGAGGCCGGCCCCGAGACGCCGCTCACGCTCCACTCGCCCGAGACGCTCGGGGTCTACGCGGGCCGCTGGTGTCCCTATCAGCTCACGCCGGATCTCCCGCTCGACCAGCGGCTCGAGGACGGCGGCGCGCTCACCTTCGACACCGAGCCCTTGCCCGCACGGCTCGAGATCCTGGGCGCGCCGGTGGTCGAGCTCGAGCTGGCCGTGGATCGTCCGGTGGCGCTCGTCGCCGCGCGGCTTTCCGACGTGGCGCCCGACGGCGCGGCCCGGCGCGTCAGCTACGGGCTCCTCAACCTCACGCACCGTGAGAGCCACGCGCAGCCGACGGCGCTGGAGCCCGGGCGCCGGTATCGCGTGCGCCTCCCGCTCAACGACGCCGGCCAGGCCTTCCCGGCCGGCCACCGGATCCGGCTCGCGCTCTCGACCGCCTACTGGCCGATCGCCTGGCCGTCGCCCGAGCCGGTGACACTCACCGTCTACGCGGGCGCGAGCACGCTCACGCTGCCGGTGCGCCCGCCGGACCCGGCGGACGCGGCGCTGCCGCCGCTGCCGCCCGTCGAGACGGCGCCGCCGCTCCCGGTGACCGCGCTCGACCCGGCGCGCACCGCGCGGGTGGTCCAGCACGACGCCACGACCGGCGAGGTGACACTCGACTGGACCCAGGACAGCGGGCGCCACCGCTACGACGACGTCGACCTCACGATGCACACGATCGCCGCGGACCGCTTCACGATCCGGCCGGAGGACCCGCTCTCCGCGCGGGCCGAGGTCGCCTGGACGGTGCGGCTCTCGCGGGGGGACTGGCGCGTCGAGACGCGCACCCGCACCGTGCTCACCGCCACCCGGACCACGTTCGAGCTCGAGGCCACGCTCGACGCCTTCGAAGGCGACGCGCCGGTCTACCAACAGCGCTGGACACGCTCGATCCCGCGGGACCTCGTCTGACGTGATCGGGCAAGGCGGGTCCACGCGGAACGGCCCGGTCGGGCCACCCGCGCGCCGCGCGGGGCTTGCGAGCGCTGCGCGCCCGCCCTATCATCCGGCGCGAGGTCTTTCACACGGATGACCCTCCCGATCGATCCGAAGTCGGTGGCCGGCAAGACGCCACCGCCCGAGCGCCGCGTGCGGCTGGTCGTCGTCGGCGCGGGTGCCGCGGGCGTCGCCGCGGCAACCGAAGCCGCCCGGGCCGGTGTGGAGGTGCTGCTCCTCGACGAGCACCCGCTCGATCCCGAGCTGATGGCGATGGACGTCCCGCTCTACTTCGGCCAGCGGATGAGCGCGGCCGTCCGGGACCGCGGCGTCATGCTGGAACGCGTCGTCCGCTCGAACCCGGCCCTCGAGGCGGCGATCGACGCCGGCGTGGAGGTGGAGCTCGGGGTCTCCGTCTGGGGCGCGTTCCAGCCGGCGCCGAACCAGCGTGAGCTCGGCTTCCCGTGCGTCGGCGTGGCGGACCAGACGCGGTCCTGGCTCGTCGGCTACGACCGCCTGATCGTGGCGGCGGGCGCCCGCGACCTGTCGCTCGCCTTCCGCGGCTGGGAGAAGGCCGGCACCATGGGCGCCGCCGCCGCCCTCGCGCTCCTCACCCGGTACCAGGCCTTCGCGGCCCGCCGCATGGTCATCCTCGGCTCGGGACCGCTCGGTCTCGCGGTGGCCACCCTCGCGCGCGCCCGCGGCATCGAGGTCCCGGCCATCGTCGAGGTCGCGCCCTCGCTTCGCGGCGACGCGAGCGCCCGCGCCGCGCTCGAGCGGCAGGGCGTGCGCTTCTACCCGGGCCACGTGGTGGCCGAGGCCCTGGGGAGCCGCGACGAGATGGAAGGGGTCCGGCTCGCCGCGCTCGATCCCGATCTCAAGCTGATCCCGGGGCGCACGACCGACATCCCGTGCGACACGGTCTGTCTCGCGATCGGGCTCGTGCCCCAGGTGGAGCTCCTTCAGATCCTCGGGTGCCGGCTCGCGTTCCGCTCCGAGCGCGGGGGCTACGTCCCCGAGATCGACGCCGCGCAGCGGACGAGCCTCCCGGAGGTCTTTGCCGCCGGCGACGTCACCGGGGTCGACGAGAGCCTGATCCTCTCGCCGGAGCACGCGGTCGCCGCGGGGCGGCGCGCCGGGCTCGCCGCGGCGGCCTCGCTCGGGGCCCGCGCCGCCGCGACGCCGGCGGTGGCGCACGCGACCGCGACGGCCGGATCCCCTGCGGGGCCGCGCGTCCACGACTACTGGCGCCAGTGGCTCCGCGCCACGCTGGCGGCGGGCGGCTGGGACATCCTCGCGTGCCAGTGCGAGGAGGTCACGCGGGGCGAGCTCGTCGGCGTGCAGC
Source organism: uncultured bacterium (assembly GCA_964463175.1). Classification (GTDB taxonomy): domain Bacteria; phylum Methylomirabilota; class Methylomirabilia; order Rokubacteriales; family DASRDR01; genus DASRDR01. The sequence goes on from CAYXBJ010000107.1 coordinate 3,088, forward strand.
CGCCCCGGTATCTCGGGCCGGTGTCCCCGCCGATGCGCGCGCGGAGCCTCGGATCCCTCGGGCAGGACGGGCCGATCAATCCGGACCAGATCAAGCGGCTGACGCGCGCCGGCATGGGCCCTTGCCAAGGCCGTCGCTGCCGGGAGCAGGTCGCGCTCCTCCTGGCCGAGTCGGGCGACGTGCCGGTCGACACGATCCCGCTCGCGAGCTACCGTGCGCCGGTCCGGCCGCTGCCGATGTCGGTCCTCTGGCCGCGCGACGAGCTGCCCACGATGCGCGAGCACTGGGTCAGCTGGTTCGGGATCCCGACCCAGTTCGCGCCGCACTGGGCCGGCGATCCGGACATGACCGTCATGCTGGACGTGCCGGGCGGCGGCCCGGTGGAGTGACGCGGCCATGAGCGATCCCCGCGGCGCATCGGTCGTCGTCGTCGGCGGCGGCGTCACGGGGCTGAGCTCCGCGTGGTGGCTCGCGCGGGCCGGAGTGGATGTGCTCGTCCTCGAGGCGGGCATCGTCGGGTGGGAGGCGTCGGGCCGGAACGGCGGCGGCGCGACTCACGTCTACAGCCCCCTCGGGCAGGAGGAGCAGCGGCTCTGGCCGCAGATGGACACGCTCCTCGGGTATCCCACCGAGCACATGCCCCACCGGGTCAAGGTGGCGCTGTCCGAGGACCAGCTCACGCTCTACCAGACGAACGCGAAGATTGCCGCCCAGCAGGGATTCCGGACCGAGCCGCTCGACCGGCAGCAGATCCGGGAGCTCGTGCCCATCGTGGGCGACAACGCGATCGGCGGGCTCTACCTCCACTTCGGCGGACACGCGAACCCGCAGCGCACGGTGCAGGCGTACGCGTGGGCGTTCCAGGATCTCGGCGGCCGCATCCGCCAGCACACGCCCGTCACCGGCTTCCAGCTCGCCGGGGGACGGGTCACCGCCGTCGAGACCGCGGCCGGGCCGGTCAGCGCGGACACGGTCATCCTCGCGGCCGGGCCGCAGACCGATCGCCTCGCCGCGCGGCTCGGCGTCTCGGTGCCGCTCGCGCCGGCGCGCGTCGAGATGATCTGCACCGAGCCCCTGCCGCTCATGAAGGTCGGCGGGGTCGACGGCAACGGGCTCTACGGCCGCCAGACGCGGCGCGGGAACCTCGTCTACGGCGGCGGCCCGCACGAGTGGCTGGACGGCGCGGGGCTCGCGGCAACCGCCAACGGACGGCCGACGACCCCGCTCCTCCGGAGCCTCGGCCGGCGCCTCGCCGAGCTCTTCCCCGGCGCGGCGCACATGCGCATCATCCGGAGCTGGGCCGGGATCGTCGAGAACACACCGGACGGCCTGGCGATCATCGACCGGCTGCGCGAGCCGTCGAACGTCGTCCTCGCCACGATGTCGAGCGTCGGGTTCGGGCTCTCCCCGGCCTCCGGCAAGGCCATCAGCGAGCTCGTCCTCCACGGCCGGTGCCAGTTCTGCGACCTCGGCGCGCTCCGGCTCAGCCGCTTCGCGGAGACACCCCCGGACTGGCGGACCCGGCAGGGCTGGATCCCCACCGGGGTCAGCCTGTGACGTCCCGTCGCTCTCTCCCGCGTCCGGAGCCCGCGATCTGACGGGCGGGCCGATCGGGCGACGTCCGCGATGACAGCCAGCCGTCCGAGCCCGATCCCATGAAGGCCGCGGTCTGCTACGAGGTCGGCAAGCCTCTCGTCGTCGAGGACGTGATACTCGATCCGCCCAAGGCGGGGGAGGTCCGCGTCCGGATCGGCGCGGTCGCCATCTGCCACAGCGACGTGCATCTGATTCGCGGCGACTGGGCGGGGTGGACCAGCACGCCGCCGCCCGTCGTGGCCGGGCACGAGGCGGCGGGCGTCGTGACCGAGGTGGGCGCGGGCGTGACGCGGGTGCGGGTGGGCGACCGCGTGGTCGTGTCCCTCCTGCGCACCTGCGGGAGCTGCGTCCCCTGCCTCACCGGCCAGGCCTTCCTCTGCGAGGGGCACTTCGCCCTGCAGACGGAGCGGCGCCTGCGCACGCGGAGCGGCCAGCCGCTCAACGCGGGGATCCGCGTGGCCGGGTTCGCGGAGGCGGTGGTGGTGGACCAGTCGCAGCTCGTGGTGGTCCCCGACGACCTCGGGCTCGACCGCGCATCGCTCCTGGCGTGCGGCGTGATCACCGGGGTCGGGGCCGTGCTCAACACCGCGGGGCTCACAGCGGGCAGTAGCGCCGTCGTGATCGGCGCCGGCGGCGTCGGCGTCAACGCAATCCAGGGCGCGGCCCTCGCCGGTGCGGCGCCCATCGTCGCCGTGGACATCGTCCCCGGGAAGCTCCCGCTCGCGCGCCAATTCGGGGCGACCCACGCGATCGACGGACGCGAGGGCCACGTCGCCGCGCTCGTGCGGGAGGCGACCGCGGGCCGCGGCGCCGACTACGTGTTCGTGACCGTGGGGAGCCCCGCGGCGGTGGGCCAGGCGCTGTCCCTGGTCCGGCGCGGCGGGACGGTGGTGCTGGTGGGCATGCCGCCGGCCGGCGCGACCGCGCCGATCCCCGTCGGTGACGTCGCCGACAACGCGCTCCGCATCCTCGGCAGCAGCATGGGCTCGACGCGGCTCGGCGTGGACGTGCCGCGCCTGGTCGCCCGCTACCGGGAAGGGCGCCTGAAGCTCGACGAGCTCATCACCGCGCGCTATCCCCTGGAGCGGATCAACGAGGCGATCGAGGCCATGGAAGGCGGCGAGACGCTCCGCAACGTCGTCGTGCTCGACGCGCCATGAAGCCCGGGGGGGATGCCGCGGGGCCTCTCGCGCGCACCCTGCCCGGCCGCTTCTATCACGATTCCGCGATCTGGGAGCTCGAGCAGCAGCGGCTCTTCGGTCGGCTGTGGGTCTGCGTCGGGCGCGCCGACCAGGTGCCGGACCGGGGCGACTACCGGACGTGGCCGGTGGGCGGCGAGAGCGTCCTCGTCATCCGCGGCGACGATGGCGGGCTGCGCGCGTTCCTGAACGTGTGCCGGCATCGCGGCGCCCAGCTCTGTCCCGTCGACCGGGGCCAGACGCGGACTCTCCAGTGTCGCTACCATGCGTGGACTTACGGCCTCGACGGCCGCCTCCTGCGCGCGCCGGGACTCCAGCAGGTTGCCGGCTTCGACCGGAACGCCTTCGGCCTCGTCCCGGTGTCCCTCGACACGTGGGAGGGGCTCGTGTGGGTGAGCCTGGCCGAGAATCCGCCGCCGGTCGCCGAGCAGATCGTGCCGCAGCTCGCGGCGCGGATCGGCGACGTGGCGCGACTCGACGCCTACCGCATCGGGACGCTCGCGATCGGTCAGACGCTCGAGTACGAGGTCCAGGCCAACTGGAAGGTCGTGGTCGAGAATTTCATGGAGTGCTACCACTGCGCGCCGATGCACCCGGAGCTGGTGCGGCTCCTGCCGGCGTTCCGGAGCGGGGCGACGCAGGAGTACGGGCTCGGCACGCGGCTCGTCGACGACGCCGAGGCGCTCACGGTGAGCGGCCGCGCGCCGGCTCCGCCCTTCCCCGGCCTCGCGCCGGGGCACGAGCGGCACTACTTCGGGATGGTGATCCGGCCGAACGTGCTCCTGAACCTCCTGCCCGACCACGTCATCATCCACACGCTGACGCCCCTCACCCCCGACCGCTCCCGCGTCACCTGCGACTGGCTCTTCGCCCGGGACGCGGTGGCGCGCCCCGGCTTCGATCCCGCGGACACCGTCGCGCTCTTCGACCGGGTCAACCGGCAGGACTGGGAGGTCTGCGAGTGGGTCCAGGCGGGCGTCCGCTCGCGGGCGTTCGCGGCGGGCGGTGTTTACGTTCCGATCGAAGCGCACATTCGCGGGTTCAACGACTTCGTGCTCGCCCAGCTGGGCGTGGCCGGCGAGGCCGGCGCCCCGCCTCCCGCCTGAGCGCCGCCCGGTTGGCGGCGCCGCACGGTCCCGCGTGACTCCCGCGCCCGGACTCTGGATCCCGATCACCATCGGGGCGGCGGGCGCGCAGACCCTCCGGAACGCGGCCCAGCGCTCGCTCACCGGACCGCTGGGCACCCTCGGCGCCACGCTCGTGCGCTTCCTCTACGGGCTGCCCTTCGCGGCCCTCTGGCTCGTTCTCGTCGGACGCCTCTGGGGATTCGATCCGCCGACGCCCAATGCGGCGTTCGCGGGCTGGGTGCTCGCGGGCAGCGTCGCGCAGATCGCGGCGACCGGGTTGCTCCTGCGCGTGATGGCGGAGCGCAACTTCACGCTCGGCGTGGCGTACTCGAAGAGCGAGATCATCCAGGTCGCCGCCTTCGGCCTCGTGTTCCTGGGCGATCCGGTGTCGAGGGCGGCGACCGTCGCGATCGCGCTGGGGACGCTCGGGGTCCTCCTGCTGTCGCCGGTCCAGACCGATCGCCCGCTGCGCGGCCTGCTGGTCGGCTGGACGACCCGCTCGGCCCTGCTCGGAGTCGCGTCGGGCACCGGCTTCGCCCTGGCCGCCGTCGGCTTTCGCGGCGCGGCTCGCGCGCTCGGCGACACGTCGTTCCTCATGGCCGCCGCGTACGCTCTCGTCACGGCCCAGTGTCTCCAGACGGTCCTCCTCGGCGCCTGGCTCGCGCTGCGCGACCCGACGATCATCCCGGCGGTCCTGCGGGCCTGGCGCGCATCGCTCCTCGCGGGCTTCACGGGCGCGGCGGCCTCGGTCGGATGGTTCACCGCGATGGCCATCGAGCCCGCGGCGCACGTGCGCACGCTCGGGCTGATCGAGCTCCTGTTCAGCTACGCGATCTCGCGGCGCGTGTTCCGGGAGCGACTGACGCGGCGGGAGCTCCTGGGGGTCGCCCTCCTCGCGCTGGCGCTCATCGTCGTGACGCGCTGGCGATGACGGGCGCCCCGCGTCCAGCGCCTCGCCTGGTCCCTGGCCGGTCGCGCGGGCCGGTGGCGGCGCGGATCACGGGTGGTCGTCGACCAGCTTGATGTCGGCTGTCGCCACCGGGCCGACCCCGATCGTCGCGGTGTCCTCGAGCGCGGCGACGCTCCGCGTCGTGGAGCCGGGCCCCGGCGTCGGCCGGGGCCTCACGCGGGTCAGAAGGATCAGACTCGCGGAGCCCTGATCGTCGGTCACGAGCATGCACGCCATCCGATTCTCCCCGGGGGCCCCCGGGTCGGCGCCGGGGAGGTTCGCGACCGGGAGCGCGCTGATGATGCAGTCGTGCGAATCGCCGACATAGGACAGATTCGAGCCCAGCTGCTCGTAGACGGTCACGGTCGCTCCGGGGGCGGCGTCCCGGACGTCGATGCGGAACATGACGGCGCCGCCCGGCGTCGTCTCGGCCGGACCGATGACCTCGGTGCCCAGCGACCCGCGCGGCCCCCCCTGTCCCAGCGCCGGGCTCGCCGCGGCGAGCCCCACGGCCAGCGCGACGCACGCGACGCCCGGGAGCCGGCCGCCGCCGCGGTCCGGCCTCATTCCCACGGGTTCCGATCGGCGCTCCGTCCCCATCGTCCGTCCTCCTCTGGCCTCGAAGCCTCGTCCGCGCGGCGGACCCGACTCCGGACGGACCGCGTCATCGCCTAGTCGGCGAGCGGCCGCGCCGTCAGCCGACGGCCGCGGTCCAGCTCCCGCATCCAGGTCGGCGTCAGTCCCGCCGCCCGCAGGCTGGTGACGACGCGGTCGAGCGTGCCCCAGTCGGACCACACGATGCCGGCGGGCAGCCGCGACACCGTCAGGAGGGAGGGCTGCTGCTCGAGGATCTCGCGCGAGAAGTCGAGCCGCGGGATCCGGGCGTACGCGCTGGCGATGGCCGGGGCGTCCTGGTCCGGCGCGGCCGTCCAGCGAATCTCCCCAAGCCGCTCGCTGACCAGGGGCGCCGCCTGCCATCCGAGGCCCACGAGGGCCTGGGCGT
>CAYXBJ010000108.1:0-7004 GCA_964463175.1 uncultured bacterium
TCAAGGTGAGGCAGAATGCGTGCCGCCCGCGCGGTCGGGACCAAGACCGTGACCGTCTGGCGGTCCTCATGGACCATGGCGCCGACAGCGTAGGTATGCGCCGGACGGAGATTCTCGTCCCGGGTTCCGATCTGCACGTAGGAGGGGCCAGTGAGCACCTCGATGACCCGATCCGGAATCATGCGCACCGCCTCCTCACGTCGGATTGTACCCGAGCGCGCGACGCTCCGCGTCTTCACGACATTACCGGCAGGCACGGGAGGCAGAACGGGCGGAACGCGCCTGCCGTTACGCCAGCTAACCCTTCAGTCCGGTGAGGGCGACCGACTCCATGATGCGGCGCCGCAGGATGATGAAGGCGATCAGCATCGGCACCGTGTTGAGCACCGCCGCGGCGCACAGGAGGTGGTACTCCGTCGTGAACCGGAACTGGAAGGTCGAGAGCCCGATCTCCATCAGGAACATGTTCTTGCTCGTCGCCATGAGGAGCGGCCAGATGAAGGCCGACCACGCCTGGATGAAGGCGAGGATGCCGATGGCGCCGATGGCCGACGAGCAGAGGGGCACGATGACGCGCAGGAAGATGCGCAGCTCCGACGCGCCGTCGACCCGCGCGGCGTCGACGAGCTCGTCGGGGATGCCGTGGGCGATGTGCTGGCGCATGAGAAAGATGCCGAAGCTCATGATGAGGTATGGAGCCGCGATGCCCTGGTAGGTGTTGATCCAGCCAAACGACTTCATCGTGAGATAGAGCGGGATCATGTAGGTCTCGAAGGGAAACATCGCGGAGGCGAGGATGACCAGGAAGAGAATCTTCTTCCCCGGGAACTGGTATTTCCCGAAGATGAACCCGGCGAGGAGCGACGTCCCGATGACCATCAGGGTTGCGCCCACCGACACGACGAGGCTGTTCAGGAAGTAGAGGCCGAAGGGCGCCGCATCCAGCGCCTTCGGATAGTTCGCCCAGGTCCAGTGGATGGGGAGCACCCGCGGCGGCCAGAGCATCGTCTCGTCCGGCGGCTTGAAGGAGGTGCCGAGCATCCAGAGGTACGGGAAGAGCATCGCGACGCAGCCGGCCACGAGCACCGTGTGCGTCGCGAGCGGCATGCCGGTGCGGCGCCACCAGGTCTCGCGCGCCCGTAGCACCGGAGTGTTTGGAGGGCCGCCAGCCTGTACGCTCATCCCTCGTCCACCCGGATGACGCGGAACTGGACCAGCGTCAGCACCAAGATGATGAGCGTCAGCACCACGGCCTCCGCCGAGGCGTAGCCCATCTTGAAGAACTGAAAGCCGTTCTGGTAGATGTCGAAGACCAGCACCCGGAGCTGGGCGCCCGGCGCCGCCTGGGAGCCCTGCGTCATCACGTACACCTGGGTGAACACGTTGTACGCGTTGATCGTCGAGACCACGACCACGAACAGCATGATCGGCTTGAGGAGCGGCAGGGTGATCCGCCAGAACATCCGCCAGCCGAACGCGCCGTCGATGGAGGCCGCCTCGTAGAGCGTCGCGGGGATGTTCTTGAGCCCGACGAGTAGAAGGATCATGTTGTAGCCGAGCACCTTCCAGACGCTCATGATGATGATCGACCAGATCGCCACCTGCGGCGACGTCAACCAGCCGATCGGGGCGACACCGAACCAGGACAGGACGTAGTTGAGGATGCCGATGCGCGCGTCGAAGATCCACTTCCACGCGATCGCCATCGGCACCATCGGCGTGATCACCGGCAGGAAGTAGATCGCTTGGTACGCTGCCGTGAACCGGAGGTTGCCCGCCAGGAGCACCGAAAGCGCCAGCGCCACCACGACCGACAGCACGACCACGGCCACCGCGAACAGCGAGGTGTTCCAGAGCGCGGTGAGAAAGTTCGGGTCGTCCAGGAGCTCCCGGTAATTCGTCAGCCCCACCCAGGGGCGGGCGGGCCGGATGAGGTGCCAGTCGTGGAACGACAGATAGAACGTGCGGCCGATCGGCTCGAGCCGCAGCACCCAGTAGATGGCGAAGATCGGCAGGAGACCGAGGTAGCAGAACCGGTATTTCGCGAGGGTCAGGCGATTCAGACGGCGGGCCGCCCGGGTCTTCGACGCGGGCCCCGCCGCCCTCTCGGGCGAGAGCGGCGGGGCGGCGTCGAGCGTCACGACGGTAAGACCTGTCGAGTCCTAGTCGGTGCCGTAGACTCCGGCCTTCTTGAGGATCTCGTCGCTCTGGGCGGCCATGTCCTTCATCACCTTGGCGACACCGGCCGGATTGTCGAGGAGCGACTTGTCGGCGTAGGCGGTGACCAGGCGGTCGGCCATCCTGCTCTCGATTTCGTCCCAGCTCGGGAGGAGCGGCTCGGCGTAGATCTGCCGGGCCTTGTCCCACACGACGAACGCCTTGTACTGCGGCGTCTCCTTCAGAAGCGGCGTCCAGTCGACGTCTTGGCGCAGCGAGAGCCAGCCCACCTCCTTGGTCAGCTTGAGCGCCATCGGCGGGCTGACGAGGAACTGCGCGAAATCCCAGGCGGCCTCCATGTTCTTGCCCTTGGAGGCGTAGATGCTGTACGGCTGCGTCATGCCACCCCAGCGCTTGGGGCCGCGGGGGATGGGCGCTGTCATGTACTCGACCTTCGGCCCCTTCTCCTTGAGGGTGCCGATGACGTCCGCCTCGCGCATGTGCATCGCCGCCTGCTCGCCGACGAAGGCGCTGGTGTCCCGAGGCAGCTTCTGGTCGTCGACCTTGTACTTGTGGACGGCGTCGATGTAGTACTTCATGGCCGCCCGCCCAGCGTCGTTGTCGTAGTTGTTGTGCCACTTGCCCGACTTGGTCTGGATGACCGGATCGCCACCCATGGCGTAGAGCACGTACCAGAACTTTTCGGCGACACCCGAGCCCTGGCCCACCAGGCGGAGCGTGATGCCCGCGCGCGTCGGATTGCCCGCGGCGTCCCGCTTCGTCAGCTTCTGCGCGTACGTCATGAGCTCGTCGAACGTCGCGGGCGGCTTGTTGGGATCGAGCCCGGCCTCCTTGAACATCTTCGTGTTGTAGTAGAGCGCCGGCTTCGACCCCTCGAGGAACGGCATGCCGTAGACCTGCCCCTTCCACGTGTTGAACTCGACGACCGACGGGTGGTAGGCATTGCTCTTGAGCAGCGTCATGACTTTCGGTGGGACCGGCGGGACGAGGTTCGCATCCGCCAAGCTCAAGATGATGTTCCGGGAGACGTCGAACAGGTCGGGACCGGTGTCCGTCGGGATCGCGGCGGTGACCTTCTGCTCCATGCTTCGGATGTCGGCCGAGAGCGTCTCGAGCTTGAAGCCCGGGTGCGTCTTCGCGTACTCGGCACCGGCCCCCTTGTAGAATTGCTCGATCTCGGGGAAGCACGACCAGATGGTCAGCGTTACTGGCGCCGCCACGCTGATGCGGGGGCGGAGCGCCGTCACTCCGACCGCCGCTCCGGCCAGTCCGACGCCCGTGCCCTTCAGAAACGCTCGCCGCGAGAGGCCCGACGTGGTCCGCTGGGGTTTGTTCGACCGGGTGCGCTGTTTCAAGCTCGTTCCTCCCGACTGGCTGCGTTGAGGACACGCGCCCCGTCCGCCCGTCCGGGCCGACGCCGGTGTCCGCGACGCGGGTCACGGCCCGGAGGCAAGGGGGGACGCACCGCGGACTGTAAACGACACAGGACGACGCTGTCAAATGCGCCCATCAGACGATGCCGGCCGATCGGTCAACACCCCGATGCGCTCGGGTTTGCTACCGGGACGCGAGCTTCTTGATCTCCCGCTCCATCAGCTCCGCATCGAGGGGCAGCTCGACGGTTCTCTTCAGGAGGCCGGAGAGGAGCATCGCGTTGCCGATCTCCAGCGAGCGGATCGCCTCCTCCGCCGGGGCCAAGAGCGGCGTGCCGTGGCGAATGGCGTCCCGGAAGTTCTCGAGAATGACTACGTGGCTCTCCGGGCCGTCGCCCTCGCCCAACACGGACACGTCGATCTCCTGACACGGCGGCCGGCCGAAGCGCTCCTTGGTGGCCCGGCTGAACTCCGAGGTCGGCACCTCGTTCCTGAAGAACTTGAGCTTGCCGCTCTCGGTATCGAGCTCCAGCTTCCCCTTGTCCCCGGCGATCTCCACCCGGCTGGAGCCGGGCGCCTCGCCGGTCGTCGCGGCGAAGATCCCGGTCGCGCCCCCCGGATACTCGAGCACGGCGGTCACGTCGTCCTCCACCTCGATGGGGTGGTATTTGCCGAGCCCGACCGTTGCGGTGACTCGAGCGGGAAGCCCCGTGAACCATTGCAGGAGATCCAGGTCGTGGGGGGCCTGATTGATCAGAACTCCTCCGCCTTCGCCGGCCCAGGTCGCGCGCCACCCGCCGCTCGCGTAGTAGACGTGGGGGCGAAACAGACCGGTGGCGAGCCAGATCACTCGACGGATCGCCCCGAGCTCCCCGGTCTCGATCATGGATCTGATCTTGATGTTGACGGGGCGCGTTCGCTCGTTGAAGATGACGCCGAAGCGGACGCTCTTGTCGACGTGCGCGGCGAGCACGCGATGGCCATCGGCTACGTGCACGGCGAGGGGCTTGTCGGTCAGCACGTGCACCCCACGCTTGAGGGCGTCGATGGCCACCTCGGGATGGCTCCAGTGGGGCGTCGCGATGACGATCGCATCCACGCGACCGGACGCGATCATGTCTCGGTGATTCGAGAACTTCTCCCCCGGCAGGTCCTGGATCTTGGCGAGGGTTCGGTTGCAGACGGCCGCCAGCTCCAGTCCGTCGATAGACGGTATTGCGTCGGCATACACGCGGCCCATGGAACCGACACCAACAACGCCGACCCTGATACTTTTCAACTCGGCTCTCCTCTTCAGTCCTTCACTTCGCCGGTCTCTCGCCTCGTGTTCGTCGAACGTCAGGAACGCACTGCGATGACTCCACTGTCGCACGCCCGAGCGCGCTGGGAATCTCGACAACGAACGTGTCAGCGAGTGCCCCGACGGGCGCTCCCGTCCGGGATCGCGATGGGAGGCGCGCCGATTGCTGCGTCAGGCTCCGCCCCGACGCTCGGCCAGCGCGGCAATCTCGCCGGCGGGGAGCGCCCGATCGTAGAGCCGGACCCTCGCCAGCTCTCCGTCGAGACCTGCCTGCGGACCGCCACCCAGCCACAGCGTCGGGCCGCGGCCGAGATCGATGGGCACTGCCGGGTTGTCATCGGCCCGTGCGGCGACTCGACGCCCATCGACATACAGGGCGATCGTGCCTCGCTCTCGGACGGCCGCGACATGGCGCCAGCCGACCCCGAGCGCTCGATCGTAGGAGACGGCAAGGCCGGCCTGCATCGAGAAGACGTTCGCGCCAGGTAGCGTGCCGCAGAACAGCTCACCGCGGTAGACGCCCATGGCGTGCGCCCGGCGATAGAGGACGCCGGGCGTGGTGTCCAGCGTGCGGAGCGCCGACCACCCATGGTCCCGGTCGCGGCGGTAGACCTGCGCGTGCGGCAGCGTGCCCGCGTAGAGCATGCCGTTGAAGGATGCGAGCGCCATCACCTCGGTCTCGCTCCCGAGCCGCCCGGTGCTCTCCCAGCGGCCGGAAGAGCCGAGCCGGTAGACGAGCCCGGTCGGCCATGTGCTGATGTACATCTGCCCGCCATGGGTCACGATCGAGTAGATCTGCGTCGTATCGGGTTGGAGGCCGCAGCTCGTCCAGCGCTCGCCGCCATCGTAGCGGAAGATGCCGCCGCCACCCTCGCTAGACTCGGCGGCGACGACGACCCCTTGTCGCGTCTGCTCAATCGCCGATTCGACGTGCACGTGGTCGTTGCCGGCCCCGTACAGTGCGCCGTCATGGACGCCGAGCGCGAGCAGGCGCCTGCCCGGCGTCCCGCACGAGGTCCACCTTCCGGGGGCATCCATACGGAAGAGTCCCTGCGAGTAGAGTGGTGTCGCGTAGAGCGCCCCGTCGAAGGGCACGAGCCCGCCAACCGAATCCGCTCCCTCGAGCTGCCCGAAGTCGCTCCACTCGGTCCCACCCTCGTACCGCAGGATCCGACCGCCAGGGTTCAGATTGAGCGAATCGGGGCGACCCGAGCCGCCGCCCTTCACCCGCGACACGCCCGCATACAGGTGGCCCCCGTGAACGGCGAGGCGCGTCACTGCGTTGGCGTCCCAGGGTATTCCGCAGTCGATCCACTCACCGCCCTCGAGTCGATACACGTGGCCGAGGGGCGACGACGACTCCTCCCACGTCGCCGTGTACAGGTGGTCATCGTGGACGACCAGCGCGTAGATCATCACGGCGGCCTTGGCCGGCGAGCCGTAGTCGGTCCAACGCGGCTCTCGGCCCGCATCGAGCCCGAAGAACAGGTTTCGGTCGTTGCAGTGACTGCCGCAGATCGCCTCGTGCCGGAAGCCGAGCGTGAACCCTCGCCGTGCGGTCGGGTCGAAGAACGCCGCCAGGTCGCCGAGCGGCGACATGGGGCGGGCGTTGGCGTTCACCCAGAGACCGAGGCTGAAATCGGCCGTCCCGAGGTCGCGGACCCCCGGGACCTCGAGATGGCCCTTCCCCCGCTCGATCCGGGCCACCGATCCGGTCATGGTCGGATCCGACGACTGACCGAACGCCACGAGCCCGTGCGCGACCGCGTGCCGACCGCCGCCGGATCCGTCGCGGCCATCGATCGACAGGTCCCAAGACCCAAGCAGGTGATTCTCCGATGACATAGTCCGCCTGCGCCCTCGCCGGTCAGAGATGTGTGATCAGAATCTTGTGACCTGTCATGACGTTCCCGGACTCTAACGCGCGGCGGGCCGGCTCAGCAAGGGCCGAAGCGGTTGGGTGGACGTGGCGAGGGCATCCGGTGACCACGAGGACGTGTTCGCGACCTCGCAGGCGCGCGCCCATCGGTCCGTTGACGGTCATCGCCCGCGATGCGGAGTGTTAGAATGGCGCCCGCTGCACCCACTTTCCTGCCGGAGGGAGCCTCGCATGCTGTTGCGCAACAAGGTTGCCGTCATCACCGGCTCCGGGC
>CAYXBJ010000109.1:0-22925 GCA_964463175.1 uncultured bacterium
TTCTGGGATACTCGCCCATTGACGACACTCCCCGACCGGGGAAGAATGGGCCGTCGCCGTTCCGTCGAGGGCATGGGGGGAGCGGTCGAAAGGATGCCCGATGCCGACGACGTTCCATGATCTGTCCCAGTTGCGCTCGGGATAGTCCCGCCGCCGCTCGATTCTGCGGGGGCTGCGGCGCACCTTTCGAGACGCGCTGCCCCGCGTGCCAGTCGCCCAACCCGCTCGACAACCACTTCTGCGATCAGTGCGGCGGCACCCTAGACGGCACCGCCGCCACGAACGTCGCCACGTCGGCATTCGCCTCGCCCCGCAGCTACACTCCCAAGCACCTCACCGAGAAGATTCTCACCACGGCGAGCGCGCTTCGGGGAGAACGCAAGCAGGTCACGGTGCTGTTCGTGGACGTGTCCGGCTTCACGTCGCTCTCCGAGCGGCTGGATCCGGAGGACGTTCACGGCCTCATGAGTCGCGCGTTCGAGCTGATGCTGGCCGAGGTCCACGCCAACGAGGGGACCGTCAACCAGTTCCTCGGCGACGGCATCATGGCCCTGTTCGGCGCGCCCATCGCGCACGAGGACCACGCGCGCCGCGCCGTGCGCGCGGCTCTCGGCATCGAGCGCGCTCTCGCGACCTATCAGGCCGAGCTCGCGCCGCGCGGTATCACGTTCCGGGCCCGCCAGGGACTCAACACCGGCCTCGTGGTGGTGGGGAGCATCGGCGGGGACCTGCGCATGGACTACACGGCGGTGGGCGACACCACGAACGTGGCCGCTCGGCTCCAGCAAGCAGGGGACCCGGGGCGGATCACGATGTCGGAGGCCACCCATCGGCTGGTCCGCGGCTACTTCGACACGCGTCCGCTCGGCGAGCTTCAGCTGAAGGGCAAGGCGGCGACGATCAGCGCGTGGGAGGCCCTCGGCGAGCGCGTGACGCGGACGCGGCTCGAAGTCCAGTCGGAAGCGGGCCTGACGCCGTTCATGGGCCGCGAGCGCGAGATCGGTCAGCTCCACGACGCCTTCGAGCGGGCGTGCGCGGGGCAGGGGCAGGTGGTATTCCTGGTGGGCGAGGCAGGCATCGGCAAGTCCCGTCTTCTCCTCGAGCTGCGCCGGCGGGTGGGTGACCGGGCGGACTGGCTGGAAGGGCATTGTCTGTCCTTCGGCGGGGCCATGGCGTTTCATCCCCTCGTCGACCTGGTCCGGCGCCGCTTCGCGATCGAGGAGGGGGATGGGGCCGCCGCCATCGCCGCCAAGATCGACATGGGGGTGCCGCGCGAGGACAGCGCATCGGCCCCCATCACGCCCTACCTGCGCGCCTTGCTGTCCGTGGATCCGGGCGACGTTGAGGTGCGCGACATGAGCCCCGTCCAGCGACGGGGGGAGACCTTCGAGGCGATGCGGCGCTTGCTCGTGCGCGCCGCCGACCGGCGACCGCAGGTCGTCGTGATCGAGGACCTCCACTGGATCGACAGCGCGAGTGAGCAGCTCCTCTCGATGCTGGTCGACAGCGTGCCCTCACTCCGGATCTTGCTCGTGTTCACCTACCGTCCTGGCTACGCGAACCCGTTCGGCGAGCGGAGTTACTTCACCCGTGTGGTCCCCTCGTCGCTCTCCGTCGAGGAGAGCGGCCGGATGGCCGAGGCCATCCTCGCGAGCGAGGCGCTGCCGGAGGCTCTCCGCGCCATCGTCGGGACCAGGGCCGAAGGGAATCCGTTCTACGTCGAGGAGCTCGTGAGGTCGCTCGAGGAGAGCGGTTCCCTCCGGCGAGAGCAGGGTCGGCTGGTCCTGGCCCAGCCCGCTAGCGAGCTGCCGATTCCCGACTCCATCCACGACGTGATCGCCGCCCGCATCGACCGCCTCGCCGAGGCGCCCAAGCACACGCTACAGCTCGCGGCGGTGATCGGGCGCGAGTTCACACGCCGCCTGGTGGACCGCCTCGTCGAGATCCGGGACCGTTCCGGTGAGCTCCTGCGCGAGCTGACTGCCCTCGAGCTGATCATGGAGCGCCGCGTCTACCCGGAGCTGGCCTACATGTTCAAGCACGCGCTCACGCAGGACGTCGCCTACGACTCCCTCCTCGTCCAGCGCCGCCGGGAGCTCCATGCCCTCGTCGGGCGCGCGATCGAGGAGCTGTACGCGGAGCGACTGCCGGAGCACTACGAGATGCTCGCGCATCACTTCTCGAAGGCAGAGGACTGGCCCCGCGCGCTCGACTACCTCCTCAAGGCGGCGCAGAAGGCCACCCGGGCGTTCGGCCTGCGCCAGGCGCTCTCGCTCTACAGCGAGGCCCTCGTGGCGGCCGAGCGACTGGGGGAGCGAGTGCCCGCGGCAACCGTCATGGCCGTTCACCGGGCGCGGGCGGATCTGTACTTCGGGCTCGGTGAGTTCGACCGCTCGCGAGAGGAAGGCGAGACGCTCGTGGCGCTCGCCCGGCGCATTCACGACCGGAGCGAGGAAGCGAGCGCGCTCGTCCAGATCGCCGGCGCGCTGCAGTGGGGCGAGGACTTCCCGGCGGCTCACGACCGGGCGCGTCAGGCCATCGAGCTCGCGGAATCGGTGGGCGCGGAGGGGCCGCTCGCGGGCGGGCTCTACATCCGGGGCTATCTCTACGCCATCAACGGCCGGCTCGACCTGGCGGCCAGCGAGCTCGACCGGGCCCTCGAGATCGGGCGGCGGATCCAGGATCCCGGCCGGCAGGGACTCATCCAGCACGTTCGTTCGCTGCTGCTCGGCTGGCAGGGCCAGTATGCGGGGAGCCTGGCGCTGGGCGAGGAGGCGGCGTTCCTGGCTCGCGAGCATCGACTCGTCATCCCGCTCCTGCGCGCGCTCTGGAACCAGGGGATCGCGCTGCACGAGATGGGGGAAGAGGATCGGGCCCTGGCGGTGCTCCTCGACGGCCTCGCGCTGGCCGAGAAGGTGGGCGACGACGCGCTGATCCCGCGCTTCCGGAACACCCTCGGCTACATGCGCATCGACTGCGGCGATCTCGATGCCGGCATCGCGACGTCCGAGCGGGCCTACGAGGAGACGGGCCGCTCGTCGCGGGAGGGGCACGGCACCGGGGCGGAGCGGCGAGCGTTCATCCGCAACAACCAGGCGGACGCCTTCATAGCTCGCGGCGACCTCGGGAGCGCCGCCCAAGCGCTGGACGAGTCCCTCCACACCGTTCAGCATCCGCCCCCCTCGCGCTGGATGACGTGGCGCTACGGCACTCACTGCTACGCGAGCCTGGGTCAGCTCGCCCTCCTGCGCGGGGACGCCGACGCGGCTCGGCGCTACGCGGAGCAGAGCCTCGAGATCGCGGCCGCGACGGCCGCCCGGAAGTATGAGAGCTGGGGCTGGCGGCTCAAGGGAGAAAGCGCCATGGCGCGGCATGCCTGGCCGGAGGCGGAGGAGGCCTTGCGTCGCGCGGTGGCGCTCGCCGTCGCCATTGGCCAGCCGCGCCAGACGTGGCTCGGCCAGCGCGGCCTGGGGCGCCTCTTCGAGGCATGCGGGCGCCGAGAGGACGCCCGGGCGGCGTATGGCGCGGCGTGGCAGGTCATCACGGCGCAGCGCGAGCGGACCCACGACCCCGACCTCCGCCGGGGGCTCGAGTCGATCGCGCTGGTTCGTGAGCTCGAGAGCTCGCTGGGCCGCCAGTCGGCCAGCGACGGCCCCCTGGGCCCGTAGCGCACCGCCGGCCGAGATCAACCCAGTACGTTGCCGGTGCCGTGTAGCATGAGATCGTCTGCGGGGCCTCCGGCCGACCGCCGCCCGCGCATCCGGGAGCGCGTCGAGCGTCGAGCGCTTGCCTGGGCTGCCGTCGCGGCGCTTCTGGCGATCGGGTGGCTCGCCCACCCGATCGCCACCGGACTCTTCCTCGGTGCGCTCATGGGCTTCGCGCTGGAGCCGCTATACGACGTGCTGCGGCGAAAGACCGGCCGCCCGCAGCTCGCGTCTCTCGTCACCGTCTCCATCGCGGTGTTCGGGATCCTCGGCGCGGTCGTGGGGTTCGTGTCGCTGTTCCTCACGCGGGGCGTGGCACTGGCGGGGTCGCTGGCGACCGCCCTCAATTCCGGAGGTTCCCTCAATCCGCTGGTCCACTCGGTCATCGCCCTGTTGGCCCGCCTGGGCTTCTCCGAGCAGAATGTCATCGATCGGATCCGGGACGCCGCCACCGGCATCGCCTCGCAGTCCGCCTCCTTCGCGGTCGCTGGATTCTCGGCCACGGCGAGCACGTTGCTCGGATTCTTCTTCGCCCTGTTGGCCATGCACGCGACCCTCCGGTACTGGGGTCTCACCGTGGCGAAGCTCGAGGCCGTCGCGCCGTTGCGGCCCGAGCACACGCGAGCGTTGCTCGCATCCTTCCGCCGTGCCGGGCGAGCGACCCTGCTCGGGACGGTGGTGACCGGCGCCGCGCAAGGGGGGCTGGCCGCCCTGGGATTCTGGGTGACGGGGGTCCCAGAGCCCGCGTTCTTCGGTATTGCCACGGCGATTGCCTCGGTGGTGCCCGCCGTGGGGACCCTTCTCGTCTGGGTTCCCGCCGGCCTCTACCTGCTGCTCTCGGGGCATCTGGCCTTGGGCATCGTCGAGCTCGTCTGGGGCCTGGTCGTCGTGGTCGGGTTCAGCGACTACGTGATGCGGCCTCGGCTCGTGGGTGACGGCGACCTGTCATTCCTCCTCACATTCGTCGCCTTGTTCGGGGGTCTCGAGGTGCTGGGTGTGGCGGGCTTGCTCGTCGGCCCCGTCGTCGTCTCGGTCGCCGTCGTCGCGCTGCGCCTCTACGCTCACGAGGCGGAGGCGCGGCGCGCAGCCGCCTAAGTCCCCATTGGAAAGCTGAGCGGGTCCGCAACGGGCGGGCACGGGTGTCGTTCCACAAGGGAGAGGAGTCCGCGGAAGCTGAGCGTACAGGCGCGCGAATCCCGTTGGCGCCACGGCCGCGACAGCGGTCCATAGCTCTGGGTCACCGGCATCTGGCCAGACGGCCCGTCGAGTGCGTTCTCAGCCTCCCGGGAGTCGTGCAAGTGGGAGAACATCTCGTCACCGCGGGCGCGCACGTGGCGCATGATCGGAATCCACGTCAGTCGCCAGGACCTGGCTGAGCTGATCGCGCAGGAGCACTCACAGAGCGCGTGCCCTGCGGATTGGGCCTCTTGACGCGCGTGGACCTACTGTACTAGTGTAGTAATACAGTATGGCTTCAGATGCATCGTGCCCGTAGACGCGCGCCGACCGATCCGGATCCGCTGGCAGCTGACCGAGCAGTTGAAGCACGTCATCGAGGGTGGTCGCGCCCCGCCCAATCAGCCGTTACGAGGTGCGCGTGTTCATCGAAGTCGGCGCGGAATGGCTCGGGCCTGAATCGGGAGCGGTGGAAGAGCGCAACGCGACCATGTCCAGAGCCGGCACCGGGTCCCGCGGTCCGACTGCGTGAGAAGACGGACGTCGGAGCCTGTGGCCGGGGGGAACACGCGTATGAAGGTGCACGACCTCACATGCTGGCCGCCAAGGTGGCAACGGCCTTCCGGCCCGCCCGATGCTGTCACCGGGGACGAGCGCGGCATTCTGATCGGCACTCGGCGGGACTACAACAGCCAGTCCCTGGCCCTCATCATGGAGGATGGCGGAGAACGACACACTGCGGTTCTTGAGGACAAGCGGCAAGTGTTATCGAAGCTCTCTCTCCTGCTCGATTGGCACATCGGCCAACCCATTGCCAAGATTGGCAGCCTGGAGATAGCCCTCTAACTCGCGTCGGGCCCTCTCCCCGAACCGCCCCGTGAAGCGTCCCCCGAGCTGGACAGGAAGCGACCATGCGAGAGCTCGATCTGCGGCGGGCACGGATCGGGGGAAGAGCGCGCCGCTCCGGGGAAGAGACACCCTGACTTACGCACTAACCCAACCACGTTTCGTTCAAGAGGGTTGCCCCACGAACAACCTGGGCACCTGCGCGAATCGACTACTGGGTGTCGCGGGTCCACGAACCGGGGCCGCCGCCGAAGGGCCACCGATATGCCGGGGCTGAGGGCCGCCGTTCTCCGAGACTTGGGGTCACGCGTCCTGTCGTCGGGATCTCTGCCCGACTCTCCGGACCCAATCCGGGCGGAGCTCTTCAGCGTCGAACGTCTCGAGCAGCATGCTGAGGATGTGGCCGCCGAGCGCGTCCTCGCCGAAAAGCGACACGGGCGCCCTCTTGCACCGCGCGTACGGGATAGCGGGCGCGTCCTCCTTCGCTGCTATCGGGCACTCGCCGCCGTGATCGGAGAGGAAGGCGCGATCACCCCGGCCGCGGAGTGGTTCGTCGATAACTTCCACATCGTGGAGGACGTCCTGCGCGAGGTCCGGGAAGACCTCCCGCGGGGGTTCTACCGGCAGCTGCCGAAACTCGCGCAAGGCCCCCTCGAGGGTTACCCGCGAGTGCTGGGTCTGGCCTGGACCTTCGTCGCCCACACCGACAGCCGCTTCGAGCCCGAGGCCCTCCAGCGTTTCGTCGAGCGATTCCAACGCATCCAGCCGCTGACCATCGGTGAGCTGTGGGCGGTCCCCATCGCCCTCCGCATGGTGCTCGTGGAGAACCTTCGGCGCCTGGCCGAGCGGATCGTGAACGGCCGCGGTGCCCGCCGTAACGCGGACACGCTCGCGGACGAGCTGCTCGGGCTCGGGGGTGAGCCTGCGCGCCGTCTGGCCTTCCGGCACTTCGAGGCCGCCGTGCTCCCGATGGCGTTCACCGTGCAGCTCGTCCAGCGTCTGCGCGAACAGGATCCCGAGTCGACGCCGGCGCTGGCATGGCTCGGCGAACAGCTGTCCATCTTGGGAACGTCGCCCGACGAGCTCGTGCGGCTTGAACATCAGCGTCAGGCGGCGATGAACGTGACAGTTCGCAACGTGATCACCAGCATGCGGACGATGTCGACGTTCGACTGGGCGGAGTTCTTCGAAAGCGTCAGCCTGGTCGATGCCACGCTGCGCGCCAGCAGCCACTTCGGCGCGATGGACTTCGCGACGCGCGATCGGTATCGGCACGCGATTGAGGATCTCGCCCAGAGGTCCCGGCGGACGGAACTCGAGGTCGCCGGGGAGGCGATAGCTCGAGCGAAACACGCGGCGCCCGCGTCCGGGCCGGAGGGCACCGCGACTGAACACCGGGAGGAAGACCCCGGCTACTATCTGATCTCGCGCGGGCGCCGCGGCTTCGAACGGGAGATCGGTTACCGGTTGCCCGTCACGCAGTGGCTTCTCCGCGCCTATGTAGCCGGAGCGACGCCGGGCTACCTGGGAACCATCGGCATCCTCACGGGGCTGCTCGCGGCCGTTCCTCTTCTCGCGACGCACGTCTCGGGCGTGAGCCTGGTTGCCCTGGTCTTGCTCGGGCTCGTCGCCTGGATCCCGGCATCTGACCTCGCCGTCGCGCTCATCAACCGCGCCGTCACGGAGCTGCTCGGCCCCAGAACCCTGCCGCGCCTCGAGCTTCGCGACGGGATCCCTCCGGGGCTTCGAACCGTCGTGGTGATGCCCACCTTGCTCGTGAGTGGCGATCAGATCGAGGAGCAAGTCAATCGTCTCGAGCTCCACTATCTCGCCAATCCGGACGGCGCCATTCACTTTGCCCTTCTCTCCGACTGGATGGATGCGCCGGCAGAGACCATGCCGGCTGACGATCGACTCCTCGAGGCCGCGATCGGGGGGATCGCCCGCTTGAACCAACGCCAGGGCCCCGCTCCCGATGGGGGCGCCCGGTTCCTCTTGCTCCATCGCAAACGGGTGTGGAACGAGAGCGAAGACCAGTGGATGGGATGGGAGCGAAAGCGCGGCAAGCTTCAGGAGCTCAACCGGCTACTCCTGGGGCGCGACCCCACGACGTTCATAGGGCCGCGCGCGGACGTACCGGATGCCGTGCGCTACGTGATCACCCTGGATGCGGACACGCATCTGCCGCGAGGGGCCGCCATTCGCCTTGTCGGGACCATGGCTCATCCGCTCAACCGCCCGGCATTCGACGCGCGGGTCGGCCGCGTCGTCGAGGGCTATGCGGTCCTGCAGCCTCGCGTTGCGCCCATGATGGCTAGCAATCGCGACACGTCACTCTTTCAGCGGACTACCGCCGGGCCGGCCGGTATCGATCCCTATGCGGCCGCGATCTCCGATGTCTACCAGGATCTCTTTGGTCAAGGCTCGTACACCGGCAAGGGCATCTACGACGTGCAGGTGTTCGCCGCAGCCCTGGAAGGCCGTGTGCCGGAGAACGCGCTCCTGAGCCATGATCTGTTCGAGGGGATCTTCGCGCGGGCTGGACTCGTCAGCGACATCGAGCTCTTCGAGGAGTTCCCGACGGACTACGAGGTGGCCGCCGCTCGACAGCATCGATGGGCCCGCGGGGACTGGCAATTACTGCCCTGGATCGTCCGGAGCGCCGCTGGGGCAGGCACGTATCGAGCTCGCATCCCGCTCATCGATCGGTGGAAGATGCTGGACAACCTCCGCCGCACGCTGTCGGCTCCGGCCGCCTGGCTGACGCTCGTCGCCGGCTGGATGCTGCCCGGCCGGCTGCCGCTCATGTGGACGGCGTTCGTCCTCGTCACGATCGCGGTACCCGCCCTCTTGCCTGCGTTCGCCGAGGTGATCCCGGCGCGGTCAGGGATCTCCAAGCGCGTCCACATCCGGGCAGTTGGACGAAGCTTCGGACTGGCGGCCTGTCAGATTGCGCTGTGGGTTACGTTCATGGCGCATCAGGCGTGGCTCATGGGTGACGCGATCGGGCGGACCCTGATTCGCGTGTATGGGACCCATCGGCGGCTGCTTGAATGGATGACGGCCGCGCTGGCCAAATCGGGACTGTCGGTCACGCTGCCCGGCGCGTATCGACGGATGTATGGGGCGCCGGTCCTGGCAGCGGTGGGCGGACTGCTGATTGCGTTTGTACGGCCCAGCAGCTGGCCGGTTGCTGCCCCGCTTCTCCTCCTCTGGGCCCTCTCACCGTTGATTGCTCGATGGGTCAGCCGGCCGCCACGCGCCGACCCGACGCAGGGCCTGTCGGCCCAGGATGCGCGGCTCCTCCGCTCGACGGCGCGCCGCACGTGGCGGTTCTTCGAGTCCTTCGTCGGTCCCCGGGACACGTTCCTGCCACCGGACAACTTCCAGGAGGACCCGACACCGGTCCTCGCCCACCGCACGTCGCCGACCAACATCGGGCTGTACCTCGGATCGACCGTCGCCGCCCGTGACTTCGGCTGGCTCGGGATGCTGGACACGGTCGACCGGCTCGAGGCGACGCTTGCGACGATGGACCGTCTCGAGCGCTTCCGGGGTCACTTCTACAACTGGTATGACACGACCGACCTTCGCCCGCTGGAGCCCCGCTACGTGTCTACCGTGGATAGCGGGAATCTGGCGAGTCAGCTCCTCGTTCTGGGCAATGCCTGCCGCGGGGCGCTCGACCGCCCACTATTGGATCGCGAAGCCTTCGCCGGAATCGAGGACGCCGTGTGGCTGGTGCGCGAGGCGGCCGGTGTCCTGGTGGAGGACCGGCGCACGCAAACGGTCAGGCTCAGCCATCTGGACCAGGCCTGCGAGGCCCTTCTCCGGGCGCTCCTTGAACCAGTCCGAGCGCCGGCCGACTGGGTCATCCGGTTGGATCAGCTGGCCGGCCAGGCTGATGCCCTGGTGGACATCGCGCGCACGTTGACGGCGGAGCGCGGCGAGGGCGAGGACTCGGACGTCCTCGTCTGGGCTCAGGCGGCGCGCGCCACCATCGCGAGCCATCGGCACGACCTCGAACGGACCATGCCGTGGGCCGCGCATCTCGAGGCCGTCGTGGCCGATTTCGGCGGGGCCTTCCCCGCGGCGGCGAGCGCGAGCGCGGCCCTCTCCTCCTCGTGTCCCGCCCTGGGCGAGCTGGCCGACCGCTGCGAGAGTGCGATCCGCGAACTGACGGCCATTCTCGACACCGGCTCGCGCGGGGGGGCCTTCGGCAGCGACGGGATCGGGCACGTCCACGAGCTCATCGGACAGCTGGAGCGCTCGGTTGGGGCGTCGCGAGCGCTCGTCGCGCGTCTCCTCGCGGTCGCCCGAGTCACGCGACAGTTCTTCGATGCGATGCAGTTCGACTTCCTGTTCTATCCTTCGCGCAAGATCTTCTCGATCGGCTATCGCGTCACGGATGGCAGTCTCGATCCGAGCGCATACGATCTCCTCGCCTCCGAAGCGCGCCTCGCGAGCTTCATCGCGATCGCCAACGGGGAGGTGCCCACCGCGCACTGGTTCCACCTGGGCCGCCCGATGACGCCGATTGGGCTCGGGGCGGCGCTCGTGTCCTGGTCGGGATCGATGTTCGAGTACCTGATGCCGGCGCTCCTCATGCAGTCCCCGTCCGGAAGCTTGCTCCAGCAGACGTACCGCCTCGTCGTCCAGCGTCAGATTGGCTATGGCACAGAGCACGGGATTCCCTGGGGCGTCTCCGAATCGGCCTACAACGTGCGGGATGTGGACTTGACCTACCAGTACTCGAACTTCGGAGTCCCGGGCCTGGGTCTCGAGCGAGGTCTCAGCGAGGACTTGGTCGTCGCGCCCTACGCGACCGCGCTGGCCGCGATGATCGATCCGCGGGCTGCCGCGCGCAACTTCGCACACCTCATCGAGGTGGGTGGCAGGGGATGCTACGGCTTCTACGAGGCGCTCGATTACACACGGTCCCGGCTTCCGGATGGGGCGACGGTGGCGATCGTTCGCGCTTACATGGCGCACCATCAAGGCATGACCCTCGTCGCGCTCGCGAATGTCCTTCGGGACGGGGTGATGCGCGTGCGGTTCCACGACGACCCCATCGTGCAGGCCAGCGAGCTTCTCCTGCAGGAGCGCGTGCCCCGGGACGTGGCCGTGGCGAGACCGCGGGCGGAGGAGGTGCGCGCCCCAGCCCACGTGCGTGCGTTCGTGGAGCCGTCATTCCGTCAGTTCACGTCCGCCAATGAGCCGATACCTCGGACGCACCTGCTGTCCAACGGGCGGTATACGGTGATGCTGACGACGGCGGGCTCGGGGTACAGCCGATGCGGGGGCCTCGGGATCACCCGATGGCGAGAAGACGTCACGCGGGATCACTGGGGGACGTACCTCTTCCTGCGGGACGTCCAGAGCGGCGCGGTCTGGTCGGCCGGGTATCAGCCCACCGGCGTCGAGCCGGACGAGTACCGCGCGACCTTTTCCGAGGACCGCGCCGAGCTGTATCGACGCGACGGCGCCATCGCGACCACGCTCGACGTGCTGGTCTCGCCAGAGGACGACGCCGAGCTGCGACGGGTCTCGATCACGAACCTGGGAGCGCACGCGCGAGAGATCGAGCTGACGTCCTACGCCGAGCTGGTGCTGGCTCCACCGGCCGCGGATGCCGCGCATCAGGCGTTTTCGAATCTCTTCGTCCAGACGGAATGGGTGGCCGATCTCGGCGCCCTCCTGGCCACCCGCCGCGCCCGATCCGCGCAGGACCCGGCCATCTGGGCGGCCCATACCGTCGTGGTCGAGGGCCAGTCCGGCGGCGGCACTCAGTACGAAACCGACCGCGGCCGATTTCTTGGCCGGGGCCGCGGGATTCGCACCCCGATGTCGGTGATCGACGGCCGCCCCCTGTCCAACACAACAGGCTCGGTGCTCGATCCGATCTTCAGCCTTCGACGGCGAGTTCGCCTCGCGCCGGGTGAAAGCGCGCACCTCATCTTCTCCACGCTCGTCGGCTCGTCGCGCGAGGTCGCGGTGACGCTGGCCGACAAGTATCATGATCCCGCGACGTTCGAGCGAACGGTCACGCTTGCCTGGACGCAAGCGCAGGTCCAACTCAACCATCTCGGGGTTGACGTGGCCGAGGCCCGCCTGTTCCAGGATCTTGCCGGCCGGATTCTCTACGCGGACGCAACGCTTCGGCCTGCGGCGGCGCTGCTGGCGCAGAATGCGTCTGGGCCTTCGGCCCTGTGGGCCCACGGGATCTCCGGCGACCTTCCGATCGTTCTGGTCCGTATCGACGAGCCAGAGGATCGAGGCATCGTCCGGCAGCTCCTCCGCGCGCACGAGTACTGGCGTTTGAAGGGATTAGGGGTCGATCTCGTCATTCTGAACGAGCGCGCGCACTCGTACACGGAGGAACTTCAGGCCTCGCTGGAGGCGCTGGTCCGGACCAGCCAGTCGGCGTCGCGTCACGAGCGGCACGAGACGCACGGGAAGGTGTTCATCTTACGAAAGGATCTCCTCAGGCCGCCCGAGCGGGATGCCCTGCAGACGGCCGCGCGGGCCATCCTCCTGAGTCGGCACGGCACGCTCGCGGAGCAGCTTGCGCGTGCCACGGTTATGCCGAGCGCGGCCGCCCCGCCCCGCCGCCGCGCAACCAGGGTCGCATCCCCGAGTGACGCGCCACCTGCCCGCCCGGAGTTCGAGTTCTTCAACGGTTTGGGAGGGTTCGTCGACGGCGGGCGGGAATATGTCACCGTCCTCGGAGAGGGGCAGTGGACGCCTGCGCCCTGGATCAACGTCGTCGCGAATCCTGCGTTCGGCTTCCAGGTCTCCGAGAGTGGGGCGGGATACACGTGGGCGCGCAACAGCAGAGAGAATCAACTGACGGCCTGGTCGAATGATCCCGTCGGCGACCCGCCCGGTGAAACGCTCTATGTCCGGGACGAAGAGACGGGCGCGCTGTGGGGCCCGACGGCGCTTCCCATCCGAGAGGAGGAGTCGCCCTACATCGCCCGGCATGGCCAGGGCTACAGTCGCTTCGAGCACACGTCCCATGGCATCTTCCTGAGTCTGCTCCAGTTCGTGCCGGGGAACGACCCGGTGAAGATCTCTCGGCTGAGGATCGAGAACCAATCCGGCAAGTCCCGGCGTCTGTCGGTGACCGCGTACGTCGAGTGGGTGCTGGGAGCCTCGCGAAGCGTGACCGCGCCCTTCATCGTCACCGAGATCGATCCGGATACGGGGGCGCTGTTCGCGCGCAACCCGTGGAACATCGACTTCGGCGGCGGCGTGGCCTTCGCCGATCTCGGCGGCCGTCAGATCGCATGGACCGGCGATCGGACGGAGGTCCTGGGTCGGAACGGCACGCTGGATCATCCGGTGCTCCTGGAGCGAGGGAGCCGTCCGTCCGGTCGGGTCGGCGCGGGTCTCGATCCCTGCGCCGTCCTGCAGACAGTGATTGAGGTGGCGCCCGGCGGGCGCGAGGAGATCGTGTGTTTCCTCGGTCAGACCGCGACGGCCGCCGAGGCGCGCGCACTGCTCACTCGCTATCGGGCGGCGGACCTCGATCTCGCGTTGCAGGCGGTGAAGACTCGATGGGACGACATCGTCGGCGCCATTCAGGTCAAGACGCCGGACCGGTCGATGGACATCATGCTCAACCGCTGGCTGCTCTACCAGACGCTGGCCTGCCGCGTGTGGGCCCGCTCTGCGTTCTATCAGGCCGGGGGCGCATACGGGTTTCGTGACCAGCTTCAGGACGTGATGGCCTTGACCGTTGCGAACCGAGAGATCGCGCGGGAGCATCTCGTCCGAGCCGCCAGCCGTCAGTTCGTGGAAGGTGACGTGCAGCACTGGTGGCATCCCCCGTCCGGCCGCGGGGTGCGCACCCGGATCTCCGATGACGCGATCTGGTTACCCTACGCCGTCACGCAGTACCTCGAGGTGACCGGCGATGTCACCGTCCTGGACGAGGTCATCTCCTTCCTCGACGGGCCTGCCCTCACAGCGGGACAGGACGAATCGTACTTCGAGCCCACGGTGTCCGGCGAGAGTGCCACGCTGTTCGAACACTGCGCTCGCGCGCTCGACCGGAGTCTCGCCATCGGCGCGCACGGCCTGCCCCTGATCGGGACGGGGGACTGGAACGATGGCCTGAACCGCGTCGGCCCAGAGGGGCGGGGGGAGAGCGTGTGGCTTGGGTGGTTCCTGCACACGACCCTCTGGGAGTTCGCGCGATGGGCCGAGGCCCGCGGCGAACGCGCGCGTGCCGACGCCTGGCGGGGCCACGTGGACATCCTGAAGCTCTCGCTCGAGGAACAGGCGTGGGATGGGGACTGGTATCGTCGGGCCTTCTTCGACGACGGGACGCCGCTCGGATCCGTTGTCAACGCGGAATGCCGCATCGATTCCATCGCGCAATCGTGGGGCGTGCTCTCGGGTGCCGCCGAGCCGAAACGGGCCGCGCGGGCGATGGCGGCGGTCGAGGAGTATCTCGTTCGGCGAGGCCAGGAGCTAGTCCTCCTGTTCACGCCTCCGTTCGACCGTGCGCCTGCCGACCCCGGCTACATCAAGGGTTACCCTCCCGGCGTGCGCGAGAACGGCGGCCAGTACACCCATGCCGCGATCTGGTCGCTGATGGCGTTCGCCGCGCTCAATGACGGTGACAAGGCCAACGAGCTCTTCTCGATCCTGAATCCAATCAATCGCGCGAGCACGAGGGCGGGGGTTCACCGGTACAAGGTGGAGCCCTACGTGGCGGCTGCCGACGTCTATGCCGAGTCCCCCCACGTCGGCCGCGGAGGATGGACGTGGTACACGGGCTCGGCGGGCTGGATGTATCGCGCGGGGGTCGAGTGGCTCCTTGGATTCCGGCTTCGTGGCGCGGTGCTTCACCTCGACCCCTGCATCCCGCGCGCGTGGAGACGGTTCGACATCGCCTTCCGCTATCATGGGTCGCGCTACGAGATCACCGTCGAGAATCCTCGCGGCGTGTCGCGGGGCATCGTTCAGATCGAGGTCGACGGCAGTGCTCTGGCGCCGGTCCGCGCGAGCCTTCCGTTGGTTGCGGACGGCGCGACACATCGAGTGCGCGCCATTTTGGGGTGACGGCCGCTCCGGAGAGCTTCGCCTACGGCGGATGCAGGATGGCGTCTCCTCCGCCATGGGCGGGGACCGTGCCGACTCACGTGGCTCCGCCGGACTCGATCGGTCACGTCCAGATCATGGACGTCCTCCTCGGTCACGAACGTCCACCTGATACACGGATGCCACATTTCGACGATCGAATCCGTTCCGAAGAGGACGCTCGAGGGTGCGTCGGATTGACCCCTGCGGGAGCGCCCCTGGCGGTGCAGACTTACGGCGCGCCCCCTTCCGCGGACGCATGCGCGCCAGTGCCCACCGGGCGAGGTCAATCGGCGCCGCCAGGCGAGTGAGACGGAGAACGGCGGATCCTGGCCCCGTTCGGGCCCTGTCGACGACTTAATCGTTCAGGACGACGTTCAAGAGGGAACTGTGCACTCGTAGCCCGCCGTTGTACTCGATGAAGCCCAGATTCCTGAACTTGTTCATGAACGAGCTGATCCGCGGCCGCGTGGTGCCCACCAGCTCGGCGAGCGTCTCTTGGCTGAGCTTCTGGACGACGACGGCTTCCCGTGTTCCATCCTTGCCAAAGTGCGCCAGCAACAGGAGGACCCGGGCCAAGCGCTTTTCACTCGAGTTGAACAATTGATCGATCAGGTCCTCCTCGAAGCGAATGTTGCGCGAGAGCAGGTGAACGATGAACCGCTCCGCGAGGGCAGGGTGCTGATGCAGGACCTGGGTCATCACCCCCTTTTCGATCCGCAACAGGGCGACGTCCGTGATGGCCGAGGCGCTCGCGATCCGACACGGCTGGCCGGCGAGACATCCCTCCCCGAAGAAGTCACCGACCCCGAGCATGCCGACGATCGCCGCTTTCCCGCGATGAGACACCACCGTCAACTTGACGCGGCCCGACTGAACGAAGAACACCGCATCGGCGGGCGCTCCCTGCGCGAAGACGCGCTCGCCTTTGCGGCACTGCACGAGGGCTCTCCCCGTGCCGATCTTCGTGAGGAACATCTTCACGTCAAAACGGGGAGGGCGCTTAGCCGCCATGACACCTCACTGAGGAGGGGCGTCCGAGCTCGGGAGCCCGGATGTTGTGTAGCACCGTGATTGGCCAGCAGTCAAGCGCGCGTATCCGAGCATGCATACCCAGGCCAGCCGCCATGGCTTCGCGTGAAACTCGCGCCGAATGTCATCGTTCGGGCTAACGCGACCACCCCGCCGGCCACCTCGCGCACCTTCCCAGACCCCTAGGCCCCCGGGCGTGAATCACGAGAGGCGGATCCGCGAACCAGGGAGCTCGCCGTCCGCTGCTCGATCCCGGGTTCTCATGTCCGGCAGCGACAGTCTCCCGGCAAACATCAGAAAGTCCACGATCCCAAAGAGATCGGTATAGGTCGTCCCGTTCCAGTGCAGGGACACGAACGGATCGGAGGTGTGACGCTGCTCGAAGTCGATCCCATACTTCTCGAGGAGGTCTTTGGCCCAGCGTGCATCCTTGGTTCCATTCATGCACAGGGTCGGCTTGGAGATCGGATCCGTCCCGCTCATCGCCGGTCTGGACTCCATTGCGGCACCGATCGGCCCCCACGACGATGACGGATGCGTTCGAGCATCAGATGGTGGGGATCCGATGGCGGCAGGCCACTTCTTCGAGCGCGGACGACGGACCTGCCGTCGCCTTGGGCGCATGCCTGACGGGGGACGATCCGCGATGGCGCGCGCGACCGCGGTCGCGCGCGGCGTGATGCCGACGGCCCAGCTCCCTTGGCAGGGCAGGACCCCCACGAGACGGGCGCGCTCAATGAGATCCGTTCCGGGCTCTGCCCCGGCGATCGGAATTGAGCTGGACTGTGCGCTCGATTCGAAGGTCTCGCACTGTACTAACATACTAGTACAGTAGTACTAGTGGATCAACCCCCGAGACGGATCCGATCTCGGGCCTCGCGACGATCCGGCTTGTCCCTCCCAAACTGGTGAGAACGCGGCCGGCTGAGGGTGCCCGCCGGGGGGAGGATTGCCCATCAGGAAGTCGGTCCGACGGGTAGTATACTACTGTACTAGTATTGTGATACAGTACAGAAAGTCAAATGTACCCGCCCCCGAACGCTCATGGCCCGTTCGCGATTCGCTCGGTATTGGCGGGATTGCTCGCCGGGTTCGTCGTGCCGCGCGGAAGCCTTGGGCGGGGGTGGGACGTCATCCTCGGTCCGATTGGAGGCGTTGTCGTGAGCTGGGTCTTCGAGCGCCTGTGGGCCTCGCCCGGCCCGGGCCTGATCGCGATGATCTGCGTCGCTGCCGTCGGGGCGGCCGGCTCGATTGTCGCGCAGCGCCCGATCTTTCCCGCACGTGCCTAGCGGTGCGGCCGGTCGCATGGGTGGATTCGTCCCGGCGCGCCGCGCCGGAGTCCGACCAACGTCGAGATCATAAGGGAGAGCCAAAAACATGGGCGCGAACAGTGACAAGCGGAGTGTGGGCCAGCGATGGAGTGAGGCGCGACCGACCAAGACGGTGGCCTTCTGGTGTTGCGTGGCCTCCGTGGTGGTCACGATGATTGTCGGCTTCAGCTGGGGCGGTTGGGTCACGGGAGGCACGGCCCGGGCAACCGCAGAGTCCATGGCCCACGACGCGGTCGTTACGCGCCTGGCCCCGATCTGTGTCATGCAATCTGGGCGGGATCCGGCCAAGGCCGTCAAGCTCGTGGCGCTGAAAGAGGAGAGCTCGTGGCAACGCGGCGAGTACGTCGGCAAGCAGGGATGGGCGACGATGCCCGGGGAGCAGGAACCCGATAGCCGAGTTGCCCAAGCCTGCGCTGCGTTGCTGATGCCGGCGAGCTAGTCCCGGAGCTCACCCGGAGGTGGCTTCTTCGGAAGCCATCTCCGGGTCTCACCCTCGGGGTTTCGGATCCGCCGATACCTCGGGAACCCCGGCGGTTCGACGGTCCTTCACGCTCGAGTAGCTAGGACCTCCCACACGGGACAACGCCATAGGAAGGGAAGCGACGGAATGGAGGAGCGGGCCCGAGCAGTCGGCCACGTGGCCGGGACGCGGTGCCGTGAGGACGGTGGTGACCCGAGCCACGGCGTCGAGGGGGCTCCTGCCGTGAGCGGGCCTACGCGATCCGAGGCGCGTGAGGACGGGCGCGGCGCCTCATCTCTGGAGCGTGATCCGTACCAGGACGAGGGCGGGGAAGGCTAAGGCCGAACGTTTTCGCCCGCAAGGCGTCGGGCGATGGCGACCAGGAGAGCCGGCCTTTCACGGTGCGCGACCTCCGGCGTTGGGCGAGAGGAAACGCGTCGTCGTGTTCATGGCGGCGGCGAATGTCCCGAGGTCCGTTACTCGTCCAGACGCTCCCGCCCGACGCGGCGATGCCATCGCCACACGCCGACGACCAGCGTCACCGCCACCGCCACGAGGCCAGCGAGCCCGAGCCAGCGTTCTACCCGGTGCACATCGGCCATGATGGCTTTGATCTGATCCGTAAAGAAGTACGCCAACCCGAACACCAACGGGACACTGAACAAGGCGGCCCCCGCGTCTGCCACCACGAACTTCCAGAACGGGACGCTCGCACTGCCCGCGGTCAGAAACGCCGCGGCGCGCAGTCCCATGACGTGCCGGGCTGTGACAACGGTCTTCAGGGCATGCCGTCGATAGGCGGCATTCAGCCACTGCTCCCGCGCGGGTGACAGTACCAGCCGAACCAGCCGCCAGTTGAGGACCTGCGCCCCCCAATGCCGTCCGACCCAGTAGAGCACCATATCGCCGGATAGCACCCCCAGCAGGCAGACGGGCAGGACAAGCCACCATTGGACGATGCCCGCGTGGCTCAACACGGCCGCCGCGATGATCGGCATTTCCTCTGGGATGGGCACTCCCAGGCTCCCGAGCAGGAGCACCATGAAAATGCCAACGTACGCGGAATTGCCGACGAATTCTTGAAGTGCTCCCATGGCGCGTCGTCAGATCCCGCGCATCCGAATCGGTGCGTGCGAACCAGCATCATGAGCACCCGCCCCAGGAGCCGAGACGAGCCGATCCCGCCGCTGGGAGAGGCGGACGCCAGCTGGGCTCGTCTCCTGTGAGCCGCGAGCCAGCTCGCGGTGTGCAGGGCGAACGGTTCGGCCCGCTCGGTCGCTCGCCTGGCGACTCCGATTCATGCCCAGTACGCGTTCGCGTGAGTGCGTCTGCGGAACAACACGTGACGCGCGCCGGCTGGAAATCGCTGTCGGATTCCGCCCAGTTCGTCTCACGGCGGACTTCCCGCGATCGATCGCCCAGGGCGTCACCGCTTGCTGTTCGTCCTTGTGGCTCACGCCGCGCACATGCGCCGGCCGGGAGTGGTCAATAGGGAACACTCTCGAGTGTCCCGTTCGGAACAGATTCCGGCGACCCGAATGTGGCATCTCTCTCGGTGTGGATGTTACCCGGTGGGGGGACGGATGGTGGCCGAGGTGCTCTCAGCGGTGACGATCCGGGAACCATGGCCCATGAATCAGCGAGTGACCGACTGGATCCTACAGAACCCCGTGACCTGGCGCAGCCCTCCCGTCGCGGACGGGAGGGCCCCGTGGGCGATCGTGCTGGCCGGGAGCGATGGGGTCCCACTGCGCCCATTGGTGGAGTATATCCACGGTGACCATCGTCCCAGCCCGTACGCGGCATTCCTGGGCTCGAGGTCGCTGCTCCGGCAGACGCTGGATCGTGTGGCCATACGGATCGACCCGGAGCGGACGGTGGTGATTGCCAACGCGTACCACGCTTCCCATCTCCACCGGGACCTGACAAGTCACCCCACGCACACGCTACTGCTCCAGCCCGCCGACTGCGGGACCGCGGCGGAGATCCTGATGCCCGCTCACGCGATAGCGCGCCTCCAGCCCGATGCCATCGTCGCAGTGAGTCCGTCAGACCACTTCGTTTGCGATGATCCGGCATTCATGTCGTATCTCCTGGCGCTGGCGCGGTTCGTGGAACGGCACGTGAACCGGATCGTCCTCGTCGGAGCGCGGCCCGATGCCCGGCCGCCATCGCCGCATGAGTGGATCGAGCGGGGGCCACCAATCGGCAGGATTCCGGACGGCCCGCTCTTCCAGATTCGCCTCCTCGGCGATGGGCCGTCCCCCGACGGCCGCGCCTGCAGGGCGGAGGACCGGCTATGGAATACCGGGATCTTCGTGGCGCCCGTGGCGGCGTTGCTCGAGCTGGGTCGGAGGCGGCTGCCGCGCCTGAGCGATCGCTTGGCCCGGATCGCGCCGGTCATCGACAGTGCCGTGCCGCCGCTGGCGCTCCAGGCCGTCGGCCCGGCGGACCCTCCGACGAACCCCTCGCGAGACGTGTTCAGGGCCTCCTCCCCTGAGCTGGTTGTCTCCCAGCTGCCGGGCACCCTTCGCTGGTCTGACTGGGCCACGCCAGAGCGTGTCATCCACGCGCTCCACGAGATCCGGGCGACGCCGGCGTGGCTCGATGCGCTCACGCGCGGTGGCGCCCGGAGAGGCGTGGCGGTGCGCCATCCGGTCGGCCGCCGCCCTCGGGCTGTGCCGGGGAGGCGCCCGTGACACGGACGGCCACCCGAGGACCGCTCGGCCCATCAGGGGCTGCTGCCGAAAGCGGGCATGGCCTCGCGGCCTTCCTCGTATACCTGGGGACAACGCGCTCTCCCTTTGCCGCCCCGACCGACGCCATCTGGCCACGCTACCGTGAGCGCTCCGCTCCGGTTGCGACGCAGCGCCGGCCCGAGGACCTCATGAGTGGTGATCCTCCGGCGCGCGGTGGACGGCGCACAGCGGCCGATGCCCGGTCGGATGAGACGGCGAGTGGACGGGGTGATCTCGGACAGGAGGTCGACTGCCCTTCACATCGTCACGTTCGGAATGTCGAGACCGTCGGCCCCGGTGAGTCGGGACACCGGGACACCGGAGGATGGGCCGGCCAGGGGTCGAGCGGATGACCAGTGAAGAAGGAGCGAGATGAATCATCCAGAGATGGCCTCGACGACCGCTCTGCCGCGTGGCAGCGCCGATGTCCCTCCTGCGGCTCCGCCGCTGCTGGACGGACTCCGGGTGCTGGTGGTGGACGACGAAGCGAGGTTCCGCGACATGCTGAGGGAGATGCTCGGGTGCTGCGGAGCCGCGGTGACGGCCGTCGGCTCGGTCACGGAAGCGCTGCGGATGATGCCGGAGGTGAGGCCCGACGTGCTGCTCAGCGATCTCTCCATGCCGGAGCGCGACGGCTATGCATTGATTCGAGCGGTTCGAGCCCTGGCCCCCGAGCGGGGCGGGCGCGTGCCGGCCGTGGCGGTGAGCGGTGACACCGACGGGGGAACGCGGCAGCGAGCGCGGACGGCCGGGTTTGACCAGTACCTCGCGAAACCCGTGGACCTGCCGCGGCTGGTCGCGACCATCGGGGAAATGACCACGAAGGGAGTGCTGTGGTAACCGTATCCCGCGGGCGACGGGCGGGAACAGCCCTCCGTTGGACCGGTCAACCGCAGAAGTGCGGGAGGGGTGCGTGAAGATCTATCTCATCGCGCCCAGGAACCCCGAGTCCTTCTGGACATTCGACCGCGTGCTGCCGAGCCTGAACAAGCGTTGCATCTACCCGAACCTCTCCCTCCCGACGGTGGCCGGCCTCACGCCGCGGGAGCACCACATCATCCTCTGTGACGAGAACGTCGAGCCAATCGACTTCGAGACGGATGCGGACATCGTGGGCCTGACCGGCTATGTCATCCACAAGAAGCGGATGTTCGAGATCATTGCGGAGTTCCGCCGGCGGGGCAAGTTCGTGGTGGTAGGCGGCCCCTTCGCGTCCCTCTGCCCGGAAGAGCTGCGCGGGAAGGTCGACGTGATCTTCGTGGACGAGGCGGAGTACACGTGGCCGCAGTTCTTGAGAGACCACGCGGCGGGTCTGTGGCAGGCGGAATACCGGCAGGACGACAAGCCCAGCATGCTGGACTCGCCGCTGCCGCGCTTCGATCTGCTGAAGATCGACCGCTACCGGTCCATGACCATCCAGTTCGCCCGAGGCTGCCCGTTCAGCTGCGAGTTCTGTGACATCATTGTGATGTACGGGCGGCGGCCGCGTACGAAGTCGGTGCCCCAGGTGATGGCTGAGATTCGGGAGATCTATCGCCTCGGCCTTCGCCAGATCTTCGTCGTCGACGACAACTTCATCGGGAACAAGCGCGAGGCCAAGGCGCTCCTGAACGCCATCGCGGAGTGGCAAACGGCCAACGGCTACGCCGTGGAGTTCATGACGGAGGTCAGCCTCAACGTCGCGCAGGACGACGAGCTGCTGCAACTCATGAAGCGCGCGAACTTCGCCATCATCTTCGTGGGCATCGAATCGCCGCGAGTGGCGAGCCTGGAGGAGACCAAGAAGCACCAGAACGTGCGCGAGGACATCCTCACGTCCGTCCACCGCATCCAGAAGGCTGGTATCCAAGTGATGGCCGGTATGATCGTGGGCTTCGACAATGACGACCCGTCGATCTTCGAGGAGCAGTTCCAATTCATTCAGGATGCGCGAATTCCCATCTCGATGACTGGAATGCTGAATGCGCTGCCGAAGACCCCGCTGTACACGCGATTGAAGAAGGAGGGCCGGCTCATCGCCGAGTCGGTGGGCGATCAATTCGTGTTCACCAACATCATCCCGAAGGGCATGTCGCGCCTGGAGCTCTACGAAGGGTACCGGCGGCTCCTGGACCGTCTCTACGACTACGGTAACTACCGCAGGCGCGCGATGGCCCTCATCCTCCACAAGGGCGGCGTGCTCCAGTCGCGGTACTTCGGGACCCGCGAGGACGTCGGCGTATTTGTGCGCATTCTGTGGACGTGCGTCTTCCTCGGCTCACCACGCCGTGCCTGGCTCACCCTCTCGCTCATTGTCGAGACGATGCTGCGGCGCCCGCGCGCGCTTCGCGAGGCGGTAACCTTGGCCCTGTTGCACAAGCACCTGTACGAGTACGTCCGGGACACCTCGCTGCAGCTCCAGGCTCTCATCGAAGAGCTGAGGACGAGGCCGTGGGCGGCCGGGATGGTACCCGCGGCGCCGGGGGTCGATGACCCTGGCGTTATGCACAAGGCCGTCCTGCCAGTCCGTATCACCCGGTAAGCCGGGTCGAGGCGCCGCCGGGACCCC
>CAYXBJ010000110.1:0-8378 GCA_964463175.1 uncultured bacterium
GGACCCGCGTCTCCGCACCTAAACTCGAAACTCCGGGGTCAGGCCTTAACTTTGATAGGCGCGCGGCGCCGGCGGCCGCTGACCGGATCGATCACCCCAGCTTCACTCCAACGCCAGGGGCAGGCCTGAAGCGTGGCTGCCATCGGGGCACGGGCCGGCAGGCGGCGAAACGAAAGTTAAGGCCTGACCCCGGAGTTTGGTTGCTAGGGCCGGATGGTCCGCTCGGCCGAGCGCAGCGTGTCGGTCACCTGCGCCTTGCCGTGGTCGAGCATCTCCTCGGCCCGATGGAGCGGGGCCGCCGCCCGATCGAACGCGCGATCGGCCGTCTCCCCCACCGCGTGAAGGCGGTCGGCGGTGCTCACCCGGGCCAGCCGCGTCTGCTCGTCGAGGTACTCCTGGATGTCGTCGCGGAAGAACCACACGACCAGAGCGCCCGTCACGAATCCCGCGAGAAAGCCCCTCACCATGTCTTCTTCCCCCTTCACCGTTGCAGGCCCTCCGGCCGAGTGGCGATCACGGTAGCACAAGGCCGCCCGCGTGGGGAGCGGGGGCGCAGAGGTCGCGTCGGTCAGGCCGGCCGCGGCGGCCGCGCGGCGAGCGTGGCCTCGGGGCCGGGACGGCGGGCACGCATCCGGGCGCGCCGCACGGCGTCGCCGATCCGGACGGCGAATACCGGCACGATCCAGAGGAGATAGTAGTACGGCCCCTTCACCCCGACCTTGACCAGCCAGAAGTAGTGCACGAGGCCCAGGATCGCGATGGCGTAGACCAGCCGGTGGAGCCGCCGCCACGCCACCGGGCCGAGCCGCCGGATCATGCCGGCGGTCGAGGTCACCGCCAGCGGCACCAGCAGCACGAGCGCAGTGAAGCCGACCGTGATGTACGGACGTTTCACCACATCCTTCGCCATCTCGGGCCAGTCGAAGAAGTGGTCGACGACGAGCCACACCGCGAAGTGGAGGAGCGCGTACGCGAAGGCGAAGAGCCCGAGAAGGCGCCGCAGGGTCACGGGCCACGAGAGCCGGAACAGGATGCGAAGGGGCGTCATCGTGAGGGACAGCAGCAGGATCCGGAGCGTCCAGTCGCCGAGCGTCTTCGTCGCGAGGTCGATGGGGTTCGTGACGAGCGGATCGGCCCAGAGCCGCCACAGGAGATAGCTCAGGGGAGCGAGGCACCCCGCCCACACGAGAGCCTTGAGGACGATTCGCCACTGGCGAGTCATGTTCCGTCCCGATCCGGCGCCGTCACGAGCGCCCCGTCAGGGGGCGATCGCCGTCCGCCGCGTCCCGCGGCGCGCGCAGCCAGAGACCCTGCGACGGCACCCGGAGCGCCCGGTTGAACTTGCTGGACGCGTTCTCCCACGCGATGATCGCGGTGAGCTCGACGAGCGCGTCGTCGTCGTAGAAACGGCGCAGCCGATCGAACAGCTCGTCCTCGACCTCGAGATCGCTGCGCGTGATGGCGTCGGCGTACTCGAGGGCCACGCGCTCGGCCTCGCCGTACAGCGGGCTCCGCGCGTAGTCGGGAAGCGCCAGGATCTTCTCGTCCGACACGCCGAGCGCGCTGCCCACGGCAGCGTTGATGTCCTGTCAGAACTCGCAGCGGTTGAGCGACGCCACGCGCCGGTTGATGAGGGCCGCGAGCTTGCCGTCGATGAGCCCCGAGGCGTCGAGGCCGGTCCACATGCCCCGCGCCCCGCGGAAGATCGACGGCCGGCGCGCGTAGACGAGATGGTTCAGGAGCGGCGCCCCCCAGCGCTTCGCCTGGGCGGCGAGGACCTTCTCGACGTAGTCGTCGCCGGCCTCGGCCGGCCGCACCCCCTCGATCCGCGCCACCGCCCGCCCCCTGACCGACCCCGACCGGCTCCTAGTAGTACTTCCGGAGGTCCATCCCGGAATAGAGCGACGCCACCTGGTCGTATCCGTTGAACATCAGCGTCTTTCGCCGGCGGAACTCGCCGATCCGGCGCTCCGTGGCCTGGCTCCAGCGCGGGTGGTCGACGTTCGGGTTCACGTTCGAGTAGAACCCGTACTCGTTCGCCGCCGCCTTGTTCCAGGTCGTCTTCGGCTCCTCCGCGACCAGGCGGATCTTCACGAGGGACTTCGCGCTCTTGAACCCGTACTTCCACGGCACGATGACGCGCACGGGCGCGCCGTTCTGGTTCGCCAGGACGGACCCGTACATTCCCACCGTGAGAAGCGCGAGAGGGTGCATCGCCTCGTCGAGCCGGAGCCCCTCGACGTACGGCCAGTCCAGCGACGATCCGAAGAAGCTGGGCTTCGTGCCCGGCATCTGCTCGGGATCGACCAGCGTCACGAACTCCACGTACTTCGCGGCGCCGGTGGGCTCGACGCGCTTCAGGAGCGCCGAGAGCGGATACCCGATCCACGGGATCACCATCGACCAGCCCTCGACGCAGCGGAGGGCGTACACGCGCTCCTCGAGGGGCGCGATCTTGAGGATCTCCTCGATGTCGAAGGTCTTCGGCTTCTGGCAGAGCCCGCCCACCTCCACCGTCCAGGGCCGGGTGCGGAGGGTGTGCGCGTTCATGGCCGGATCGGGCTTGTCCGTGCCGAACTCGTAGAAGTTGTTGTAGGTGGTGGCGCTCTCCCAGGGGGTCGGCGCCTCCGGCAGGCTCAGTCCTTGGTTCCGCGTCGCGACCAGGGGCTGCCCCTTCGCCGGGGCCTTGAGCGCAGCCTCGGCCGCCGCCCCCGACCCGGCCAGCGCAACGGCCGCGGCCGCGGCGCCCGCCATGAAGGCCCGGCGGTTCACATAGACGTCCCGCGGGGTGATCTCCGAGGAACGCGGCTCGTTCGGATTCGGTACACGGATCAGCATGGCTCCCCCTGCCCTCCCATTCCTAGACTACGCCTGCCGCCCTCAAGCGGTCGTACTCGGCCCGCTCGAGTCCGAGCCGGCCGAGGTAGATCTCCTCGTTGTCCCGTCCCAGCTCGCGCACGCCTGCGTGCCGGATCGTCCCGGGCGTGCCGGTCAGCCTGGGCACGACGGCCGGCATGTGCACGGCTCCGAGGGTCGGGTCCGGCACGGCCACGATGTTCTCGCGGGCCTTGACCTGCGGATCCTCGAAGAGATCCCGCACGGAGTTCACCAGGGCGCACGGCACCTCCGCGGCGTCGAGGGCGGCCAGCGCCTCGGTGGCATCCCGGGCGCCGACCCAGGCCTGCACGAGCCCGTCGAGCTCGGCCCGTCCCGCGAGCCGCGCCCGCACTCCCGGAAACCGCGTGACCAGATCCGGTGTTCCCATGGCCTGGGCGAGGCGGCCGAACATGCGGTCGTTCGTGCACGCCACCGCCACCCAGCGGGCGTCCCGCGTCTGATAGTGGTTGTGGGGCGCCGCGCTCTCGGCGGCGGAGCCGATCCGCTCCCGGACGTACCCGAGCGCGCCGAACACCGGGATCGCGTCGTCCAGGATCCGGACGATCGGCTCGTAGAGCCCGAGATCCACCACCTGCCCCTCCCCTGTCCGGTCCCGCGCCCTCAGCGCGACCAGGGCGCCGACCGCGCCCATGATTCCCGCCAGATAGTCGGGCACCGTCGGCGTCCCCGGCGTCACCGGGGCCCGGTCCGGGTATCCGGACAGGTATGAGACACCACCGACGGCCGCGGCGATGCGCCCGAACCCGGGGCGCTCGCGGGACGGCCCGGTCTGGCCGAACGCCGAGATCCGGACCATCACGAGGCCTGGGTTCTCCGCCCGCAGGGCGTCGTAGCCGAGGCCCCACCGCTCGAGGGTGCCCGGCCGGAAGTTCTCCGCGACCACGTCGGCCCCGCGGCACAGGCGACGGATCAGCGCCTGTCCGTCGGGGTGCCGGAGGTTGCACGTGATGGACTTCTTGTTGCGGGCGTCGGAGAGCCACCAGAGGGACACGCCGTCCGACTGCCGGCCGAGCCGCCGGAGGTCGTCCCCCACCCCGGGCTGCTCGACCTTGATCACCTCGGCGCCGAACTCGCCGAGCAGCGTGGCGCACATCGGCGCCGCGATGAACGTGGCGATGTCCAGGACGACGAGGCCGTCGAGCGCTCCCATGGGTCAGGCCTTCCCTACCCCTCGAAGCGCCAAACTCCGGGGTCAGGCCTTAACTTTCGTATTTTCGAACGCGGCGCGGAAACCGAAGTTAAGGCCTGACCCCGGAGTTCGACTGCGGTCACCGCAAGGCCTCGAGCACCTCGGCGACGACCTCGTAGCGCCCGAACGAGGGCATGAGATAGGCGCCCGCGTAGCGCCGGCGCACGTCCGCGAGGATCTCCTGCGCGGTCTCGATGCCGACGCGGAGCGCGTGATCGCCCGCGTCGCGAAGCCGCGCGCGCACAGCGTCGGGCACCGCGATGCCTGGCACCTCGTTGTGGAGGAACTCGGCGTGGCGGAACGAGTGGAGCGGCAGGATGCCGACGACGAGGGGCACGGGCACCGGGCCCAGCTGCGCGAGAAACGCCTCCAGCCGCTCGAGGTCGTAGATCGGCTGCGTCTGGGCCCACATCGCGCCCGCGGCGACCTTGGCGTGGAACCGGTCGATCTCGCGGGCCGGGTCGGCCGCCCCCGGATCCACCGCGACCCCGATGCCGAAGGCGGTCGGCTCCCCGATCGAGTTGCCCGCCGTGTCCACGCCGCGGTTCATGCCGGCGACGATGCGGACCAGGCCGATCGCGTCGACGTCGAACACGGCGGTGGCGTTGACGTAGTCGCCGGCCCGCGGCGGGTCGCCGGTCATCGCGAGGATGTTCCGCACGCCGAGGGCATGGGCGCCGAGGAGGTCGCCCTGGATGCCCATCAGGTTCCGATCGCGACAGGTGAAGTGCATGCTGATGTCGAGCCCCGTCGCCTCGCGAACGAGGAGCGCGGTGGGCAGCACGGCCATCCGGACGCGTCCGAGCGAGCCGTCGTTGATGTCGACGACCTCCACGCCCCGCTCGGCGAGGAGCTTCGCGCCCTGGACCAGCTTCTCGATGTTGTGGCCACGCGGGGGATCGAGCTCCACCGTCACCAGGAACTCGCGCGCGTGGAGCCGCGAGAGCAGTCGGGAAGGCTCGGCGGCGACGCCGAGGGCCGGCGTCTCCTCGCGCTCGACCGCGACGGACGGGGCCGCGACGACCACGCGGCGCGCCCCGCCGGCGCCGCGGCCATGGCGGTCCACGACCTCGCGCATCGCGCGGATGTGGGCCGGCGTGGTGCCGCAGCAGCCGCCGACGATCCGGACCCCGGCCTCCAGCATGCGGGAGGCGTAGTCGGCCATGTACCCGGGCGACGACAGATAGATGAGGCGCTCGCCATGGCGACTCGGCAAGCCGGCGTTCGGCCGGATCGACATCCAGGCCTGGGGCGTCGCCTCGTGGAGGAGCAGCCCGACGTCGTAGAGCACGCTCGACCCGACGCCGCAGTTGGCCCCGATCACCTGGACCGACAGCGCGGCGAGCTCGCGGGCCACCTCCGCGGGCGCCTGGCCCCGGAACGTCATCCGCTCGTCGTTGAACGCCATCTGGGCCACGACCGGCAGGTCCGCCGAGGTGGCGCGGACGGCCTGGACCGCCAGCCGGAGCTCCCGGACGTCCGAGAAGGTCTCGGCGACGAAGCCGTCGACCCCGCCTTCCAGCAGCGCCTCGGCCTGCTCGCGGAAGGCGGCGAGCGCCTCCGCCTCGCCCAGCGTCCCGAGCGGCAGGAGGTACTTACCGAGCGGGCCGATGGACCCGAGCACCAGCACGTCCCGGCCCATGGTTTCGCGGACGTCTCGCGCGAGCCGGGCGCCGGCCCGGTTGATCTCGCGGACGCGCCCCTCGAGGCCGTGCATGGCGAGCTTGAACCGATTGGCGCCGAACGTGTTGGTCTCGAGGAGGTCCGCGCCGGCGGCGACGTACTCCATGTGGATCGACTGGACGGTCTTCGGGTCGTGGAGGTTCAGGACATCGAAGCAGGCATCGAGCGGCACGCCGCGGGCGTACAGCATCGTGCCCATGGCCCCGTCGGCGAGGAGCGGCCCTCCTTGGAGCCGCTCCACGAGGGCGCCGGACCGCGTCTCTCTAGGCATCGTCGCGCGGCCCCGGGGCCGTCAGCCTAGGCCTCACTCTCCCGGGGCTCGCCCACCGCGGCGGGCTGACCCGCCGGCGAGCTCCCCTCCGAGGACGGCTCGGCGGGCGCATCGGGGGTCGCCGGCGGCGAGCCGGCGCGGCGCTCGCAGTCTCGCAGGTGGCGCACGATCCGGGCGACCACGGCGTCCACCGTCATCCGGGTGGTATCGAGCGCCAGGTGGGCGCGACGGTACACGTCCTGCCGGACCCGGTAGAGCGCCGCGACGTCCTCGACGGAGCGGCCGGCCAGCATGGGACGGCCGCCGATCCGGTTAGCCCGCGCGTACGCCGCCTCGAAATCGGCGGCGAGCCAGACGACCGTCCCGAGCTGGAGCAGGCGGTCCATGACGCCGGGCTCGCAGGGAAAGCCGCCGCCCGTCGCCACCACGTGATCGCGCTTGTCGGTCAGCGCCTCCAGCACCTCCGCCTCGAGCCGGCGGAAGTAGGGCTCGCCGCGGGACTCGAAAATCTCGGGGATCGAGCGGCCCTCGCGAGCGGTGATCATCGCGTCCGTCTCGACGAAGCAGCGACCCAGCCGCCGCGCCAGAAGACGCCCCACGGTGGATTTCCCGGCTCCCATGAAGCCCACGAGGATCACGTTGCGCGGCGCCGCCGTCATGGCTGCCATCCTGGCTGGATGATACTACGGGGGCAGCTGCCGCCCTCGATCGCCCGGCCGCCAAACTCCGGGGTCCGGCCTTAACTTCGATATAGGTCGGGGCCACAGAGCGGTCGAGGCTCGGGGGTGGATTCCCGGGGGTGGCGATCGGCCGTCACAGTCGGGGTCTGATCCCGGAGTCTGGCGGAAACCAAAGTTAAGGCCTGACCCCGGAGTTTGATGGCGCGCGTGCTAAGATCGCGCCACGCTGAAGCTCAGGACGGCGAAGGGCACCGGGGACGCGAAGAAAAAGCCGCGCGCGGTGAGCGCCCTGCGGCGCCTCGTGCGACCGGCCCTGGTGTGCCTCGCGATCGGGCTCGGTCTCCTCTGCGTCTTCGCGCCTCCGACCCTGGTCGATCAAGTCGAGCTCCGTGTCCTCGACTGGCACGCCCGCGTCCGCGGCCACCTGCCGCCTCCCGCGAACATCAGCATCGTCGCCATCGACGAGATGAGCCTCGAGCTGGTGGGCCGGTGGCCCTGGCCCCGCACCCGGACCGCCGAGATCATCCAGCGCCTGACCGAGGGCGGCGCGAAGGTCATCGCGCTCGATCTCCTCATGAACGAGCCCGACGAGAACAGCCGGCTCGTGCTCGCCCGCACCCTCGCCGAGCGCTACCGGGCCCTCGGTCTGTCGCGCGGCGCCGGGGCGGGTGCCGAGTTCAGCCGGCTGCTCGAGGGGGCCCTCGCGGACGCGGACACCGACGAGGCCCTGGCGCAGACGCTCGCGGCAACCCGCCGCGTCGTCCTCCCCTACTTCTTCGTGTTTCCGCCGCACGAGTCCATGCCGCTCGACGACGAGTCCCAGCGGCTCCTCAACCGGAGCCGCGTCGTGAGCTTCGCCACGCCGGAGACCGAGCAGTCGATCGACGCGCGACAGGCCGCCGCCGTCCAGCTCCCGCTGGCCCGCTTCATCACCGCATCGGCGGCAAACGGTCACGTCAACGTGAACCCGGATGCCGACGGCGCGCTCCGTCGCGTCGAGATGGTCATCCGCCTCGGCGACGGGCTCTACCCGAGCATGACGCTCGAGGCGGCACGGCTCGCGCTCGGGCTGTCGCGGACGCGCGTTCGCCTCGCCGACCGGACGATCCAGCTCGGATCGACCACGGTGGCGACGGACGATGGCGGCACGCTCCTCCTGTCCTACTACGGACCGGCGGGAACGTTCCGCAACATCCCGGCCGTCGACGTCCTGACCGGTTCGGCGCCGCCGGCGGTGAAGGACCACGTCGTCCTGGTCGGCTTCACCGCACACGGACTGATGGACGTGCGGCCGACTCCCTTCGACTCCGTCATGCCGGGCGTCGAGAGCCACGCGACTGCGATCGCCAATCTGCTCGAGGGCCGGGGAATCCGGCCGCCGTCGGGACTCGCGGTCATCGAGACGATCGCCGTCGTGCTGCTCGGGCTGGCGGGCCCGCTCCTGCTCCCGCACATCGGCGCCATCTGGGGCACCGTGGTGGCGCTCGGTCTCGCGGCGGGCACGACCGGGCTCGTGCACCTCGCGTTCCGGAACGGGATTTGGATCCTGCTGCTGCCTCCGATCGTCGCGCTCGCGGCCGGGCACGTGGGCAGCGTGACTTACCAGGTGTTGACCGAGGAGCGGGAGCGGCGGTGGATCAAGCAGGCCTTCCGCCAG
>CAYXBJ010000111.1:0-19453 GCA_964463175.1 uncultured bacterium
CGCACCTCGGCGAGCTGCTGCTCGTAGCGCTCCTGGCTGGATTGCCCTTCGCGCCGGTCACACAGGACGAGATGCGAGAAGTACATCGATCGAGTGTCCTCCGCTCCGTGGCGGTCCGCGGCGACGACGCTCGCGCGCCGACGACCCCCAAAGATCG
The DNA here is from genome assembly GCA_964463175.1 of uncultured bacterium. Classification (GTDB taxonomy): domain Bacteria; phylum Methylomirabilota; class Methylomirabilia; order Rokubacteriales; family DASRDR01; genus DASRDR01. The sequence continues at coordinate 158 of CAYXBJ010000111.1, forward strand.
CGACGGCGTGACTGTAGCGACGCCCGTTCGCCGCTGTCAAGCGACCGCCGGCGCATGACCCCGATTGACGATCCGATCACGCCACGCTAGCGTTCACGGGTGCGAGACACAGTCATCTCTCTCGGCGGGCACCGCCACCCGGAGCCTCCGTGAAGTTCGGCCTGATCGCCCAGATGCAGGCTCCGAAGCCGTGGGCCGCCGGCGAGAACGTCGACCATCGCATCCACTGGGACACGCTCGCGGAGGCGGTGCTCGCGGAAGAGGTCGGCTTCGACTACTACTGGGCGACCGAGCACCACTTCTACGAGGAGATCGCGCACAGCTCGGCGCCCGAGATCTTCCTGGCGGCGCTGGCGGCACGGACGACCCGGATCCGGCTCGGCCACGGCGTGGTCGTGCTCCCCTGCAATCACCCGGTTCGCGTCGCCGAGCGGGCCGCGACGCTGGACATCCTCTCCAACGGGCGCCTCGAGCTCGGCACGGGCCGCGGCGCGTCCTGGTATCACACCGAGGCCTTCGGCGTCTCGATCGAGGAGTCCCGGGAGGTGTGGGACGAGGCCCTGCGGGTGATCTGCGGCCTCTTCGCGCACGACACCTTCCCCGGGCACAAGGGCCGTCACTACGAGATTCCCGAGCGGAAACTCGTCCCGAAGCCTCTCCAGAAGCCCCACCCGCCGCTCTGGGTCGCCGGAACGAGCCAGTCCACCTTCGCGAGCGCGGCTCGCGCGGGACTCGGCGTCCTCGGGTTCACCGCGGTGCCCCCGGAGCAACTCGAGCCCGCGGTGGCCGCCTATCGCCTGGCGCAGGCGGAGGCCGATCCCGCGGGCTTCTACGGTGCCACGCCCAACTTCCAGGTGGCTGCGTTCATGACCGCGTACTGCGACACCGACGACCGACGGGGACGGGAGATCGCCGGCGCCGCCGCGCGCTGGTACCTCGGCGACAACGCGGCGCCGCTGAACCGCGTTCGCTTCGGGCCCGATTTCGATCGCGCGCGCTTCGCCAAGTACACCGACGACGCGCTCATCCGCGACCGCATGGTCGTGGGCGGCGACCCGGACACGTGCGCGCGCGTGGTCGAGGCCTGGGCGAAGGTCGGGGTCGACCAGCTCATCCTCATGATCCAGGCCGGCGTGACGACCCATGACCAGGTGATGCGCGCGATCGAGCTCCTGGGCGCGAAGGTCCTGCCGCGCTTCCAGGGCTGAGGCCGCGGGCGGCCGGGGAATCAGCGGGCGGCGAGACTCCGGAATCGGTACAGCGCAACGAGCGTCCCCGCGTCGAGGATCTCGCCGGCGTCGGCCATGCGGTAGGCGTCCGCGAGCGGGGTCGGCACGACCTCGATGTGCTCGTCGGGGTCGAGCCCCCGTGGAGCCGGCCGGAGCTCCCGCGCGGTGAAGAGGAAGATCCGCTCGTCGGTCAGGCCCGCATCGGCGAGCGCCTCTCCGAGTGGCTCCAGACGCCCGGCCTCGTAGCCCGACTCCTCGACCAGCTCGCGGCGGGCACACGCCTCGGGCGACTCCCCGGCCTCGATGGTGCCCGCCGGCAGCTCCCAGATCTCCGCGCCCACGATCGGCCGGTACTGGCGGATCAGCACCACTCGGCCGTCGTCGAGGAGCGGCACGATGTAGGCCACGGAGGGCACGCGCACCGCGTCGACCGAGACCGCCCGTCCGTCCGGAAGGAGGTGGCGCTCCCGCCGGACGCGGAGTCGCGCTCCCCGGTACTCCGGCGGATCGGCCGCGGCTTCTAGCTCTGATGAGGCGCGTGGATCCATTCGATGATCGCGTCGACAACCTGGGGCTCGATCCCGATGTAGCCGTGGTGGGCCAGGGCCTCGCACGGCTCCGCCTTCGGGGGGCCGCCGCCCTCGAAGGTGAGAATCTCCTTCGGGTTGGCCTGCGTCAGCGCCTTGAGGATGGACGGCGCGTCGGAGGGCGGCGAGCTCTTGCAGCTGTCATCCTTGTGCCGCACGATCAAGGTCGGCACGCGGATGTCGCCGAGCCGCACCGTCTTCACCGATTCCCCGATCTTCTGAGTACTCACCGTCACCGATGAGGTGAGCACGACTCCATCCGGCCCACCCTCGGAGAGGCGCGCCGCCACGCTCGCAGCCGACAGCGTGCCCATGCTCGTCCCGACAAGCCACACCGGCACGGGCGCGATCCCGCGAAGCGCGGCGATCACCTGCTTCATGTCCTCGGCATGCTCCTTCGATGTCCGGAAGTTCCAGTCGTCGACGCGGTCGGAGGGCGTGTCCACCACCGCGACCAGGAAGCCGGCGCGCGCGAACCGCCCGCGTGTCCGGACAAGGAAGTTCGAGCGACTCTCGCCGATCTTGTTCGGTGCTGACAGAGCCAGATGGCCATCGCCGCCGGAGAAGAGGATGAGGCTGGCTGTCGGCCGCGAGGGCGGCTGGACGAGGAGAAAGCTCTGGGTGACGCCCTTGCGAGTGGGGATGGTCCGCACCTCTTCGTCCGCCGCACCCGCCCGGGTGGCGGCAGCGAGCAGGAGTACCAACAGCACGGCATGGACGCGTCGGCCAACGGGATGCCTCATGGGACGGTCCTCCTCCTTGTCACGTCTCAGACCCGTACCCGCTCGCTGCGCGGGTCCCAGAGCGGGGCGCGCCGGACCTCCGCGGGCACGAGCGTCCCGAAAGACTCCACGGTCACCGCCGTGCCGGGTCGGGCCAGCGCCGTCGGGATGTAGGCGAGCGCGATGCTGTGGCGGACCGTGTGCCCGTAGCCTCCGCTCCGCACCCGGCCGACCACCCGGCCGCCGTCGACCACCGCCTCCCCGCCCCAGAGAACGCATGCGTCTCCGTCGATCGCGAGGGGCACGAGCCGCCGCTCAGGCCCCCTCGCCCGCTGGCCGAGGAGCGCATCCCGGCCGATGAAGTCTCCCTTGTCGAACCGCACGCAGAAGCCGAGGCCCGCCTCGAGCGGCGTGTCGCTCGGACAGATGTCGTCCCCCCAGTAGTAGAAGCACTTCTCGAGGCGGAGCGTGTTGAGCGCATAGTACCCCACCGGCTCGATCCCGAACTCGCGTCCGGCGATGAGGAGAGCGTCCCAGACACGCCCCGCGTCCTCGATCGGGACGACCAGCTCGTAGCCGAGCTCGCCGGCGAAGCTGACGCGGTTGGCGCGCCCCTCGACCCCGGCCACGTCGATGACCCGGGACGTGAGGTACGGGAACGCCGCGGTGGACAAGTCGGCCCGACTCGCCTTCCCGAGCGTCCGGCGCGCATCCGGACCCCAGAGGCTCAGGACCGCATGGCGCGCGGTGACGTCGTCAATCGCGACCGATCCGTCGTCCGGCAGGTGGAGCCGCACCCAGCCGAGGTCGCTGGCCGCCGAGCCGGTGCCCGTTGTCAGTCGGAACGCGGATTCGCCGAGGCGGGTCACGGTGAGATCGCACTCGATCCCGCCCCGCGTGTTCAGGCACTGCGTGTACACGAGGCTGCCGACGGGCCGGTCGACGTCGTTGGCGCAGAGCCGCTGGAGCAACGTCAGTGCGCCGGGGCCCGTCACGTCCAGCTTCCCGAACGACGTCATGTCGAGCACGCCCACGCGCTCGCGCACCGCCCGGTGCTCCCGCGCCACGTGCTCCCAGTAGCTCGGCCGCTCCCAGGTCCGCTCGTCGGCGCCCTGTCGCCGGCCGGGCCGGCCGGGAACGAAGTAGTGGGCACGCTCCCAGCCCGCGCGCTCCCCGAACACGGCGCCCAGCGCCAGGAGCCGGCCGAGGAGCGGGCTCGTCCGGTGGGGGCGGCCCCACTCGTTCTCGTCGCACGGAAACTGCGGCGCGTAGTAGTAGCGGTACACCTCCCGCGACTTCTCGGCCGCGTGGTGCCGGTCCCGCAGATGGGCGCCGAAGCGCCGGACGTTCAGCTCCCACACGTCGATCGACGGCTCGCCCTGGAGAATCCACTCCGCCATGACGCGCCCGACACCGCCCGCGCCGGCGATGCCGTTGATCGACATCCCGGCGGCCACCCAGAAGCCGGGCCGCCCGGGCACCGGCCCGAGCGCGTAGTGCCCGTCGGGGGTGAATCCGTCCGGGCCATTGACCAGCTGGAGGATCTCGGCTTTCTCGACGGCGGGGAACCGGCGGATGGCGCCCGCCAGCAGCGGCTCGAACAGCTCCCAATCGGCCGGGAGCAGCTGCTGGGTGAACTCCCAGGGCACGTCGTCGAGACGCCACGCTTTCGGGTTGGGCTCGAAGCCGCCGATCAGGTAGCCGCCGACCTCCTCGCGCACGTACACGAGGTTCTCGGGATCGCGGACGACCGGCGTCTGCCGGGAGAGCTCCTGGCCCGGGACAGGCCGGGTGATGAGGTACTGGTGCATCAGCGGGATGATCGGCAGGTCGACGCCGATCATGGCCGCCACTCGCGGCGCCCACTGACCGGCCGCGTTGACGACGCACTCCGTCCGGATCTCCCCCGCCGTCGTCTCGACGCCGCGAACCCGGCCGTGGGCGTCCAGCCTGATCCCGGTGACCCGGGTGCCGGTCACGATCTCCGCGCCGCGCGCCGCCGCCCGGCGTCCGAGCTCGCGCGTGATGCCGTTGGGCTCGAGGTACCCGTCGTCGGGGATGTGCACGGCGCCGTAGAGACCCTCACCGCTCATGACGGGACAGATCCTCAGCGCCTCGGCGGGGCCGATCAGGCCGACGTCCAGACCGAGCGCGCGCGCCCGGCTCACGCTCCGCTGAAGGGTCCTCAGCATCGCGGGGCTCGAGGCGAGCCGGAGGCTGCCGACCGGGCGCCACCCCGCGGCCTCGCCGAGCTCGGCCGCGAGCTCCCGGTAGAGCCGGATGCTGTAGTTCATCAGGAGCATGTCGGCGGGCGACGTGCGGAACTGGGACACCAGGCCGACCGAGTGAAAGGTCGTGCCGCTGGTCAGCTCGCCCTTCTCGACGAGCACGACGTCCCGGCAGCCGGCGGCGGTGAGGTGGTAGGCGATGCTGCAGCCGGTGATCCCGCCGCCCACGACGACCACCGTCGCGTCCGTTCGCACGGCGGTCTCTTCTCAGCCCCGTCCCGGCGGGGTCACGCGGGCACGACGGTCGGGCGGCGCCTCCCCGGCCGGTGACACGGCCCTAGGCGAGGACGTCCTCCAGGACGCGCCCGTCGACTCGCCCGGCATCGAGGCCGGTCAGGTGGCACAGCGTCGGCATGAGGTCGATGGTCCGCCCGCCCCGGATCTCCGAGCCGGGCCGGACCCCCGGCCCGGTCACCAGCATGGGGATTCGCTGCTCGTGCTTCGAGCCGTGCGAGCGGAGCCCCGACTCGACCCGGTGGGCCGGGCCGTCGTCCCAGACGCCGAGGGCGACGTCCCGGGCGGCCCAGCAGATGAGGTCGCCGACCCGCTCGGGCGGGAGGTGATCACGGCGCGCCTCGGCGTTCGGAACCACCTCGTCGATCCCGGCCGTCCGCTCGAGCAGGCTGCGGGCGTCGCGCGCCTGTCCCGGGCCGTCGAAGTAGAGGTAGAGGGCCCCGCCGAGGTCGCGATGGTGCGCGTAGAGCCCGTCCCGGATGAGCGGGACGCCGTGGGTCGAAATGCCCGCCTCCCCCAGCACCCGGACCGGCGAGACGGAGCGGAGCTTGGCGTTCATCCCGTGGTCCGCGGTGAGGATCACGACCGTCTCGGCGGGATCGTAGACGTCCAGAAGCCGCCCGAGCGCCTCGTCGCTCGCCTCGAGGTACCGCTGCATGGCGGGCTCGTCGGGCGCCAGCATGTGCTGCGGGTAGTCCGTCGTGGCGACATAGAGGAAGTCCGGGCGCTCGCGGAGCGCGACCTCCCGCGCCATGCGGAACACCCAGAGGTTGATGTCGAGCGAGAAGATCTCGGGCGGCGCGCCGGCGGCCGCGCGGTGCGCCTCCGGGTGCGTCTTCATGTCCACGCAGACGTCGAGGCCGCGCCGGAGCAGCTTCGTCAGCTTCTCCTTCGCCGTCACGAGCGCCGTCGACCAGCCCGCCTTCTTGAAGTGCTCGAAGACGAGCGGCTCCTGAACGAACGAGACCTGCTCCATGAACACGTCCGTCCGCGTGCCCCGGTCGTAGAAGAAGTTCGTCGACAGGCCGTGGCGGGCCGGGTACGTGCCGGTCAGGAGCGAGATGTGGTTCACGTTCGTCAGGCTGGGAAGGACGCCCCGGCCGTCGAGCGTCGAGGCGCCGGCCTTCATGAGGGCGGCCAGCCGCGGCATGCGAGCCGGCTGGACGTAGCCCGGGTCGAATCCGTCGACGAGGAACATCAGCACGCGCTTCGGTCGGGTCATCGGTCCTCCGGGGTCATCCGACCCCCACTGCCAGCTCGGCGAGGCTGGCCCGGAACGCCTCCACCACTCCCTCCATGTCCCCGGGGGTGAGCGTCCCCATGTTGGATACGCGGAATGCGTAGGTGCGGATGTCTCCCTGGCCCGCGTAGATCACGTACCCTCGGCGCTTCATCGCGTCGTGCAGCGGGTCGTACGCCAGCCCAGGGAGCAACCGGAAGGTCGTGAGGATGCTGGACCGCGCCCCCTCCGGCACCAGGATCTCGAAGCCGAGGGCTGCCATGCCCCGACGCAGCACCCTGGCGTTCTCGGCATAGCGGGCGATCCGTCGCTCGACCCCCTCCGTCTCGAGGTCGAGGAGCGCCTGGCGCATCGCGTGGAGCACCTGGACTGCCGGGGTGAAGGGGGTGTTGTCCCGCTCCTGGGTCGCGTAGTGGGCGTGGAGGTCCAGGTAGACGCTCCGAGGCGGCTCGCTGGCGAGTGCCTCGAGGGCCGAGCGTCGGCCCAGCACGAAGGCGATCCCCGGAACCGCCTGGAGACACTTGTTGGCGCTGGCCATGACGAAGTCGACCCCGTCGGCATCGACGTCGAGCCGCTCGCCGAAGAGCGAGCTCATGGCGTCGATCAGGACCCGGCGGCCGGCTCGCGCGGCGACCCGCGCGACGTCCATGACCGGGTTGAGGAGCCCGGTCGTGGTCTCGTGATGAACCACTGCCACGTGACTCAGCTCCGGGCGGGCACGGAGGGCCGCCTCAACATCCGCAGGCGAGACGGGGGTCACGACGTCGTACCTGAGCACCTCGGTGGGAATCCCGTGGACCCGCGCGATCCGGGCCAGGCGATCCCCGTACACACCGTTGTTGACGATCAGGAGCGCGCGGTCCCTCGGCAGCGCCGAGCAGACCGCTGCCTCCACCGCGGCGGTCCCCGAACCGGTGAACAGCACCGCCGCGAAGTGGTCCGCGCAGCCCGCGAGCCGGACGAGCCACTCGCGGCACTCCCGCATCATCTCGAAGAACTCGGGCTCCCGGTGACAGAGGTCCGGCATCACCAGGGCCTCCCGCACCGATCGGCTCGTGTTGGCGGGACCGGGATTGAGCAGGATCCACTCGCGCTCGGGCATGGTCGACCTCCCGGCCGTCAGGCTACCCTCGCCGCCCCCGCCCGTCCACCCTGTCATCATTGCGTTTCTTCCTTGCGGCGGAGAGAGTGACACGCTAAGGTGCCGCTAGAGGAGGAGACCCAGGGGTCATGGCGCAGCTCGCCTTGCTGATCTCGCTCGTGGCACTGGGAATCGCCATCCTCGCCTACCAGGAAGCCGGCGGCGCAAAGGATCTCACGAAGAAGGTCGAGTCGATCCGGGAAGACCTCCGGCGCGAAACGGCCGACAGTCTCTCGAAGATCGAGAAGGCACTGCGCTCGGCCGAGCCGGCCAAGGCCAAGCCGTGACGCCGGCCGGCGCGGCCCGCGTCCTCGGCCGTCGCTGGGCGACGTGGCCCACGGGATCCCCCAGCCGATCGTGGTGCGCATCCACGGTGATGGGCGCGATCGCGGTGTTCGGGTCGGGTTCGATGCTGCCCCCGATCTCGGGCCTGGCGATGCCCGGCACGACGGGGCCCATCGACCGGACGACGGTGGCGCTGCCCCCGGTCTACCAGGCGGTCCCGCCCGGATTCCTCCGGCTGCCGGATACCCGGACGGCGCCGGTCACGTCCTCGACTCCGGTCTCGTCCTTCAGCCGATCGGCCATCCCGGGAGTCCCAAGCCTCTCGCCGGTCGGCGCGCCGGGACCGGTCACGCAGGGACTCGCTCCGGGCCGCCCGGTCTGGATCCCCGCGCGCCTCGAGCCGGTGGTCGGGCTGGACGCGAACGGTCGGGTGACGTCGATCCTCGAGTACACGCCCGGGCGCTTCGAACACTAGAGGGCGGTGGACAGCGAATCGGACCCCCCTGACGCTGACTTGCGCACCGAGCCGCGCTCCGCTGAGTGCCGGGTCGTCCTGCGACGGCACCGGCTGTCCCACCTGCCCGGCCTCGAGGTGAACGCCAGCATCGTCGACACACGCTACGCGCCCGGATCTTCGCCGGGCCACTGCGTCGGGTCGTGCTGCGTGAGCGGGGTCAAGGTCGACATCGCCCAGCGCGACCAGATCCTCGCCCACGCCGATCTCATCCAGCGCGCCATGGGGCCGGAGCAGGAGCACGACGTCAACGCCTGGTTCGAGGATACGGAGGTCCCCGACCCCGACTTCCCGTCCGGGCGCTGCGTGGGCACCCACGTAGGCGACGCCGGTTGTGTCTTTCTCGACGCCGCGCGCCGGTGCGTCCTCCAGACGGTAACCATTGCGGCGAACCGGCCTGGCTTCGACCTGAAGCCGTTCTTCTGCAGCGCCTTTCCCATCACGGTCACGAACGGCGCGCTCTGGATCGACGAGATGTGTCTCGACGCGCCCGAGGGGTGCTGCCGGCCGACTCCCGGCGGCGCCCTGGATGTCCTCGACGTCTGCGCGGTCGAGCTGCGGCACACGCTCGGCGGCGAAGGGCTCGAGGACCTGCGCCGGGTATTGAGGGGGTAGCCGCCATCCCGATGAGCCCACGCGCCGGTGCCCAGGTCCCTGCCCCCGATCGCGCGCTCCGCGCGACCGGCCGGGCGGCCGTGACGGGAGCGCCGGGACGCCACGGGCGGCAGCGGCCCCTCACGCGCATCGGCTTCGCATTCAACCGGAAGCCGGACGAGGGCAGCGAGCTGGCGGGCATCCCGGCCGCGAACGGGAACCGCCGCGACCACGCCGACCTTTACGCCGAGTGGGACGACGAGGTCACGATCGCGGCGCTCGAAGCCGCCCTGGCCGAGGCCGGCGAAGTCATCCGGCTGGAAGCGACGGAGGATTTCCCGCTCCGCCTGCGCGAGGCGAAGCCCGACATCGTGTTCAATGTGGCGGAGGGACTCTGGGGCCCGAACCGCGAGGCTCACGTGCCGGCTCTCTGCGAGTTTTGGGGCGTGCCCTACACCGGCAGCGATCCGCTCACCCTGGCGATCTGCCTCGACAAGGGCCGCACCAAGGAGATCCTGGCGTACCACGGCATCCCGACCGCCGACTTCGTGGTCGTGCCGCCGGGCGCGGCCCTCGACGGGGTCCCGTCCCTGCCGGTGTTCGTGAAGCCTGTCCACGAGGGATCCAGCAAGGGGATCACCCAGGCATCGCTCTGTCGCACGCGGGCCGAGGTGAGCCGGGTCGTCGGACAGGTGTGGCGGCGGTACCGCCAGCCGGCGCTCATCGAGCGGTGGCTGCCCGGCCGTGAGTTCACCTGTGCGCTCCTCGGAAACGGCCCGACCGCCCGGGTGCTGCCGGTCGTCGAGGTCGACTTCGCCGCGCTTCCCCGCGGGGCCGCGCCCATGTACTCCTACGAGGCCAAGTGGATCTGGGACGTGCCCGAGCGGCCGCTCCAGATCTTCCGGTGCCCCGCGCCCCTGTCCCGCACGCTGGCCCGGCAGATCGAGGAGACGGTGCTGGCCGCGTACCGCGTCCTCCGCTGTCGCGACTGGGCGCGCATCGACGTCCGGTGCGACGCGCGAGGCGTGCCGCACGTCCTCGAGGTCAACCCGTTGCCGGGAGTGCTTCCCGACCCCGCCATGAACTCCTGCTTCCCCAAGGCCGCCCGTGCCGCGGGCCTGGACTACGGCGACATGATCCGGGCCGTCCTGCGGGCCGGCGCCGTGCGACAGCATGTTGCCCTCTAGAGGTCGCCGGGGGGGCCGCAGCAAGCTCCGGGTGGCGGTCATCACCGACGCGCAGTCGGAAGCCACCGCGCAGGCGGTGGGCACGCCGTCGGCCCCGGGCAACCCCGAGCCGATCGTGGCCTCCCTTCGCGCGCTCGGCTACGACCCGGTCCTGGTCGAGTTCGACGGCGACGTCGCCGAGTGGCTGACCGAGCTCACGACCGGGCGCTTCCAGCTCGTGTTCAATCTGTGCGAGGGGCTGAACAACCTGGCGGCCGGCGAGCCGGTCGCGGCCGGACTCGTCGAGCTCCTCGGCATCCCGATGACCGGCGCCTCGTCCGAGATGCTCGCCCTCTGCCTCCGGAAGGATCGGGCGAATGCGGTGCTTCGCGCCCACGGAGTCCCCGTCCCGGACTGGATCGTCGCGCAGCCGGATGCCCGCCGGGCACCCTGGCGCCGGTTCCCGGCGATCGTGAAGCCCGCCGGCGAGGACGGCTCGTTCGGGATCGCCTCCGACTCCGTGGTCGCCAGCCGGGCGGCGCTCGAGCCCGTCGTGACGCGCGGATGCCAGCAGTGGGGCCGCATGCTCGTCCAGCGCTACATCGCCGGCCGGGAGTGCAACCTGGCGATCGTCGGCGGGCGGGTCTTGCCCCACGCGGAGATCGACTTCAGCCGCATGCGCCCGGGGCTGCCGCCGGTGGTCACGTACGCCGCGAAGTGGGAGCACGGAAGTCCGGAAGACCAGGGGACGATTCCCCGGTGCCCGGCGCGACTGCCGGCCCGCCTCGCCGCGCGCCTCACCCGGCTCGCCGAGCAGGTATGGGCCGCAGTGGACGGCACCGGATACGGCCGTATCGACGTCCGCGTCGACGGCCGCGGCACGACGTTCGTCACCGACGTGAACCCGAATCCGGACCTCGGTCCGCAGGCAGGCCTGGCGCGCCAGGCCGCCGCCGCAGGGTGGAGCTACCTCGATCTCATTGCCCGGATCGTCGAGGACGCTCTCGCCCGCGCGCCACGGGCCAGCGGGCCAGGTCCGACGCCTCCTCCGGCCGCGCTCGTCACCGCGCGACGCCTGGCGGAGGGCATGCCGTACACCCAGCGCCTCGCACCGGCCATCGGCCGGAGTGAGCCCAGGGGGGCGAGGTCCACTTGAGTTACTGGCAAGAGAGCCTCCGCGAATCGGTCACCACGGTCGACGAGCTCGTCAAGCGCTTCGGGCTTGAGCACATCGAGCCCGAAGCCGTGCAGCAGGCCGTCGATGGATTCAACCTCCGCATCACCCCGGAGCTGCTGGATCTCATCAAGGCCCCGGGAGACGCGATCTGGCGTCAGTACGTGCCCACACCCCAGGAGAACGAGGTCGTGGACGGCATCGTCGACTCGCTGGGCGAGGACGCCGATTCGCCGGTTCCGAACATCACCCACCGCTACCCGGATCGGGTCCTCTTCCTCGTGAGCCCGGTCTGCGCCGCGTACTGCCGATTCTGCACGCGGCGGCGCAAGGTGGGTGATCCGGAGAAGATCCCGCTCGGGCAGTTCGACGCGGCGTTCGCGTACGTCCGGGAGCACACCGAGGTCCGGGACGTCAGCCTCTCCGGCGGCGACCCCCTCATGCTCTCGGATCGGCGGATCGAGTATTTCCTCGCCAAGCTCCGGGCGATCCCGCACATCGAGATCGTGCGGATCCATACCCGGATCCCGTCACAGCTGCCCGAGCGCATCACGCCGGCGCTCTGCGACACGATCAAGAAGCACCACCCCGTCTTCGTGAACGTGCACTTCAACCACCCGGACGAGCTGACGCCCGCGACGCGAACCGCGCTGTCCATGCTCGCGGACGCCGGCTGCCCGCTCGGCAGCCAGACCGTCCTCCTGAAGGGTGTCAACGACGACCCGGCGATCATGAAGCGGCTCATGCAGGAGCTCCTCCGCTGCCGGGTCCGGCCGTACTACATCTATCAGGCCGACATGGTCGCGGGAGGCGAGCACTTCCGGACCTCGGTCGCCAAGGGGCTCGAGATCGTCGAGGCCATCCAGGGCTGGACGTCGGGCCTGGCCGTTCCGCACTTCGTCATCGATGCGCCGGGAGGCGGCGGCAAGATCCCGCTGCTGCCCCAGTACGTGCAGTCGATCACCGACCGCGAGGTCATCCTCCGGAACTACTCGGGAAAGACGTTCCGCTACGTCTTGCCGAAGGCGGGCGATTCCCCCCGAACGAGCTGCTGAGTCTGACTCCCCGCCGCCGGCCGCGTGGCCGCGCCGGGGTGAGAAAGCGAGAGGGGCGAGCCGTGATCCACGGCTCGCCCCCTCGTTTGCGTCGCGCGAGCGGTCAGAAGCCGGTCACGTGACGATGGTCCGGCAGGGCCACCCCGCTCCGCCGGAACTCCGCACGGAGCGCCTCGGCTTCCGCCCCCTCGAGCCCCATCATCCCTTCACGGAGCAGCGCCACCGACGACGCCGCGCGGCTCTGATGGCGCGAGGCCACCTGGACCACTCCCGCGAGGGCGACCACCACTCCACCGAAGACCATCAAGTCCGTCATGATCGACACCTCCCCTACGCAGCCTGGAGCCGTCGGGGCGAGCGAGTCACCACCGGGAGGGATCGCGCCGGTGCCAGCTCCGGGGTGAGGATGAGCTCGTACGGATCCGTGCCAGTGCGGGTCAGCGTCTCGTGGGCAATCGCCACGATGCGGCTCACCAGCACGGGCCGGCCCACCGGCACGTGGATCGCCACCCGCCACGGCCCGCCGAGCGGCTTCGCCACCACCGGCGCGACGATCGCGCCCAGCTCGCGCGCGATGGCGTCGGTCAGCCGGATCTGACGGGCGACGACAGCCTCCTGGCGGCGGTCGCGCCACGCGGCCAGCGCCAGCAGTCCGAGGACCACGAGAATCGGCGAGGAGATCGTCAGGATCACGGTCGCTGCAGTCAGCATGTTCGGCATCCTCCTTCTTGCCCGGTGAAACACCGCACGGGCCGGCGTGTGAAACGCCCGGAGGCGCCGAAGGTGAGGCTAGGAGGCGAGAAAGGGCTCGAGCGCGGCGAGGGTCTCGGCGGGAGCTTCCTCGGGCAGGAAGTGCCCGCAGCGCACTCTTTGCCCCCGGACGTCTGGGGCCCAATCGCGCCAGATGGCGATCGGATCCCAGCCCGGCTCGGACGCGGCCTCGGCCCAGAGAGCCAGGACCGGACAGCGGATGCACCGGATACCCCGATCCGCGGCGTCATCCTCGACATCGGCCGTCGCCCCCGCCCGGTAGTCCTCGCAGGTGGCCCGGATGACGTCCGGGTCACGGAAGGCTCGCTGGTACTCGGCGAGCGCCCGCGGGTCGAATGCCCCGGGGCGCCCGGCCCAGCTGTCGAGCGTCCACCGGAGGAAATAATCCGGGTCGGCGCCGATGAGCCGCTCGGGCAGGTCCGGCGGCTGGGCCAGGAAGAACCAATGGTAGGTGGCCAGCCCGGCCTTCCGGTCGAGGCGCGCCCACGTCTCGAGCGTCGGCACGATGTCGAGCAGCACCAGCCGCGTCACGCGCTCCGGATGATCCAGCGCCAGCCGGTAGGCGACGCGGCCGCCGCGGTCGTGCCCCACAACGGCAAAGCGCTCGAACCCGAGCTGGGCCATGACCTCTTGCTGGTCCCGCGCCATGGACCGCTTCGAGTACGCCCGATGCGACGGGTCCGAGGCCGGCCGGCCACTGTCACCGTAGCCGCGAAGGTCCGGGCACACCACCGTGAACCGCTCGGTCAGCGCGGGGGCGACCCGGTGCCAGCACGCGTGCGTCTCCGGGTATCCGTGGAGCAGGAGAACCGGGGGGCCCTGCCCCCCGACGACGGCGTGGATCTCGGTCTCGCGCGTCCGGATCCGCTCGGCGCGGAACCCGGGAAACAGCACAGCGTCGGCCGCGCTCGCGCGATGGACCCCGCTCAATTGACCTCGTGGAGCGGGTGGAGGTCCGGACGGCAGCTCGTGCAGGGCCTGAAACCCACGGCCTCGGCCCGGCTCCGGGATCCGAAGTAGGTCAGGAGCCCGGACTTGAGCGTCTCCGGCGACGGACAGCTCGGGAGGCAGTACTCGCTGTCCCCGGGCCCCAGCATGTACATCGCGCCGCGGGCGATCGCGAAGTCGTGATGGGCCGGGATCATCGGCACCCCTTCGGTCGCGAGCAGCTGTCGCTTTCGCGTGGTCTCACCGCCGGCGTAGCCGGTCAGGAGCCCAGAGGCCCCGATCACGCGATGGCACGGGATCGCGACCGGCACCGGATTCCACCGGAGGGCCTGCGCCACGGCACGCACCGCGCGCGGTTGCCCGAGGTCGCTGGCGACCCGCTTGTACGAGACTACCGCTCCGTACGGAATGTTGGCAGTGCGCTCGAGCACCTTCCGCTGGAACGGGCTCGTGATCAGCCGGAGGTCGAGCGGCCAGTGGAGCTGCTGCGTCCGCCCGTCGAGATACGCGCGGAGCTCCCGGTAGAGCGCATCCGACTCCCCACCGTCGGGGACCGTCTCGATCCCGCGGAGCCGGCGGAGGCGCGCCATCCCCGTGTCGTGGCGCCCGTGAAGGTACTCCAGCAGCACCACTCCCTGCTCCGAGTGGGCGAGCAGGACCGGTCCGAGGGGCGAGTCGAAGACCCGGTACGCGACGATGCGGCTCCGGACATCGTCGAGCCGCGCCTCGAGCCGCTCGCGCGACTGCGCAACGCCCCGAACGTCCACCGGCTTCTCCCGGAGCGTTCCGAGCTCGCGCTCGATCGCCCGGTACTCGCTGTGCTCCGTCCGGCACGGCCGACACCCCGCCACGTGCTCGGCGACCCGGTGCTCGGCGCTCGCGTCCGCCTCGCCGATCGCCGCGGCCATCAAGTCCGCCTCGATCTCGATGCAGCTCGCCGCCCTGCGCTTCACGGTGCGAACTCCTTCCCGATCAGCTCGCGTCCCTCGAGGGCGCGGCGGACCTTCCGAAGAGCCTGGAACACGTGGGCGCGCGCTGTCTCGGCCGAGCAGGCCAGACTCTGGCCGATCGCGTCGTAATCGAGCCCGTGGACCTTCCGCTGGAGGAACGCCAAGCGTTGCTTGAGCGGCAGCTCCGACACCACCTGATCGACGGCCGTCCCGATCTCCTGGGAGAGCGTGACGCCATCGGGGCGCTCATCGTCCGTCTCCCGCGTCTCCGCCACCACCGCCGCGTACGCGAGCCGGCGGCGTTTCTGCGACCGGAAGTGATTCCGGGTGAGGTTCGTCGCGATGGCGAAGAGCCAGGCCCGGGAGTTCGCGTCCGGCGGCAGCGTCCGGTGAGCGCGGAACGCCCGGAGGAACGTCTCCTGCGAGAGGTCGTCGGCATCCTGCCGCCGCCCCGTCACCCGGAGGACGTACCGGTAGATCTCGGCGTGGTGGTCGGACATCAGCGCCTCGAACGTCCGATCGCTCATCACTCCCAAAGACCCCGCAACCGTAACGTTGTGAAACGCCCGCGCGCCCGCAGGGACACTCGATCCGTGGCGTTCGTCACTTTCACTCATGGAATCAAACTGTTGCGTCTCATCATCTATGGATCGAGATGATGAGGAACCGAAGAACGAAGGGGCTCGGGGTGGCGCCCCGGGTGCCGCCGGAAGCGGCTCAGCTTGCCACCCCGGCCTCGCGCTGGGCGTGGCCGGAGAACGTCGCCTCGGATGGGTCGGCCCGGACGACGTCCACCATGGTCGAGTGGAACGCCGGGCCTCCGCCCATGTCGGCGAGGCCGTCGGATGTGAGGACGTTGACCCCCCGCCCTCCCGGCATGAACTTGTGCCACCAGATCCCCTCGACCACCACCTGACCCGGCTGGGTGTCCTCCGACAGGACCGCGGTGAACAGCGCCCGACCCCGATCGTTGAGGACGGCGACCAGATCTCCCGGCGCGATGTCCCGACGTGCCGCGTCGTCGGGATGGACCAGCACCGTCGGCCCGCCCTGCCGTGCCCGGAGCAGCGTCGACTGGCTGAAGGACGAGTTGAGGAAGAAGCGGTTCGGCGGGACGTGGCAGCGCAGCGGATACCGCGGTCCGATGGCCGGGTTGTCGAGACCCTCCCGTAGCGGGACGTAGGTCGGGAGCGGCGGCAGGCCCTGCCGGGCCAGCGTTTCCGAGTAGAACTCGACGCGCCCCGACGGTGTCGGCGCGCCGTCGGCGAACGGGAGGAACGGCCGTGGCACGCTGATCCGAGCCGATCGCTCGGTGTGCAGGCGTGCGTGCGTGATGCCGTCGGTCACCGGCCCGCCGGCCCGCAGATGCGCGTCGATCAACTCCGGGAGCGGGGTCTCGTAGTGACGGTCGGCCATCCCCATCGCGCGCGCGAGCTGACGGAAGACGTCCCAGTTCGTGCGCGACTCACCCTCGGCGGCGATGACCGGCTCGGCCAGCTGGTAATAGAGGTGCCCGAACGAGCGGTAGACGTCGAAGTGCTCCATGCTCGTGGTCGCCGGCAGCAGGAGGTCCGCGTAGTCCGCGGTGTCCGTCTGGACCTGCTCGTGGACGACGGTGAAGAGATCCTCGCGAGCCAGGCCCTCGAGCACGAGGCTCGAGTTCGGGCAGACCGACGCCGGATTCGAGTTGTACACGTACAGCGCCATCACCGGCGGGCGCAGATCGGGATCGGTCAGGGCCCGGCCGAGCTGCACCATGTTGATCGTCCGGGGCGGCGGCGACGGCAGGAGATCCTTCCGCTCGAGGACGCTATCGCCGGGGCCGAACGCGCCGGAGCTCCCGAGGAGCGCGCCGCCGTGAGGATCCGCATACGCCCCGGTGAGCGCGGGGAGGCACGCGATGGCCCGGCACGTCATCCCGCCGTTCTCGTGGCGCGACAGCCCGATGCCCACCCGGAGGTAGCTCGCCCGGGTCTGCCCGTAGCGCCGCGCGAGGTCGACGATCGCGTTCGGGGACAGTCCGGTGATCGCCGCGACGCGCTCGGGGCTGTATTGCCGGACGTGGTCCCGGAGCGCCTCGAAGCCGAGCGTCGCCCGCGCGATGTAGGCGTGATCGAGGAGATCCTCGCGGATGAGGACGTGCATCAGGCCGAGCGCCAGCGCCCCGTCCGTCCCCGAGCGGATCATGAGGTGCTCGTCCGCCTGGCGGGCCGTCCGAGTGCGATAGGGGTCGATGCAGACGATGCGCGCCCCCCGCGCTCTCGCCTCCTTGACCAGGGTCATCACGTTGATGTGCGTGTACGCCGCGTTGATCCCCCAGAGGACGACGAGGTCTGCCCCCACCATCTGCTCCGCGTCGTTCCCCGCCACGACGCCGACGGTTGCGCGCCACCCGGCGTACGCGGTCGACACGCAGATCGTCCGATCGAGCTGGCTGGCGCCGAGGGCGTGGAAGAACGGATGGCCGGCGTAGTACTGGACCCGGCCGAGTGTCCCCGCGTAGGAGAACGGCAGGATCGCCTCGGGGCCCCACTGAGCGATCACCCGGGTGAACCGGTGGGCGATCTCCTCGATGGCGTCGTCCCAGGAGATCGGCTCGAACTGCGCGGCGCCCTTCGGCCCCACGCGCCGCATGGGCTGGCGCACCCGGAGCGGCGAGTACACCCGCTCCGCGTAGTCGTGCACCTTGCCGCAGATCACGCCCCGGGTGAACGGGTGCTTCCGGTCCCCGACGACGTCGATGATGCGGCCGTTCTCCGTCGTGACTTCGAGCGCGCAGGCCGACGGGCAGTCGTGGGGGCAGACCGAGCCGTGCGTCTGGCGCGTCATCGCATCTCCTCCGCCGCCGGAGAATCGTCCGGCATGCTGCGATCCCTCGTCATGCCGTGATGCTAGCCACGATCACGTCCGGCGGCAATACGACCGGGCAGGCGCTGGCTCACGTCGCCTCGGGGATCTCGGGGGCCTCGTCCGGCGGAATGCGGGTCGCGAGCTCGTACCCCCGTCGCAGCCAGCGGATCGCCCGATACACGGCCTCCGGATCCTCGACGTCGTACTCGATCCACCCACGGCCGGCGAACCGTCGATGCGGCCGCACGCCCGGCGTCGTCAGCGCGCGCGCCTGGTCGCCACGCGACAGGCGCACCCAGAGATCATGCTCGCGCGGGCGGATCGGGAAGCACGCGAACAGTCGCTCGCCGACGAAGTAGCTGAAGCGCCCGAACATGGGCGTGATCCGGACACCGAGCCAGCCGCCCACCACCCGGTTCAGGTCCGCCGCCACTCCCTCCCCGCCGCGCCGCATCACCCGCCGATCCCGCCGCGCGCGGCCGGTCCCTCGCGGGCCGGGAGGCGGGCCCGGGCCTCGCTTGCGCATCTCAGATCTTCCGGGGCGGCACGCGCCGGTAGAAGAGCAGCTCGCGCGTCCCCTGGGGAAGGTTGTCGATGTGGCCGCTCGGGACGAAGCCCAGGGAGCCGTGAAGGTGGATCGCCGGGCCGTTCGTCTCCTCGACCGACGAGAACACGCGGGGAGTCGGCGAGATGGCCTCGACCGACCGCATCATCTCCCGCGCGATGCCGCGGCGCCGGAACTTCTCGTGCACGGCCACCAGGCTGATGAACGTGCACTGGAACCAGTCCGTCCGGTACGCACAGAGCCCGATGACCTCCTCGTCCGCCTCCGCGACGATCAGGTGGTGCTGCTCGAGGTGCGCCTTGATCATCGGACCGGCGCGGTCCGGCCCGACGACGAGCGCCGCGAGCTCGGCGCACGGACGCGCGTCGCCCTGCCGCGGCGGACGGATCTCGATCATCGCCATGGCGGCCGTCTCAGCCGACACCCGCGGGGATCGGCGGCGCGCCCGCGCGTGGATCCGCGACAACGGCTCGGAGGGCCGACTCCACGCGATCGACGTCGGGCCACGGGGTCTCCTCGGCCGGGCTGCCCACCGTGCGCACGCGGCGGCCCACCGGCGCCCATACGCGGGGATCGGTCGGGCCGAACACCGCCACGGTCGGGCTGCCGACCGCGGCCGCGAGGTGCGTCGGCCCCGAGTCGTTGCCGACCGTGGCTCGCGCGACGGAGAGGAGCCCGGCGATCTCGACGAGGGGCCAGTCCCGGACGAGCCGGTCTTCCGTGAGCACCCCCTCCGCGAGAAGCGCCTCCACCACCGGACCGTCCGCCGGGCCGGCCAGCGCCACGACCGCCAGGCCCACGCCCTGGATCCGCCGCGCCAGAGCCCCGAAGCCCGGCCACACCTTCGCCGCGCTCCCGGCGCCCGGCTGGAGGACCACAGCCTCCCCCGGACCGATCCCGCGCTCACCGAGCCACGCGCGTGCGGAGTCCCGGGCGGCCTCAGTCGCGTGGAAGCGCGCGGACGGCACCTCGGGAGGCAGAGG